>NZ_AP020335.1:1868469-2179881 GCF_013340845.1 Hydrogenovibrio marinus
TTTAGGATCGGTTACTCGGTACAAAACGACCATCGGCACATCCAACGCAGTGGCGACATGAGACAAACCAGTATCAACAGAAGCCACAGCCTTTGAAAACTTCAATATTCTTGCAATATCGTTCAAACTGAGAAGCTGTTCGGGTACCCACGTACAGCCTTCGCATCCCTGTTGCAAACGATATGAGCGTTCTTGCTCTTCCTTCGAGCCCCAAGGCAAAATAACCTTATACCCAACCTGGCAGATTTTGTGCAGCAGCTCACGCCAATACTCTTCTGGCCAGCATTTTGTATCCCAAGTCGTTCCGTGTAGAAAAACCATGTAAGGCTCTGACTGCCAGGGTAGCTCAGGCCTTTTCCAGTCAGATGTATTCAGACCATAGGCGATTGATGAATTTGGAGAAATTGAATAATTAAGTGCTTTGGAGAATAGCTCTCTAAGCCGAGTGATGGCATGCTGTGCTTTTCCGACATGAATCTTGTGGTTGTAAAATAAGCTCACCAAGGGCTCTCTTACGCTGGAGAAATCCATGCCATAAATTGGCGCCTCAACTTTTTTGGCAACCCACAAGCTCTTATACAAGCCTTGTGCATCTAACACCAAATCATATTGAGTGCGATTGATTTCTTCAAAGAAAGTTTTTATTTCGGATCGGGTTTTGGAACTAAAAGGGGTTTTACGCCAGCGTCTTAATTCAATCGGGTAAACCTTATCCACCACAGGATGCCAGCTTGGAATTTCAGCAAATGCCTTTTCAACCACCCAATCAACGGTGAGGTCTGGGATATTGGCTTGCGCGTCGGAAAGTGCAGGGAATGCATGAAACACATCCCCCATAGAAGACATTTTGATTAACAGAATGCGCATGAACTCTCTAAAACTTTATTTAGTAAAATTCAGTGTTGTCGGATTTTCACTCAACCAAGTTAGATATTTATGAACACCTTCGGCAACTGTGTGAAATTCTCCGGTATAACCTGCTTCTCGCAGCAAGCTATTATCAGCTTGAGTATAGCTTTGGTATGCACCTTTAAGGTGTTCTGGAAAAGGAATGTACTCAATCTCACCCTTACCATGAAACTGAATCACAGCTTCTGCTATGTTTTTAAAAGGTTCCGCTGCCGCTGGCCCTAAGTTGAATACCCCTGACTTATCCGGGTTATCTTTAAACCACAAGTTGACTTTAACAACATCTTCAACATAGACAAAATCTCGCGTCTGCATCCCAGCATCATAGCCATCATACGGACCAAAAAGTTTGAGCTTTTCGCCCTTTAAGATTTGATTATGCAGTTTGAATGCAACACTCGCCATATCCCCTTTGTGCTGTTCTCTCGGACCATATACATTGAAGTATCTAAAGCCAACAACCTGACTTTCTGCATGAGGAAGAACTCTACGGATATATTGGTCAAATTGAAACTTGGAGAATCCATAAACATTCAGCGGCTTTTCATACTCACGTTTTTCTATAAACGTCGGTCCATCGCCATACACAGAGGCTGATGAGGCATAAAGAAAAGGGATTTTTCTGTTCAAACAGAAGTTCAGCAAATCTTTGGAATATTCATAATTGTTATCCATCATGAACTTACCGTCCCACTCCGTAGTGGCTGAACAAGCACCTTGGTGAAAAACACATTCAATTTCAGGCAGACCTTCTTCGGCAAAAATTCGCGTCTGAAAATCTTCTTTATCTAAAAAATCAGCAAAATCACAATCAGCTAAATTAATGAATTTTTTACCATTTTTTAAATTATCAACCACTAAGATATCGGCAATACCCTGCTCATTCAAAGCCTTAACGATATTAGAACCAATAAATCCGGCACCGCCTGTTACTACAATCATGAACAACCCTAAAACTAACTGTTTTTCAATAATCTCAGAATTTTAACACTTATTTATTAAGGGGTTGTTCAAGATTTAGCCGAGATAATTTCCAATCCCATGCTGCAAATAGTAAAATACCGCCAACTTTTTCAACTATCGCCGCAACCTAAATGCATCAATTAAATACGAAATGGGGTAGATTTCTCGCTTACTTTGAAGCTTGGATAGTCGACCACGAAATCCTTCGTCTCTTCTATCGAAATTTTCATAAAGTGGGTCATGACGCATACCGCAGCAACCACCCTTCCCCTGCTTTCGTCAAAAAGCTCGCGAAAAAGTACCACGTTAAAACCATCCTTAACATTCGAGGAAACAACCGCTCTAGCTTTAATGGAGATGATTTCTCAGGGCAGTACAAACTGGAACTAGAAGCCTGCCAGAAATACGGCATAGAACTTCTCACAACCCGCTTTTCTTCTAGAGATGCACCAAGAGTTGAAGAAGTACTTTCTTTGAAAGAGCAATTAACGAAAATTGAGTATCCTGTACTCTTCCATTGTAAGTCAGGTGCTGACCGTGCGGGTCTGGTCAGCGCACTCTATTTGCACTTCCACGAAAACGTACCCATTGAGTCTGCAGTTAAAGAATTAACTCTTTGGAAAGGTCATATTAAATGGGCTGAAACAGGAATTTTAGATTTCTTTTTCCAGAGCTATATTGATTTCCATAAGACTCATCCTGAGATTGAGTTTGAAACGTGGCTGACCGATGTTTACGACTATGAACAACTTGCAAAGTCTTTCAAAGCAAACAAAGTTGGAAAGTTCATCGTCAACAAAATCCTGCACCGGGAATAGAGAATAGATGCCATGAAAAAAACAACAACGCTAAAACTCTACTCTCGTCTTCTGGGCTTTATCAAACCCTATTGGCAAACGATTATTCCGATGCTACTTGCGCTTGTCGTCGCTGCAGGCATGGAACCCTTGATGCCTGCATTATTAAAACCTCTTGTAGATGACACCCTTATAGCCAAAGACCCTCAATCAATCACTCAAATCCCACTACTTTTGCTTTTGGTTTTTGTCGTGAAAGGCTTTGCAGAGTATGCCAGTAAAGTTTTAAGCGAATGGATTGCACACAAAGCAATTGTTGATATTCGTTATGCCATGTTCAAGAAACTAAATCGCCTTCCGCTTGGTACTTACCAAAAATACAGTTCGGGAAAACTAACCTCCAAGATCACCTATGACGTATTGCAAGTTGGTAATACATTAAGTGAAGCTTGGATTATCGTAATTCGCGATACATTAATCATTATGGGATTACTTGGCTATCTGTTTTATACCTCATGGCAATTGACCTTGATGATCCTGCTAATCGGTCCTGTTATCGGCTTTATTATTGATAGAGCAAGTCGAATGATGCGCGGCTCAAGTACCGAAATGCAAAATAGCATGGGACACATGACACAAGCCTTGGAAGAAGGCATTCTTGCGCATAAAGATATTAAAATTTATGGTGCTGAAGCCTATGAAGAAAACAAGTTTCATAGTGTTGCTGACGCTTTAAGAAAACACACGATGGCAGTCATCAAAGTTTCAGCCGCCAATGTGCCTTTGGTTCAGGTATTGGCAGCCGCTGCCTTAGCAGCGGTGCTCTACGTTATATCGTTGATGTCTGCTCAGAACTTGTTCACGCCTGGGGAGTTGATTGCATTTATTGCCGCCATGGCAATGATTTTCGAACCTATCAGACGCTTGACCAATATCAATGAAACCATTCAAAAAGGAATGGCTGCAGCAGAAAGTATCTTCGAGATACTTGATCTTCCTGATGAAAAAGATACAGGGACCAAAACGCTTGCTGGCATCAGTCACAATATTCGCTTCGACAACGTGAACTTTAGATACCACCCTAGGTCTAAATACATCATTCACAACTTATCGTTGGATTTTCCTATTAATAAAACAACCGCTTTGGTTGGTGAGTCTGGTTCAGGAAAAACGACCATTGCCAATTTACTAGCACGTTTTTTCAGAGTTTCAGATGGCGCAATATTCATTAATGAGCAAAATATAAATGATTACTCCCTTTCTTCTTTGAGAGCGCATATTGCATTCGTTAGCCAAGATGTTGTCCTGTTCAACGACACCATTAGAGCAAACATCGCTTATGGACTGTCCGATATAGATGAAAAAGACATTATTGACGCTGCTAAGGCTTCACACTCTTGGGATTTTATTCGCTCATTACCTGAAGGGCTGGATACCATTATTGGTGATAAAGGCTCAAATTTATCTGGGGGCCAAAAACAACGTATCGCCATCGCAAGAGCGTTCCTAAAAAATGCGCCTATCCTGATTATGGACGAAGCAACTTCAGCTCTTGATAACCAATCAGAATCAATGGTACAGCAAGCGATTGATAAACTACGCGAAAACAGAACGGTGATTATCATTGCTCACAGGCTTTCGACGATTGAAAGTGCCGACCAAATTATTGTCTTAGACCAGGGACAACTTGTAGAAAAAGGAACGCACGAGTTTCTTCTATCTCAAGAAGGCAGTTATGCCAATCTATATCAAAAAGGGTCTTTAGATGAGCTCACCAAGTAAAAGCTCTACAACCTTTCAAACCAGCTTCCTGCACCCTAGGTTTTGGGGGATTTGGATTGTTTACGGAATACTTCGACTAGTAGGGTTTCTACCATATAAAGCAAAAATTCGCTTTGGAGAAACTCTAGGACTTCTCTTGTTTTACATCGCTGGCAGTCGAAAAAACAGAGCGATGAAAAATATAGAAATCGCATTTCCAGATAAAAAAGCTGACGACATAAAGCTTTTACTTAAAGAGCACTTTAAATCGCTCGGTGTAGGGCTGATCGAAATTTCAATCACCGCTTGGGGACAACATCGGAAATCTGAAACCCAGAATGAATTGAAATACTTTTCCTACCATGGTCTTGAGCATGTCAACAACAATAAAGAGCACGGCATTCTACTTTTAGTTCCGCACTTTACCACGATGGAAATGTCAGGACTTATGTTGTCATTCGTAATGGATTACAGCCCTATATACCGAAAGCATGACAATCCTCTATTGGAATATTTGATTACAAAGGCAAGAACAAGAAATATCACGAGCACCATACAAAAAAAAGTGTCGCCATTACTGAACACAGATACCAAAATCATGTTAAAAGCACTCCGTTCTAACCAAGTTTTATGGATAGCACCTGATCAAAAGTACAATGGTCAAGGCAGTATTGATGTTCCTTTTTTTAACAAGCCTGCGCCAACCAATCCTGGCATAACAAAACTTGCGAAACTAGGGCATGCCAAAGTCATTCCTTGTTTTACCCGAAGAAACGGCGTCCGCTATGAAATGTATTTTCATGCGCCGCTAGAAAACTTTCCTTCTGGAAATGACTATGAAGACATTCTAAGGCTCCACAAACTCTACGAAGATGAGATTCGTCAAAACCCTTCTCAATATCTCTGGGTGCATAATCGTTGGAGCTTGTAGCATCAAATCCAACTCCAAAAATCCGTAGAATACGGTATAATTTTTTTCAATGATTTCAATTTTATTTTTAATAGGATAACTATGGCAAAGGAACTTCGAGATAAGCAACTCAGATCGCGTGTCAAACTACTGGGCTCACTTCTAGGTGAAGTGATTGAAACACAGGTAGGTAAAGATATTCTGAATGCTGTTGAGAAATTGCGTAAAGGCTACATTAAACTTCATGACAATGAAGATCCGGCTTTAAGAGCTGAATTAAAGGCATTTATTGAAGAGCAAAATCCTGAAGACTTAATCCTAATTATTCGCGCATTCAATCTTTACTTCAGCCTAGTCAACCTAGCTGAAGAAGAGCATCAATTCCATGAGCGTCAAAGCCAGTTAAAATCTGATGGCCCTTTATGGATGGGCTCTGTCCTCAACACTATCGAAGAGTTCAAGAAAGACGGCTTGACTGCTGACGAAGTAAAAACCTTAATTGGAAAACTGAACTACATCCCCGTTTTCACTGCACACCCTACAGAATCTAAAAGACGTGCAGTTATGGACAACCTTCGCCGCATTTTCTTAACATTAGGTGAGCTTAACGAAGCGGAAAACTACCAAAATCCTTATGCGCAAGAAGAAGTTATCAAAAAGCTACAATACCAAATTCAGGTACTTTGGCGTACAGACGAAGTAAGACGCATTAAACCGACCGTAGAAGACGAGATTCGTAACGGTATCTATTACTTCAGGCAATCTCTATTTGCAGCGATTCCAACCGTTTATCGCTATATGGAGCGCGCCCTTGCCAGACACTACCCTGACGACAACATCCCAACACCAAACTTTTTAACATTTGGTTCTTGGATTGGTGGTGACCGTGATGGAAACCCTTTTGTTACGCACAAAACCACGGTAAACGCACTATTGATGCAAGCGCGTGCCGTGCTTTACGAATATGAAAAACGCATTTTCCAATTGAGTAGCCAACTGACTCAATCTCGTTATTTAACAGAGATTAAACAAGAAATTCTCAATAAAACGACAATTATTGATGCGGACCTAATGGAACTGGTTTTCCACAAGCGTTCATCACGCTTTATCGATGAGCCTTACCGTCGATTCCTCTATTTAATGCGTGGTCGTATTCAGCAAAACATTGCCTATGTTGAAGCGCAGCTTAACGACGATCCTATTGAGAAATCACCATTCTGCTACAACAGTGAAGAAGAGTTTATTGACGATTTAGAGCTGATTTACGAATCGCTATGCGGTCACGGTGACCAAGAAGTCGCTGATGCAGATTTGAAAGATCTTATCCGTCTTGCTCAGACTTTCGGCTTCTATCTGATGAGACTCGACATTCGTCAAGAATCAACCGTTCACACCGATGCTGTTTCAGACCTATTGTCGCACCTAGGCATCAACTACGAACAACTTTCTGAAGCTGAACGTATTGACCTGCTTTCCAAGCATATTTCTTCACCGACAATCATCGATACGCAGCACTTGGCACTGAATAAAATGACAAAAGAAGTCTTGGAAGTCTTCCACGTCATCCGCAGAATGCGCGAAGAAATCAGTCCAAAAGCCTTCAACAACTATGTTATCTCCATGACACACGAAGCAAGTCATGTCATGGAAGTCCTGTTCCTTGCTCACCAAGCGGGTCTAGCAGGATACAACGCTGGCGAACCTTATTGTAAAATCCGTATCTCTCCATTGTTTGAAACCATTCAAGACTTGGAGCACATCGTCCCAGTTACAACCGCACTATTCGATAACCCAACTTACCACGCCCTTCTAAAAGTGTCGGGGAATCTGCAAGAAATCATGCTAGGTTATTCTGACTCTGCAAAAGATGGTGGTAACCTGTCTTCAGCTTGGACACTTTATCAAGCACAAGAACAAATCATGAAACTTGCTGACGAATACGGTATTGACTGCCGCTTGTTCCATGGTCGTGGTGGCACGGTTGGGCGCGGAGGCGGACCAACGCATAACGCTATTCTGTCCCAGCCAACAGGCACTGTTCGTGGGCAAATCAAGTTCACAGAGCAGGGGGAAGTATTGTCGTACAAATACAGCAATGCTGAAACTGCTATGTATGAAATTTCTCTTGGCGTCACCGGGTTAATGAAAGCTAGTAAATGCTTGGTTAGAGAAACCAAAGAAGACGACCCAGAATTCCTTTCAACCATGCAGCAATTGGCGAAACAAGGTGAGCATGCTTTCAGAGAACTCACTGACCACACCGATGGTTTCTTTAAGTTCTTCTACGAAGCGACCCCTGTTACCGAAATCGGCTTATTGAACATTGGCTCAAGACCATCGCATAGAAAGCAAGGAAACCTATCCAAATCTTCTATCCGTGCAATTCCTTGGGTCTTTGGTTGGGCGCAAGCTAGACTTACTTTCCCAGCATGGTACGGAACGGGGACTGCTTTGGCTAACTGGTCCAATAATCATGGTGACAAGCAGCTGAAAGACATGTATGAAAACTGGCCTTTCTTTAGAGGTTTGGTAAGTAATATCCAAATGGCATTATTCAAAACCGATTTGATTATCGGTAAGAGCTACAGTGAACTAGGTACGGATCAAGAAACTGCACAAAAAATCTACCACATGATTGCGGATGAACATACACGTGCAGTTGAAGCTAACTTGAACATCAGTGGCAATGAATACTTAATGGCGGAAACCCCTCAAATCGCTTTATCGCTAATGAGAAGAACGCCTTATCTTGAACCGCTAAACAACATACAAGTTGCGATTCTTAAACGCTACAAAAATCCAGACCTGACCGATGAAGAGCGCGAAGTCTGGGTAACGCCTCTACTGAACAGCATCAATGCAATTGCTGCTGGCATGAGAAACACGGGGTAAAACGGCTTCCGTTATGATGAGCCGAGATGTTTTGCAAAATACAACATTTCGGCGCGCCCTTGAAAATCTATAAAACGGCCTTATTAACTTTAAAGAAAATTTTCTGTATAATTAGCCGCCTGTTGTTTAAAACCCACAAAATTAGCGATTGTAAATATGCAAATTACCCTGCTTAAATCTAAACTTCACAGAGTCACCACCACGCATTCGGAGCTAGACTACGAAGGGTCGTGCGCAATTGATTCTCACCTATTAGATGTCGCAGGTATTCGTGAATACGAGCAAATTCAAATCTACAACGTTAATAATGGGGAAAGATTTACAACTTACGCTATCTGCGCTGAAAGGCACTCAGGTATCATCTCGGTTAATGGTGCTGCGGCTCACAAGGCCCAACCTGGCGATTTATTGATTATTGCGACTTATGCAACGATGGATGCGCAAGAAGCCGATAACTTCAAGCCAGTACTGGTTTACTTCGATAAAGACAATAAAATCACAAACACGCGTAACAGCATCCCGGTACAAATGCAGCAACACACTGCTTAGTGTTCATGGTTCCGCTTTCGGGATAATAACAATCTCGACACGACGGTTCTTCGCAAAGCCTGCTTCTGTTTCCTCATTACTAATGGGCTGTGTGTCAGCAACACCAATCGCCTCAACTTGCTTTGGCATCACAATTTTATCTTCAATCAGTTTTTCCACTACCGCCGCGGCACGAGCACTAGAAAGCTCCCAGTTACTTCTGAATCGACCACCTGTGACTGCACGTTTATCAGTGTGACCGATTACTTTCACAGTAGCCTTATTTGTAATATAGGGACGCAACTTATCTAGCTCCGCAAAACTTTCCGTCTTCAAGTCTGCCCTGCCTGGCGAAAAGGAAATGGTCTCGGGCAGCAAGACTTTTATTTGCCGTTTTTGCAAATCCATACTGACATCGATTTTCTTCTCTGGACTGTCCGTGTGACGCCCCAGCGCATAGGTTTTAATCAAGCTCTCATATAAAGGATGAAGCTCGTCTATTACCTGCTGTTGCGGCTTATTCACAATCGAAGTTTTTTTAGCCTCATCCTTGGTGGCATTGAAATATTCAACTTGAGAAGGAGAAAGACCGACACCAAATCCAAGGGCATTGGTCAAAGACTCAACTAGGGATTCATATTTTTTAGCATCGATGGTTGACATGGAAAAAAGTAACACAAAAACAGCCATCAGCAATGACATCAGGTCGGCAAACGTCGCCATCCACTCTGGGCATGGCTTCGTTTTTTTAGCCATCAGACAACTTCCTCATCGAAGTTCGGCTTCTTATCCAAGTATGGAGATAAAACATCGCGCAGCATGCTATGGTGCAGCCCTTTAGCGATAAAATCAACCGCATCAATAATCATTTGCTGGCGAATTGATTCTTCCTGCCCCCAGACAGCGATCTTATCCGCTAAAGGAAGTGCGAATAAATTGGCAATCATCGCACCATAGAGCGTCGTCAGCATAGCTACCGCCATTGCAGGACCAATAGAAGATGGATCTGATAAATTCGACAACATCTGCACTAACCCAACCAGTGTTCCAATCATACCAAAAGCAGGCGCAGCCCCACCTATTGAGCTGAACACACCTGCACTTGTTTGGGCTCTTTCGACCAACAAACGGTTTTCTTCTTTGAGGGTTTGACGCACCAATTCTCTGGGGTAATTATCCACCAGCATTCTTACACCATATTGATAGAATTCATTGCGAACTTCTATCTTTTCTAGCGAAACAATACCGTTTTGTCTTGCAGATCTCACCAATTGATCAGTGAGCTCAATCAGCTCTTCTTTATCTTGAATATCTGTTGATGGCATTAAAATGCGAAAGGACATCTTAATTGAATAGATGGCTTCTTTGAGTGAATAACGAATCATAGTCGCGGCAACGGTGCCGCCAAAAACAATCATCAATCCTGGAATATTAAAGAAAATCAAAATGGACGAACCCATCGACATCGCCCAAAGCACAATGACGATGCCGACAATCAGCCCAATAAATGTTGAAAAATTCATGCTTTCTCTACAATCCCAAAGTTCAGATCAGAACTAGTCAAGGCAAATATTATCCAGCAAGCGCGTAGACCCCAAACGAACCACTGCTAGAATAACCAAGCCATCATTCTTTTCCATTACGGGTTTTAACGTATCTGCATCTACAATTCTAATATAATCAACAGCATCAAAGCCATAGGCCAGCAATTGTTTTTCTGCTGCGGCCTCTAACTCTCTATACAGCTTATTACCTGATTCAACAGCAGAAGCAATATCTTGCAAGGTAACGAATAATTTTGGTGCAACTTGTCGCTGCATTTCCGACAAATACTGATTTCTCGAGCTCAGCGCCAGACCATCCACCCCCCTTCCGATGGGGGCTCTGAGAATGTTGACACTCATAGACAAGTCAACCACCATTTGCTTGATGATACGCCACTGCTGAAAATCTTTCTGTCCAAAAACCGCAACATCCGGGGTAACAATATTAAACAGCTTAGTCACAACAGTCGTTACACCATCGAAATGCCCTGGGCGAGATGCACCTTCCCACAAGGCACCTAGAACTCCAGAAGCCTTTACCAAAGTGTCCATACCCTTTTCTGGGTACATTTCTTCTACTGAAGGTAAAAACACTATATCGACGTTTAATGCGCTAAGCTTTTCACAGTCTGCATGCAAAGTACGAGGGTAATTACCAAAGTCTTCATTTGGGCCAAACTGAAGCGGGTTCACAAAAATGCTGACAACGACTTTATCCGCATTTTCCTTCGCCATTTCTACAAGGCTTAAATGCCCATCATGAAGATTGCCCATTGTCGGCACAAAACCAACTTTTAGTCCCTCTTGCTTCCACAGGGCAACTTGTTCTCGAACAGCGTTGATTGTCTCTACTTTCAGCATCCGTATTGACTCCCTGCTCTCATAACTACCCAGGGAATTTCTTGCTACGAACTTCGTCGACATAATTCTGTATGGCTTGCTGAATCGAACCTGCACCCACTAGATAGTTCTTTGCAAAAGGAGGAACACCGCCTACAGAAGTCCCTAAGATATCCGTCAATACCAATACCTGCCCATCGCTTTCACCGCCTGATCCAATACCAATCACAGGAATGCTTGTTGCTCTCGATATGTCCCCTGCAAGATAGTCTGGAACGCATTCCAGCACCAACATTTCTGCCCCTGCCTTCTCTAGTGCAATAGCATTCTCCAGCAATATTTTGGCAGAAGCTTCGTCCTTTCCTGCTCGGCGATAGCCATTTTTCTCCACTGATTGAGGCAACAAACCTAAGTGACCACATACAGGCACCCCCAACTCAGATAAACGTTCAATAATTGAGAGCGTTCTCGGTGAACCGCCTTCTAGCTTCACCATATTCGCATGACCTTCTTTCATCAACATTGCAGCTGACTCACACGCTTTTTCAATGGTAATATCAGACATGAAAGGAAAGTCGGCCACACACCATGCATGCTGGTTCCCTCTCTGCACCATTTGCGTGTGATAGACCATTTCTTGCAAGGTGACGGGCAAAGTTGTTTGATGGCCTTGCACCACCATTCCCAGTGTGTCGCCGACCAAAATAACATCCACGCCGGCTTGGTCTAGCCAATATCCCATCGTCGCATCATAAGCCGTTAAACAGACAATTTTTTCCTCTGCCATCTTCATCTTTTTCAGACGGGATAAGGTCATTTTTTTCTTC
Source organism: Hydrogenovibrio marinus (assembly GCF_013340845.1). Lineage (NCBI taxonomy): Bacteria > Pseudomonadati > Pseudomonadota > Gammaproteobacteria > Thiotrichales > Piscirickettsiaceae > Hydrogenovibrio > Hydrogenovibrio marinus. The sequence goes on from NZ_AP020335.1 coordinate 1,880,441, forward strand.
GTAGTCATAGTTAGGCTCTCTTAAAGGTTTGAGGACTATGTATTTAGCGGAAAAACAAACGTTTCTTTCAGTTCTTTGATGAGAGCGTCCACACTTCCCAAAACAGGGATATCAGAAGCCAACTCTCTTAATGGGAGCAAAACGAAGTCTCGCGACTGCATTTCTGGGTGAGGCACCACTAATTCGGATGTTTGGATGGTCATGGAACCATACAGGAGAATGTCCAAATCAATCAGCCTTTCTCCCCAGTGGCGTTTCTTCACTTTCCCTTGTTCTTGTTCCAAAGCCTGCAAAGCGCTTAACAGCGCTGTTGCGGACATATGCGTTTCTATTTTAGCGACAGCATTAACGAAATCCGGTTGGTCTTGTGGCCCTTGCGGCTTTGACGCATATAGAGACGAAGACGAAACTAGCTTTGTATCCGGCAGGTGCGCCAAAGATTCGATGGCAGCATTGACCTGGAAAAGGGGATTTTCCAGATTGCTACCTATACCGATATATGCCTCAACCAAACCGTTTATTCCGCGTCGGATGAACTGCTTCTTTTACGGTAAGGGTTGCGCCCTCTTCTCGGTTTTCTGGGCTTTCTTCCTTCGGTTCGCACGTCATTCGCGAAAGCCACTTGATCAATAGCGTCCTTTTCTTGATACTGAGTCCACCAATCAAACAATTCCTGCTCGGATGTTTCACCAGCTGCCGCTCTGATGCCTAGAAAATCATAGGCCGCACGGAATCGAGGGTGCTCGAACAATCTTTGCGCTCTAGTACCTGAACGTCTTGCCAGCCTGAACTGTAAACTCCAAATCTCTCTAATTTGCGATGAAAATCGTTTAGGAATGGAGGTCGCCACAATTTGTTGTTCAATTACATCATTCGCAGCAGCATATAACGCATCCTGGTGCGTAAACCCTTCTGACAAATGTTGCTCGCGTCTTTGCAACATAGGCTCCCACAGCATCGCCGCGAAAAGGAAAGAAGGATTCACACCTTTTCCTGACTGAATGCGTGCATCGGTGCTTTTGAGCGCTTCAACCACCAACATTCTCGGAAAGCCTTGTTCCTCTTGGGACAAAACATGATGTGTTTGAGGGAAAAGATAGGTAAAGAGGCCGAAATGACGCAGTTTTTCAAACACCTCTATTGCCACGCCACTATGAAAAAGCTTCAGAACCTCTTCGAACATACGGGCATTAGAAACATCTTTCAGTAAATGCCCCATTTCATAAAGCGGCGCTTTGGTCTTAGACTCAATCTCAAAACCAAGCTTGGCGGCAAAACGTACCGCACGAATCATTCTTACCGGATCTTCACGGTATCGGGTTTCAGGGTCACCAATCAAACGTAACTGGCCTTTTTTAATATCGCGCAATGCACCGGCATAATCGACAATCGAAAAATCCTTGATGTTGTAGTAAAGGCTGTTAACCGTAAAATCTCGACGCCAAATATCTTCATCAATAGTGCCATAAACATTATCGCGCACTAGACGACCAGTCTCATCAACCGCTCTTGAGTGACTGGTCTTTCTTCTGGAAGGCTTTAGGGTTTCTGCATCGCCAGCACCACGGAAAGTTGCCACTTCAATAACATTTCTACCAAAGTGCACATGAGCGAGGCGAAAGCGTCTACCGATCAAACGACAGCGCTGACGAAATACCGCCTTGATCTCTTCCGGTTCGGCATTGGTCACAATATCAAAATCTTTCGGTTCAAGCCCTAGCAAAAGGTCTCTCACCGCGCCCCCAACGAGGTAGGCCTCATACCCTGCTCGCTTCAAACCGTAAAGCACATCCAATGCACCTTTATCAATTTGTTCACGGGAAATATTATGCTGCTTTCGCGAAATGATATCCGGTTCTGAATTTGTATAAGGAGATTGGCTTTGGGCTTTGGAGAAAAACGAAGCGACTTTTCGAATCAAACGTTGCATAGATGAAAATTACAGAACCATTTATAAATGAATAGAAGTGGCGTTATTTTACTCTGTTTTGCAAGGCGAGACAAAATTAGATAAGCCAAATTTGCTTTGACATGAAAAACTTAGATGTATTTGACGTAAGTCCTGTTTTCACCCAGCAGTTCTTTTTCCTTTTCAATGCACACATCGAGCAATTGATGAAAGAAATCACTGTAGAAAGGACATGAAATATCTTCATTGGCAACCTGTTGCTTGATCTGAATATAGGTACCTTTCACGCTGGGTAAATCAACACCGTACTCTTTGAGCTTCTTCAAGTTGTAGTCAACATATTGATCTAGACGCCTTTCGCATCGAGAACTTTTCACACGCTTCAAAATGCTGTAAAACAACTGACGACTAAGGCTGCTAAACCGTTCGTCACGAATAACTTCGAAAATTTCATGATGCTGTGTCGTGACTTTGAACTCTCTTGCCGGATCAGTGAAAAAACTGATCGCAACACGATAAAAGGAAGGGATACCTTGGGTATATTGCGCACTTGGTGAATACCAGCTGCTTTCTCCTTTGAGAATCACGCGGATTACAGCTTTATCACCGCGTTGCTGCATTTTCAACAACGAGCCGTGCTTGAGCAAACTTTCTTCTTCTTTCAGGGCTTGCTTGATTGGCATTGTGCGCCAATCATACTGCATAGGGTTACGTTCCTGTTTGAACACATCCACTACATCGGTTTTATCTACAAACTCTAAAAAGTCGCATTTTTTATTACTGTACAACCTAAAAATATGAATCATCCGTGCTTAAGACACCTACTTAGCATAATCAATCAAAGGAATAACATGTTGTTTTAGAACAACTTATATTTTATCTAACGCTCAATTAAACCATCAAAGCTGAAAGATAAATAATTAAAACTTATAATCATTCCATAAGCTTGATTGATTTATCTAAACGTGACAGAGGGCGGTGTTACCCTCATAAAATCTGCCAGGTTGGGGTCATGCAACTCAATCAATAGGTTTCAAAAATAGATCGTAACCGATATTATCTTGTTCACAATCGTACGGATAGCCAAGGTTTTTCAAGTAGTGTTCAAAAGCCTCTTCTTGCTCTGGCGGCACCTGCACACCAATCAACACTCGACCATACGCCGCACCGTGGTTACGGTAATGGAACAAACTGATATTCCACTCTTCAGACATTTGAATCAAGAATTGCAGCAATGCGCCTGGGCGTTCCGGGAACTGGAAGCGATAGAGAATCTCGTTTTTGATACCCGGCGCGTGGCCACCGACCATATAGCGCAAATGAAGCTTCGCCATCTCGTTATCACTCATATCCTCAAACTGATAGCCTGCCTCCAGCATTTGCTTTTTAAGTTGCTCTTTTTCCGCAAACCCGCCTTCAGTACGCACACCGACAAACACTACCGCTCTTTTACTATCTGCAAAGCGGTAGTTGAATTCGGTAATGGCACGTCTATCGCCCAAAAACTCGCAGAATTTCTTGAAGCTACCAGGTGTTTCAGGGATCGTTACCGCAAAAATCGCTTCGCGTTTTTCACCGATTTCCGTTCTTTCCGAAATATGGCGTAGACGATCAAAATTCATATTCGCACCACTGACAATCGCCACCATCTTCAGATCGGAAACGCCTTTTTCCTCAACAAATTTCTTCATCCCTGCCAGTGCTAGCGCACCCGCTGGCTCTGCAATCGCTCGAGTATCTTCAAAAATATCTTTGACCGCGGCACAGATTTCATCAGTTTTCACGGTCACCATTTCATCCACACAAGTCTGTGCAATGCGAAACGGAATTTTGCCTACCTGTGCTACCGCAACACCATCGGCAAAAATACCGACAGAGTCCAACACAACGCGCTTGCCAGCTTTCAGCGCTTCAGTCATACAAGCGGCATCTTCCGGCTCTACACCAACCACTCTTGTCTTTGGCGAAACTTGTTTGATGACCGCACTGATACCAGCAATCAACCCGCCCCCGCCGACAGGTACAAAAATAACATCCAAGTCTTTGCCTTGTCTAAGGAGTTCCAAAGCAATGGTGCCTTGCCCGGCAATCACATATTCATCGTCATAAGGCGCAATGTAAGTCAGATTATCTTTCTCACGCAGCATTTCCGCATGAGCCGCGGCTTCATCATAAGTGTCGCCGAATAGAACTGCGTTCCCGCCCCAGTTACGAACTGAGTTTACCTTGATGGCTGGCGTGGTCTGAGGCATGACAATTGTCGCCTTGATTCCCATTTTAGAAGCCGTCATCGCAACGCCTTGTGCATGATTCCCGGCTGACGCCGCAATAATGCCGCGCTGTTTTTCCTCTTCCGTCAAATGAAGCATACGGTTGTAAGCCCCGCGCAATTTAAAAGAGAAAACCGGTTGCAAATCTTCACGTTTAAGCCATACCTGATTTCTAAGTCGCTGGGAAATCAACGGCGCTTTTTCCAATGGGGTTTGTTCCGCGATTTCATAAACAGGGACAGACAAAACTTGTCTTAAAATCTTTTCAGGCATAAAACTCTCGATGGCTTTTGGGTTTAATCAAGGCCGCCAACCGCGGCGACAAGACATTTTCAATATTGATTTTGCATTATAACAAAAGGTTTCTTAACCACAATCACTGCAATCTGAATTAAATAAAAACCTATATCAGCCCTGTAAAAAAGGGGGTGCGACAATTTGTCGCATTGATTGATTTCAGGGCATTCCTTAATATCTGCCTTACAAAAATATAACCCTCAGAGACCTTTGCATAAGAACACTGTCGGGGCTATCCGCGATAATGGTCCCGATATTCATTGCAAAGTAAGTTTTAGTCAAAAACCTCACGCAATAGCCACTCCTCACTATTGCGTTTTTTTTATCAATTGAAAAGCTCTTGTGCCAGACTTTCCAATTGATAACAGTGTTCTTACTCAAAGGTCTCTTAGCTTTTAAAAACAAGATGATTTTAAAGGACACTCTAACAATGAAAAGAGCCCCTCTTTGGTTGGCTATCAACAGCGCAATTGTGATGTCTATTCCTCACGTTTCTTTTGCTGCTACTAATGACGCAACACAGCTTGAGCCAATCGCGGTTACCGCTACCGATAAAACCGCCTCTCAATCACAAACCTTTACCAAACAAGAATTAGAAGATACTGGTAACTCAGAGACAGGTAGCGTTCTTAGACAGGTCAATGGTGTGGACGCTGACCGAATGGGAGGACACGGCCTAGACACTGTCATCAGAGGGCAAACACAATCTCAACTCAACATCCTTTTAGATGGCGCCAAAATTGAAGGGGGTTGTCCGAACCGCATGGATCCGCCAACTTCTTATGCAGAAGTCTCTAGCTATGACAAAGTCACAGTTATTAAAGGGGTTAAGTCTTTGGAGTATGGCGCAGGCGGTACGGGTGGAACTGTTCTCTTTGAACGCGAAACCCCAAAATACGATCCAAACAAATCCGTATCTGGCGAAGTATCCGCGATGAAATCAAATATCTTGAATTTCGATCTTAACGCTCAAGCTCAAGCGGTCGGGAAAAAAGGCTATGTCGTGATCCAAGGTAACACCAAAGAGGGCAACAACTATCAGGATGGTAATGGCGACACCGTAAAATCCAGCTACAAAACGCAACAAGGACACATTGACCTGGGGTGGACACCAAATGACCATAATGAAGTGAAATTCTCCGCTGAAAAAAGCAGCACACAAGATGCGCTTTATGGCGGTGCAGGAATGGATGCTCCAAAAGCAGATGGCGACATTTTAAGACTGCAATATAAAGGCAAAAAGCTATCGGACGGAAAAACAAACGGGCAATTGGATGCAGTATTGGTTGATATCTACCAATCTAACGTCACTCACCTGATGGACAACTACACACTTCGTACGCCGGGCGCAATGAAAATGGCTACGCCTACCGACACCACGGCAAAAGGGGCAAAGTTCAAGTTTACCCACCTAATCGGCAAAACCGAATTGGACTATGGCATTCAGCTACAAGCGGTTGTTAAAAACGCTACCTTGTACAACAAAGGCACCAACAAATCGGTTTCTTTATTGTGGCCGGACGCACATACAGATCAAAATGGCGCATTTGTTCAAGCCAAAACAGCTCTGACAGACAGCCAAGACTTAATTTACGGCGTACGCGTTGACCAAGTCACAGCAGAAGCCAAAAAGGCTAACGTTGCGTCAGACATGAACGTAAAAGCAACTTCACTGTATTCCAAATACACTAACTACTCTGGTAAAACAAAAGTCGATGAAACCAACTGGAATGGTTTACTGCGCTATGAACAACGCCTTTCAAAAGGCATGAGTTGGTTCACAGGTGTCAGCTTAACCAGCCGTACTGCGGATGAAACAGAGCGATTTATCGCCAAAAGTGACTGGATCGGTAACCCTGACCTAAAACCAGAAAAACACACTCAGGTGGATATCGGATTGGCTCAAGCAACCACTTCCGTTTCTTGGAGCGCCAATGCGTATTACGACCAGGTTAAAGACTACATCCTAAGAGATTATGCCAAGAACCAAGCAGGTCTAACGTCCTTGACTGGGACACAAAATATCTATGTCAACAAAGATGCCACCATCTCTGGTGCAGAGTTGGAAGCAACTTTCCATGTGTCATCTTCGGTTGACTTGGGTGGGCAAGTTTCTGCGGTTTATGGTCGTAACACAACCGACAAGCGCAACCTCAGCAACATCGCTCCTGTTAGCGGAAACCTGAATGCAAAATACATCGGTTCTAACTGGTATACCGGAACTCGATTTAACTTTGCTTCAGAACAGTCTTCAGTCAACACTGAATATGGTGAGAACAAAACCCCAGCGTGGAGCACGGTAGATTTGTTTGCTGGTTACACCATGAACAAAACCTTACAACTGCAAGCAGGTGTAGACAACCTATTTGACCATGCTTATTATAACTACCTGAACCGCACCGACGTGCTAGGCACCAGTTACAAAGTTATGGAGCCAGGCCGCAATATTTGGGCTCGCGTTTCAGCCAAGTTTTAATCAGAAAAGGAAGCTTATGCCTCAACGTTCTCGCTTGAGTCTTATCCTAGTCGGGCTAGTCATCGTTTTGGTGGCTAGCCTTCTCTATTTTGGATGGTTCAGCTCTACCAACACCCATCCATCCAAGTCGGAGATTTCAGCAGCGCCAACCGGCGGTGACTTCACCGCCGTGTCTTTAAAAGGCCCTGTCTCATTATCCGACTTCAAAGGAAAGTGGGTTTACCTTTACTTCGGCTACACCTTTTGTCCGGATATTTGTCCAACCAACCTGGGCAACCTATCAGGGGCTTACCATCAACTGACGCCAGACGAGAAGAAAAGCCTCCAGTTGATTTTCTTTTCAGTTGACCCTCAAAGGGACACTCCAGCAAGACTGGATGAATACAGCCGTTATTTCGACATGAATCTGCTTGGCGTCACCGCCACGAAATCTGTCATAGATGATGTCACCAAACGCTATGGCGCGGTATACTCCATCCATCGCGAAAAAGGAGACGGGAACAATTACTCGGTTGACCACTCGGCGTTCACTTATGTGATCTCACCTGATGGAAAACTCATTGAGCAACTCCCCCATGGCACCAGCCCTCAAGATTTTTTAAAGAACATGCGCAAGCATTTAAACCAAACGACCTCTCATTAAGGAGAACCTCATGAAAAAAAACACACTTTTGTCTTTTTTCCAAAACAAAAGCTATGCAGCAGCGGCCATTTTACTAAGTAGTTTGTTCATCAGCACCATGGCAAGCGCAATGTCAAAGGACGAAGCTTCTCAAATCGAAGTTTCCAACCCTTATGCAAGAGAAGTACCTCCTGGTGCCATGGCAAGTGCCAGCTTTATGATGCTTAAAAACACCAGTGATCATGACATCTACTTAATTGAAGCTGACTCTAAAGTCGCCAAAAATGTTGAGCTTCATACGCACATCAACGACAACGGCGTCATGCGCATGCGCCAAGTGCCCGATATCAAAATCCCTGCGCATGGCATGGCTATGCTCCAACCGGGCGGGTTCCACATTATGCTGATCGGCTTACAACAAAAGCTGGTCAAAGGTGAAAACATCCAAGTCAAACTGACTTTCAAAGACGGTAGTCATAAAACGGTTACCATGCCAGTCAAAGCCATCCAAGGCATGGGCGGCATGATGCATATGCACAATATGTAACTGTAATTAAAATTAGATTTTCCTCTAACTCAAAGCTCTTTTGAGTTCGAGAAACAAACTCACGCACGCCGCTCTCTCGGCACATATCCAAGGTGTATTCATTTTTTTAGCTTGAAAAAACACACCAATCCTCTATATTACACAGTCTAAAAATAAACAGACAACAGATAAAAAACCTATGAAATATTTAGCAAAAACAAATTTCTTCAAGATGCTTGCGCTGTCATTGCTTGGCGGCTTAACGTTGACTTTTTCGCAGATTTCATCCGCGGCAGATCCAAACGCAGGCAAAGTTCCAACAAACAAACCTCGCCCAATTTATCCTTTGGACAAAGCACGTAACATTGACTTATGTGTTGCCTATTCCACTCTAAAAACGGAAAAGGAAAAGAAAGCTGTGATGGCAGAGTTGGATAAACGTACTCAACTCAGTGAAAAAGATCACGAAAACCTTAAGAAAAAACTGGTCGAACCAGGCAATACCACTTGTGGCATGTACATGATACTTGGCAAACCTCTACAAGAAGAAGGCGTATGGCTAAGACCGATGGTTTTTAAAGTCGTTCACGTTTACCCTAAACATTACTACGTCACGCAAGTGGGTATGGTTATGAAAAAATATGAGCGTAAACCCGGTGAGATGCCACCAAAACTCATCGAAAAAGCGCCAAAAGTGCAAGGGCCGCCAGTAGTTTTCGAAGCACCGGGCGGACGTCCGATGCACCCTGGCATGGAACCTCAAAAATAAATATCCCATCAACCTCCTCTTCTCCCTGTCAGGAATAAGGAGGTTTTCCAACCACATCCCAGCTTTTTCTTCCTTTGTATTTTCCTGCCAAGATCCGTTTTACTGGATAAACCAGCCAAGACTGATTAAAATAACGCCAATTATTTCTAACCGAGCTCTCCGCTCACACAATCGAGAACAAAAATATGACACAAGATGAATTAAAACAACAGGTTGCAAAAGCAGCGATTGAACACGTTGTGCCAGGAACAATTATCGGTGTTGGTACAGGTTCAACAGCTAACTTCTTCATTGATGAATTGGCTAAAATTAAAGGTCAAATCGAGGGTACTGTTGCTAGCTCAGAAGCTTCTGCAGAGCGCCTAAAAGGACATGGTATTCCAGTATTTGACTTAAACTCGGTTTCTGAAATTTCTGTTTACATTGACGGTGCCGATGAAGCTGATCCAGGTCTACACCTAGTTAAAGGCGGCGGCGGCGCTTTGACGCGTGAGAAAATCGTCCTAGCGGTTGCTGATAAATTCGTTTGTATTGCTGACGACAGCAAGAAAGTCGACATCCTAGGTAAATTCCCTCTTCCGATTGAAGTCATTCCTATGGCACGTAGCTACGTTGCACGTGAAATCGTTAAACGTTTCGGCGGCGAGCCTGTACTACGTGATGGATTCATCACCGATAACGGTAACGTTATTTTGGACGTTCACGGCTTACAAATCGTTGACCCAGTCGCAATGGAAAACGAGCTGAACGGCATTGTCGGCGTGGTTACCAACGGTCTATTTGCTGCTAGAAAAGCGGATGTTTTCTTGTGCGGCACGGCAAATGGTGTGGAAGTTATTGAAGCATAATTGAAATTAGCCTCAAGCACTACAGCCTTGATTAAAAAGCTTATACACTAAGGTTTTAATCACTTAGCTTATAGCACTAAAGAAGGAGAAAATTTTCTCCTTTTTTATTCTTACTTTGTAGAGAGCAACGCAAGATGAATTCACTTGGAAGTAAACTTTTTAGCCTACTCGTCGTCGTTTTATTGGCTGCGCTGATTTATGTCACCGTTTTTTCCGGCAATGGTCAAGCACCTGATATTCAAGTCAAAACCGCAAGCAATCAGACACTGAACCTCAGCAAACCGATGAAACCGGTTTTGGTAAATTTCTGGGCAACGACTTGTCCGGGCTGTGTTGCCGAGATGCCGCACTTGGCAGACATGAAGAAAAAATTCGGTGACAAATTCGAGTTAGTTGCCGTGTCTATGGACTACGACCCTGAAGACCAAGTGAAAAAATTCATGGCAAATCACAGCTATCCCTTCACTTACATCATGGACAAAACAGGTTCTATGGCAAAAGCCTTTGGTGGCGTTATGCTCACCCCTACCAGCTTTTTGATTGCGCCAAATGGCAATATCGTTTACCAAAAGGTCGGCGAAATTGATTATGCTATCGTCAATAAAAAACTGGCAGAAATGACGCCGGATCTATAAGGTCTCACAAAATAATTAAGACGGACAACTAAGGAAGCAACATGTCTCATTCACACGATTTATTCATTGCCGCACAAAAACACATTCCTGGTGGCGTAAACTCCCCAGTAAGAGCTTTCAAAGGTGTTGGCGGTGATCCTGTCTTTTTCAAGTCGGCAAAAGGCGCTTACCTAACCGACGCCGATGATAAGACTTATATCGACTATGTTGCTTCCTGGGGTCCTGCGATTCTTGGTCATGCTCATCCTGAGGTGATTAAAGTTGTTCAAGAGCAAGCTGAGCTTGGTTTAAGCTTCGGCGCGCCAACTGAAATCGAAACCACCATGGCAGATTTGGTTTGTGAACTCATTCCTTCAATGGACATGGTTCGTATGGTGAGCTCGGGAACCGAAGCGACCATGACGGCGATTCGTTTGGCGCGTGGTTATACCGGCAGAGACAAGATCGTTAAATTTGAAGGCTGTTACCACGGTCACTCGGATTCCTTGCTGGTTAAAGCGGGATCTGGCGCATTGACGTTGGGCGTACCTTCTTCTCCAGGTGTCCCTGCTGCCTTGGCGGAAGAGACTCTGACGCTAACGCACAATGATGCGGATGAAGTCCGTAAAGTCTTCTCGGAAATCGGCGAGCAGATCGCTTGCATTATCGTTGAGCCGGTTGCTGGCAACATGAACTGTATTCCACCGGAAGAAGGCTTTTTGGAAACACTACGTGAAGTCTGTGATCAATACGGTGCCGTACTGATCTTTGATGAAGTCATGTGTGGTTTCCGAGTCGGTTTGTCTGGCGCACAAGGTCGCTTCGGCATCACCCCAGACCTAACCACTTTCGGCAAAGTCATCGGTGGCGGTATGCCAGTAGGTGCTTTCGGTGGTAAACGCGAAATCATGGAAAAAATCGCACCGCTAGGACCTGTCTACCAAGCGGGTACGCTTTCCGGTAACCCGATTGCAATGGCAGCGGGTCTAAAAACGTTGGAGTTGATTGGCAAAGCCGGTTTCTTCGAAGCATTAGAATCCAAAACGACTAAGCTGGTAGAAGGACTACAAAATGCCGCTGATGAAGCAGGTATTGCCTTCACAACCAATCAAGTAGGTGCGATGTTCGGCTACTTCTTTAGCACAGAGAAAAACATCCGCCGCTTCGCCCAAGTGGCTCAAGGCGACATGGAACGTTTCAAGAAGTTCTATCACGGTATGTTGGATGAAGGTGTTTACCTAGCCCCTTCAGCGTTCGAAGCCGGCTTTGTGTCTTCTGTACACACTGATGCAGACATCGACAACACCATTGCTGCTGCACGTCGCGTGATGAAAACACTATAAAAACTACCAGGTTGGGGAGCGCAAAAGCCGCCCCAACCTGGCAGATTTTCTGATTTATTCTACTCAACCACCATCCTCTAACACCGTATCAAATGCACACTCGCCACCATATTGATGACTTGATCACGCTGTTCAACACGCGTTTTATTCCACTACACAACACTGAATTGGTATGCTGCGAACCCGAACCCATTTATCGCCCGGCGGATGCTCAACACCCCCGCCATAGAATCATTTTTGCGCACGGTTTCTTCGCCTCGGCTTTACATGAAATCGCTCATTGGTGTGTCGCAGGCAAGGAAAGAAGGCAACTGGAAGACTTCGGTTACTGGTATCAACCGGATGGCAGAACGGAAGAACAGCAGCGATTGTTCGAATCAGTTGAGGTGAAACCTCAAGCATTAGAGTGGATTTTTTCAGCCTCTGCCGGCTTCAACTTTGTATTCAGCGCTGACAATTTAAACGGAGCAGCCGGCGTCTCTGCTGACTTTAAAGAGAAAGTCAGGGAACAGGTTTTACAATATTTGCATCAAGGATTACCATCAGACGCTCGACTATGGTCGGAAGCTTTGATTGCTTTTTATCGTGCCAATAAACCATTGAGCATCAAGGAGTTTGAGCTGACCGAAGGTCAGTGAGTCAGGCTGTAATTTAAGATTTTGGTTTACTGAATATCGCCCATACGATAAGTAGGACGATAAACAGAATAATGCCGACTTCTAACAGCGCCCACATACTTAGTCGTCTATCTTCACCAACGATGAGCGCTTGCCATTGCCATCATTTTTAATCAGCTGCAGTGCATGCTGTATTTTCTGCTCTATCGTATTGGTATCATCGTAAACCAACACTTTGATAATGGCGGCGTTTAGCGTGACGTTCTGAATATCTTCATCACGATTTTTGACTTTCAGCTTTTTAGAACTGACCGCATTCTGTATTTCTTGAATGTAGGCAGGAATTTCATGAATTGGGAAAGTTTCCGGCGGCAATACAGCGATTTCATCATCCTGAAGCCTCATTACCGGCCAAGACTTCTCGGTCAAATCCTGAATCATCTTCACCATCAAGCGAATAATACTGTCACCCACCAACCAAGACAATTTCTTGTTGTAGGCCTCAAGCTGCTGGATATCGAACACGATGAAATAACGTTTGGTCACCACACCTGAAAGCGAATCCGTCAACATTTGAGATAGGGTTTTCTGGAAGTAGCCGTAATCTGGCAATCCTGTCAGGAAGTCTCGATTCATCGCCTGCTCAATTTCCACAATCTCTTGATTGGCTTGCGTTAGGTGTTGCGTACCCTTTTCCATTTTAAGCGTCGTATCGACTGACTCGGTTTCAACTTGCTTGAGTTGCAACATGGCTTCAGACAAGATGATCTCAATCGCATCTTTGGTCTCGGCAATCGACAGGCTGTTGCGCATATCACCAATAGAAGATTGGTGCTCGCGGATAGAGTCTACGAACTCACTGATACGAGCCTTCAAGTCATTTGCACGCTCAATGATCTGCGTGGTGGTGCGGTTAATCCCCAAAGATTCTTTGAAATAGGACTTTAATACATAAGTCTCATAAAGCTTCTGATAGGATTCATCGGAAATCGGCTGGCCGGTCGATAACAAAGATTTCATTCGAGAAATAAAGTTCTTATTGCTACCACGGAAATACAAATACCAAATGCTCAACGTAACGGGAGTCGGCTTAATATCTTCTTTTGTCAGGTACTCCAGAACCTTTCTGGCCGTCACGTGTTCATTCATGTATGTTTTCCTTAATCACGGTTATACCCAATAACTTCGATGCTCTGCCTTCCAGGCAGTCGCATATTTATTTTGCTTGTAATGATGACAACAGCTTTTGATGAATATTCCCAAAGCTACCGTTTGACATGATAACCACTCTATCAAATGGTTGTAAACTTTCCAACAACCCGGTTAAAAGCGCATCGTAGCTATCATATACAAAAACTGGACTTTCGAATGACTCAGTAGGCAACTCCCACTGCCAGCTCGGATCGATGAAAGCAAAAACTTGATCAGCGTCGACAAACGCCTTAGGCAAAGTTTGTCTATGCACGCCCATTCTCATAGTATTTGATCTTGGTTCAAACACGGCAATTATACGCCCTGCGGAAGATTTGTCTTCTGTAGACGCAAGATTTTTCTGTGCTCTCAGTCCCTGCAAGGTGGTCTTGATTGCCGTCGGATGGTGTGCAAAGTCGTCATAAATCACAATATCATTCGCTTCACCGACTTTGGTCATTCTGCGTTTAACGCCTTTAAAATGACAAAGACCATCGATGGCTATCGCCACCGGTACACCACAGTGCCTGGCTGCGGCAATTGCACTCAAACCATTTCTGACGGAATGCAGCCCGGTCATTGGCCAAAGCACTTCTCCTTGAGATTTACCATCGACCAATACCTCAAATTTAGAGCCGTCTTCAGCCAGCAGCTTGAAAGACCAATCACTAAAGGTATCGGCTGAACCCTGCGTTTCTTTAGGCGTCCAGCAGCCTTTCTCCAATACTGCTTGAAGATTACCATCATCATTTGGCATCACGATCAACCCATTTCCCGGGACCGTACGAACCAAATGATGGAACTGTTTCTGAATGGCTTCCAAATCCTCAAAGATATCGGCGTGATCAAACTCCAAGTTGTTCATCACACAGGTTCTTGGATGATAGTGTACAAACTTGGAGCGTTTGTCGAAAAATGCGGTGTCATACTCATCTGCTTCAACCACAAAGAAAGGAGACGCCCCCAACCTGGCAGATTTTCCAAAGTTTTCCGGTACGCCACCAATGAGGAACCCAGGCTCCAATTTGACATATTCTAAAATCCAGGCGACCATGGAAGCGGTTGTGGTTTTGCCATGCGTACCTGCAACGGCAACCACCCAGCGGTCTTGCAGGATATTTTCCGCCAACCATTGCGGCCCAGAAGTATAACGCTGCTGACGATTAAGAACATCTTCCACCAACGGGTGACCACGGCTCAACGCATTACCAATAACCACCTCTTCTGGAGGGTTCGATAGGAAGTCATCTTCCTCATACGCGGAAACCGCTATTCCGGCTTGTTCTAGCTGAGTACTCATAGGCGGATAAATAGCATGATCCGAACCTGTAACCTCAAACCCTTTTTCTTTAGCAAGCTGAGCGATGCCGCCCATAAATGTTCCGGCAATCCCTAGAATATGAATATGATGTTTTCGCTCAGCCACTTAAATCCTCTTTATTCTCAATTATCTGACCTTATCATCTTGCCCTGCACCCTCTAAGCCCTTAAACTTCGAGGTATGCAGTATCAGTACCTTACCCAAACTAACGACCTCGTCCAGTTTTGCAACTCGCTTTGCGAACAAACTGAATGGGTTGCAATCGATACGGAATTTGTCCGTAAGGATACCTATTATCCTGAATTAAGCTTGATCCAGATACAATCCAACCTAGGCGCCGCCGCAATTATCGACCCGTTATCAATCGATGACCTCGAACCGCTCTGGAAAATTTTAGATAACCCAGACATTTTGAAAGTATTTCACTCGGCGCGTCAAGACTTGGAAGTATTGTATCAAGTTGCAGGACGCTTGCCCCAGTCAATTTTCGACACACAGATTGCCGCTGTTTTTCTCGGCTATGGCGACCTTGTTGGTCTGGCAAAAATTGTCGAAGCGGAGTTAGGCGTCCAACTCCCGAAAGACCAAACCCGAACCAACTGGAATCAACGCCCATTAAGCGAAGAGCAGCTTGCTTACGCGTTTGACGATGTTTATTACCTAGCCCCACTCTACGAAAAGATTTACGGCCGATTAACGCCTGAGCAGCTTGATGTATTGAGCGAAGACTTTGCCGCGCTTTTGGACATTAATTTATACCAAATCCAACCCGAAAAGGCTGGCGAAAAAATTAAATCCGGCAGACATCTAAAACCTAAATACATGGCGATTTGCTATGCACTTGCTGAATGGCGAGAGCTATATGCCCAAAAGAACAATGAGCCAAAGCGCTGGGTATTGTCGGATGATGCACTTGTTGCCATCGCTAAACGTCCACCCAAAACGGCGCAAGCACTTTACAAGGTACCTAATATCAAAGCTTCCAGTGTTAAAAGCTATGGTGACGAATGGATCAGCATTATTGACGAGATATTTGCGCACCCTGAATATTGGCCGGAAAAGCTAGATACGCCTCCTCCCCCAACACCGCAGGAAGAAGTTTTACTGACTTTGGCGCATGCTTTCTGCCAGCAAGTCGCATTGAACTACAATATCCAGCTCCCCAACCTGGCGGCAAAAAGCCAACTACTGGAACTGATTCGCGATCCCCAAACACCCCAATTCGTCGGATGGCGACGCCTACTGGTCGAGCAGCCACTGCAAAAAATCTTTCATACTGAAAGCTGCCTGAAAGTGAACAATGGGCACTTAAGTTTATGACAAATTCAAACCTTTCAGAAATGAGAATATCCCATGTCTAAAAATGTTCTTTATGCTCAGGCCGGAGGTATCACGGCTGTTATTAACGCCAGCGCGGCTGCTGTATTGGAAACCGCTCAGAGCCATCCCGAAAGGTTCGGTACCGTATATGCAGCGATCAACGGCATTGTCGGTGTGCTGGAAGAGCGTCTTGTTGATATGTCTCAGTTGGACGCATCACAAATCAAACAATTGAAAACACATCCGGGCGCAGCGTTTGAAGCTTGCCGATTTGACTTAGACCCTCTGGAAGACAACCCTGAGCAATACGAACGTGTTCTGACGGTCTTCAAACACTATGACATTGGTTATTTCTTCTATAACGGTGGAAACGGTTCCATGGTTACCGCACAGAAAGTCGCGGATTATTGCACCAGCCAAGGACACCCTGTTACCTGCATTGGCGTTGCCAAAACCATTGATAACGACTTGGATATTTCGCATTGCAGCCCCGGATTTGGTAGTGCCGCAAAATTCATTGCCTCCAGTTTATTGGAAGTCAATATGGACCTTAAGTCCATGCACAACACTTCAACCAAATTTCTGGCGTTTGAATCCATGGGAAGAAATACCGGCTGGCTTACGATTGCAGGCGGGTTAATCAAGAATGCCATTCCAGATATCCCCCTACTGATTCTGCCAGCTGAAAGAGCTTTCAACAAACAAAAGTTTCTAGCACGTGTTCAGCAATTGTTCGACGAAAAAGGCTATTGTCTTTGCGTCGTGTCGGAAGGCTTGCAGGATGAACAGGGCAACTATGTCTCCATCACCAATATTGAGCATACCCACCTACAAGATTACACTCAGCTTGGCGGAGTGGCGGACGCTTTGTCTCACATGGTTGCTCAAGAGATGGGCGTTAAAACCCACAGTATTACGCCTGACTACCTTCAGCGTTCTGCCAGCCATTTCGTTTCCAAAACCGACTGGCAAATGGCCTATGATGCCGGAAAATCTGCGGTTATCGCAGCAATGAACGGCGAGCATGGCGTGCTGCCAATCATTGAAGTAACGTCTGAATCGCCGTTTAGCTGGCGTTTTACCAATGTCGATTTAATGACCGTCGCAGACCTAGAAAAAACCGTTCCTGACCACTTCCTGACACCGGACGGCATGGACATCACTCAAGCGGCACTTGACTACCTAACCCCGCTAATCCAAGGAGAAATGCCGTTTACTTATGTCAATGGTCTCCCTGATATCCGTTTATTCGACTTCTCACTACTGCCACAGCAATTAGCGCCTTATAAAATTGTAAAATAAGTATAACGCCGCAAAACAAGGCCACTAAACACTTTTGGAGCTCATAACCTATGACATTCGAAAACCTAATCGCACACCTTGATATCGAAACACTGTGGAACACAATCATCATCCCATGGGGTAGTAATATCCTATTTGCCATCCTGATATTCTTTATCGGAAAAAGTTTGACAAATATTTTGATTCGTCTGCTCAAGAAAGGTCTGCAAAAAGCATCCGTTGACCCGATGCTTTCCAATTTCGTTGTCTCGGTTTCAAAAACCTTATTATTACTTCTTATCATCATTGCGGCACTAAGCCAACTGGGCGTCAACACCGCATCCTTAATCGCTTTGATTGGTGCTGCCGGTCTTGCCATTGGTCTTGCGTTGCAAAATTCCTTGCAAAACTTCGCTGCCGGCGTGCTATTGCTTGTGTTCAAGCACTTTAAGGTAGGGGATGTTGTTGAAATAAGTGGCAAAACCGGAACCGTAGAAGCCGTTGGTATTTTCAGCACCACACTGCGCACCGGTGATAACAAAACATTGATTATGCCAAACGGTGCTATCTACTCTGGTAGCATCACCAACTTCTCTACCAAACCTACGCGCCGGGTAGATATGACCTTTGGAATTGGGTATGATGATGACATCAAGAAGGCAAAATCAATTTTAGAACAATTGGTTCAAGAAGATGAGCGCATCTTAAAAGATCCTCAGCCTACCATCGCTCTTTCCGAACTCGGGGATTCGAGCATCAACTTTATCGTACGTCCATGGGTAAACTCATCCGATTACTGGGCAGTCCTCTGGGATATGAACGAAAAGGTCAAACTGGCTTTTGATGAAGCCGGTATCAGCATCCCTTATCCACAAATGGATGTGCATCTACACACCGAGACAAAAACAGAAAACTAAAAATAAAACTCTAAATCCAAATAAGGAGTAAAAGTGAAATTTACTGCAAAACGCACACTTCTAATCGGCCTGATGATGGCTTCAACTGCGGCAATCGCAGACACCAAAAAATACGGGACCAGTGGTTCAGGAGAGTTAGGAGTATCTAACAGCACAGGTAACACCCCTTCTAGCTCAGTCTACACTTCTATTCGAATGAAATATCTACAAAAAATGTATCAACTCAAAAGCTTGGTTGAAGCAAATAATAAATCTGAGAACGGTGTAAGAACAAAAGAACGTTATGTCGGAGACCTACAAGGCAACCTATTCTTTTCAGACTATCAAAAGGCTTATGGCTTTGGCCAAACCCGATGGGAAAGCGACCGTTTTTCAGATATTGATTTAAACAGCTACTATATCGCCGGTCTGGGTTATCAATTCATTGATAATGACACCGCCAAACTAAGTGGAGAAATCGGTCTAGGTTACCAAAACCAAAACTACACGGTTAAAAGTGGCGTAAGAGATTTTGAACAACTCATTGGAAAATTCAGCGGTAAATTTGGCTATAGCTTCAATCCCAACGTTCGATTCTTCCAAGGAATTACCGAATACTATGGTGAGAAACAAGCCAACTTTGAATCTAACACTGGCCTTAAAGTTAAACTTGCTGACAACCTTAACATGAAGGTGTCATACAAGTACCGTTACAATTCAGCGCCAGCTGCGGGTAAAGTTAAAGAAGATACTGAAACTCTGATCACCATGATCTACGATTTCTAAAATAAAAAAGCCGATGAAAGAGTCCTTTCATCGGCTTTATCTCAACAATAATCTATCTACTAAAAAACTATTCCTTTCTGTCTAGTAACCCAATTTTTTCACAGGTTCTTGCTTGTTTTCTAAAAGGTTTCCGGTTTTAAAGAACGACATATCTCTACTTAAAGACTGAGCCTGTTCGCTCATACTCTCTGCTGCTGCAGAGGTCTCTTCTACCAACGCCGCATTTTGTTGTGTCACTTGGTCAATCTGGCTAATCGCGATATGAACCTGGCTCACTCCATTGGCTTGTTCAGATGACGCTTGAGCAATCTGAGAAATCATCTGGGTGATGTTGTCTATGGACGTGTTAATTTCACTCAACATATCTCCAGATTTCGTTGCTAACGAAGAGCCCTGCTCAACCCTTTGGCTGGTTTCATCAATCAGGTTTTTAATATCCTTAGCGGCTTCTGCCGACTTTTGTGCCAGAGAACGCACTTCACCGGCGACAACTGCAAACCCTCTACCATGGTCTCCAGCTCTTGCCGCTTCAACCGCGGCATTCAGCGCCAGCAAATTCGTCTGGAAGGCAATACTATCAATCAAAGTGACAATTTCAGAAATCTTATGACTTGATTCCTCTATCGCCTTCATGGCTTCTATCGTCCGGCCCATCACCTGGCTACCTTCACTCGCCTTTTGTTGAACTTCTGAGCTTTCTTTGGTCGCATTCAATGCATTATCTGTATTCGCCTGAACCGCTGAATTCATCTCGTCCATGGTCGCACTCGTTTCCTCTAAAGCTGCCGCCTGCTCCTGAACCCGCTGACTCAAATCCATAGATCCCTGAGAAACCTCAAGTGCAGCATTATTAACCACATCGGCACTTTGAACCGCTTGTGAAACGATATCGGATAATTTTTGTGACGTATGGTTCAATGCACTGGTCACCGTTTGTAGGTCACCATGGTATTCACTGGTCACCGTTTGAGTCAAATCCCCTTCGGATTGGGCTACGATTACTCGCGTAATGTCTTGAATGGCACTTTCCAACTCGTCCATGGAATGGTTGATACCATTTTTTAAATCCCGTAACGCACCTTGTGCATCAATTCCAACTCTATGTTGAAATTGACCTTTTTGCATCTTATTCATCACCGCATTGATTTCTGAAATAATCAAATTCAACGTACTAATACTGTTCAAAGCATCATCTGCAATTTTACGGAACTCACCATGAACGTCAGCATCAAAGGTCGCATTGAAGCGTCCTTCAGACATTGCTCTTATCAGTGCTCCCAATTCTTTCATCGTAATAGCAACCGAGTCAGCTGACTTATTCACGCCCTGCTTGACAAAATCCAAGCTGCCAACATAATTACCAGTCATCCGAATGGAGAAGTCTCCTTCAGACAAGGCGCCAACAACCTTTCCAATTTCATCAATTGATTTTTCAACATCGCTTAACAAAACATTGAACTCTTTAAGGGTGTCGCCTATCTCATCTTTGCTGGTGACATTAATTTGTCGTTTAAAGTTTCCTGTTCGTACAATTTCTTGCATGACTTGCTTCATACCATACAATGGTCTAACCACGCTACGGAGGATAAACCAGGTTGCCCCAACACCCAAAATTAGTGAGAGAACCAACAATGTGTAAATCAGTGTTTTGGTGTCATGCGCAATATCCTTACCCTTCTGAACACTTTGATCTGAAAGATGCTTTTGATAATCCACCAAGTTTTGCAATGTAACTCTCTGGTGCATTCGTTTATCATGCGCTTCTGAACTTAACAGCACTTTCGTAGCTGCATTATTTTCTCCTTGATCAAGCAAGGACATGATTTCATTATTGGTTTTAACCAACGCATTGTTTGCCACAGTAAAGCTTGCATACAGCGCTTTACCTTTCTCAGATTTTATGGATTGTTCCAAGTAAGTTCTCAGCTTGTGGTTATCTTGTCTATTTTCGTTAATCTCTGCCAAGATAGCCTTGCGCTTCGTCGGATCGGTTTCCACGGCATATTCGCGGATATTCATTTGGGTTCGAGTTTCCCTGATGATAATTTTCTCTACTGCGATGATTTTTGGTATGCGGTCATCCGCGATGATTTTTTGGGAGTCGTTAATACTATTGAATTGAATAACAGAGGTAACACCGCTAATGAGTAACACCACTATCATTAATGTAAAAGATAGGATTAGTTTTGCTTTTATCGTCATTTTCTCTCTTCCATAAAAGATGATGTAAATACACCGTTAAATTTGACTTAAATTCTGTCGTTCCCTGCTTATAATCTTGAATTGTTGACGTGCGTAGACGGATTATCAATCAGGCTGTTCCCAGTAAAAAGCTTTTTAAAAACACATCTGGTCGAATGCTTTCCGGGGAATATTGCTCATTAGTCATGATTGAAATAACCATCACTCTTTCTGCTGGAATACGGTTTTTTACAACCCATTTTCTGACAGCTTCGTAACTAATAGCCAAGCGCTCGGATACGGCTGAAACACCTCCTGCCGCTTCAATAATTTGCTCAACATTGACTTGATTCATTTTCCCTAAATAACCTCACAAATTAAATTGAAAATTCATTATGCAACTTTAAATTGCCCATGTAAACAATAGAAAGTTGTGCATTTTTGTGGAAAATACAACTTATGGTTGAAAATTTATACATTAAGTTTGCCAAGAGGTTAAACCTTGCTTGCGACAGACACGGACTATCACCCGCCAAGAAAGGTAGAAATAAAGAGCTTGCGAAATTAATCAATGTTTCGGAAGAAATGGCTCGACGTTACCTTAAAGGTTCAGATATGCCCAGAGAAAATAAAAGAAGCCTTATTGCGGAAAAATTAAAAACGTCTCGGGCATGGTTATTCGAAGGTGTGGGCTGGATTGATCAACCTCGACCACAAAACAATGAAGGAGTATACCAAGGAAGCTATCATACTCTCCTCCTCCCTATGACTTATAAACCGGAACTAGAGCGAATACAAAATGCTATCGACAAAGGGATTTTTGAAGAATCTGACGGAGCCATTCTTAAAATTATTGCAAAGAAATATAAAGACAAATTCTAGATGAAGAAGAAAATGGCGGTGAAAGAGGGATTCGAACCCTCGATAGGGGATAAACCCTATACTCCCTTAGCAGGGGAGCGCCTTCAGCCTCTCGGCCATTTCACCGTATAGAATGTAGATTTACCATCGACAAGGACATCGTCGATGGCGCGTATATTAACGTTTCTTAGAAATTTTGTAAACCGCAATCGTGAAGTTTCTTGAGAAATTGATCTTTTATTTTTGAACTATTTTTCATCTGTGCTTGAAGAAGCATCTTCTGAATTTTTGTCTTGCTTTAAAAGAAGCTCTTCACGTTGAATCTGAATCTCTTTAGGTGCGTCAATTCCAACTCTAACTTGCCCGCTTTTTACGCCAACAATTGTTAGTTTCACATTGTCGCCAATGATAAGGGTTTCGCCCACTCTTCGAGTCAGTACTAACATTAATGGAATCCTTTTTTATAAGATTAACTACTTATTATATATTTTATCAAACCCCAAATCTATTTTATCTTCAACCTTATGTTGAAAAATGTCCATAAAAAAAGGCTCATAAATGAGCCTTTTTTTCATTCATAAAGTTGAGAAAACTTTATTTATCTAACTCAAAGGCTTGGTGCAACGCCTTAACCGCCGTTTCCAAATATTGCTCATCAATCACGACCGAAATCTTGATTTCAGTCGTACCAATCATCTGAATGTTGATATTGTTGTCAGCCAATGTTTTGAACATCGTGCTCGCAATCCCTGAATGGGACTTCATGCCAACACCTACCATAGAGATCTTCACGATTGTGTCATCACAAAGTGTTTCGCGTGCACCAAGCTCACTGGCAATCTTCTTGATGATATCCTTCGCCATGTTCAAATCGTTTCTGGCAACTGTAAAAGTAAAGTCCGTCGTGCCATCAATACCTTGGTTTTGGATGATCATATCAATTTCAATATTCGCATCAGAAATAGGCCCTAGAATTTTGTAAGCCACACCAGGCTTATCCGGCACACCCAAAATCATTAACTTAGCTTCATCACGACTGAACGCAATACCGGAAATCAATGGTTTTTCCATTCCCAATCCCTCAAAATCTTCTTCTGAAATCAATAATGTACCGCCCCCATCTTGCAACGAAGACAATACTCTCAAAGGTACTTTATATTTGCTAGCAAACTCTACTGAGCGAATTTGCAAAACTTTCGCGCCTAAGCTAGCCAGTTCCAGCATTTCGTCATAGGTAATGACGTCCAGGCGCTTCGCTTCAGGCACCACTCGCGGGTCTGTAGTGTAAACACCATCAACATCCGTATAGATCTGGCACTCATCCGCTTTCAAGGCTGCTGCCAAAGCTACGGCAGTCGTGTCCGAACCACCACGCCCTAAAGTTGTGATATCGCCCTCAGGCGTTACCCCTTGGAAGCCTGCAACAACCACAACCTTACCTTGATTCAACTGTGCCATCATTTTGTCGGCATCAATGTCTTCAATACGCGCTTTGAAGTGGACGTTATTGGTATGAATAGGCACCTGCCATCCCGTATAGGAAATCGCATCATAACCTTTTTGCTGAAGCGCCATACTCAGCAATGCAATCGTAACCTGCTCACCAGTCGTCAAAAGGACGTCCAACTCTCTTCTTGAAGGCTCGTCTTGCATTTCCTTCGCCAAGGCCATCAAACGGTTAGTTTCTCCACTCATAGCAGAAACCGCGACCACTACCTGATGCCCTTCATCAACGAATTTTGCGACCTTATTCGCTACATTTTTTATTCTTTCGACGCTACCAACCGATGTACCGCCATATTTTTGGACAATCAATGCCATCTGTTTTTATGCTTCCTATTTACTTTCCACCCAAGCCTGAACAGAAGCCAAGGCTTCATCAAGCTTGCTTGGATCATTCCCACCAGCCTGAGCCATATCAGGACGACCGCCGCCTTTTCCACCCACTTGTGAGGCAACGTGATTGACTAGCTCTCCAGCTTTATATGTTTTTGTAATTGACTTGCTGACACCCGCAACCAGAGTAACCTTGTCGTCCATCACCGCCGACAACACAATAATGGCTGGTTCCAGCTTATCTCTTAGCGAATCCAATGTTTCACGAAGTGTATTAACGTCTGCACCTTCCAACTTAGCGGCTAAGACACTAACATCACCCATTTTGACAACCGAGCTGGCCAAATCACTTCCTTGGGAAGATGCCAGCTTGGATTGTAATTGTTTAATCAGTTTTTCTTGTTCGCGCTGCTCTGCAACCAATTGAAGAACCTTGTTTTCAACTTGTTGTTTGTCAGACTTCACTGCCGCAGAGATATTGAGAAGCGTCTGCTCGTTTTTGTAAATCGCGTCCCAAGCACCTTCACCCGTCACCGCTTCAATACGACGCACGCCGGAAGCAATACCCGTTTCAGACAAAATACGGAAAGGCCCGATTTGACCCGTGGAATTGACGTGTGTTCCACCGCAAAGCTCAATTGAGAAGGTTCCCATATCAACTACTCGAACCACGTCACCATACTTCTCACCGAAAAGTGCCATCGCCCCTTTTGATTTAGCGGCTTCGATATTCATCTCTTCCGTGCAAACTGGTGTGTTCAACATGATGTTGTGATTAACAAGCTTTTCAATCTCAAGCAACTTCTCGGCAGAAATCGGTTCAAAATGCGCAAAGTCAAAACGCAATCTTTCTGGTTGAACCAAAGACCCTTTCTGCTGAACATGTGTTCCCAAAATTTGTCTTAGCGCTGCATGCAACAAATGCGTTGCCGAGTGATTTTTCTCCGAAGCACGACGTGCCGCGACATCAACCTGAGCATGAAGTGTCTGTCCAACTTTCAACTGACCAGCCGTCACACGCCCAATATGAAGGAATGCACCACCTTGTTTTTGACAGTCATCAACATGGAAACTGTTCATGCCTTCCGTCAGGCTTCCAGAATCACCTGCCTGACCACCAGATTCGCCATAGAAAGGCGTTTGATCCAAAATAACAATTGCATCTTGACCTTCAACAGCAGAGTCTACAGAGGCTTCACCTACGAAGATTGCCTGAATCACGCCGTCAGCATCGTCTTTGTGATAACCCAGGAATTTTGTTTGACCGTTGAAATCAATTTTGCCTTTTGATTGCGCTGAGAAGTTGCTGGCAGAACGCGCACGCTCACGCTGAGCTTCCATCTCTCTCTCAAAACCAACTTCATCAACTGTTAAGCCACGTTCACGCGCAACGTCAGCAGTCAAATCCAAAGGAAAACCATAGGTGTCATATAACTTGAATGCCGTCGTCCCACTAATAACGTCAGATTGTAAAGAAGCAATATCTTCTTCCAAAATCTTCATACCGTTTTCCAGGGTTTCAGCAAAACGCTCTTCTTCCAACTTCAGCGCTCTTTCGACATTTGCCTGCTCTTTCACCAGCTCAGGATAAGCATCCCCCATTTGCTCAACCAATACAGGTACCAGCTTATGGAAGAAAGCTTGTGTTTGCCCTAGCTTGTAACCATGACGAATCGCACGACGGATAATACGTCTCAACACATATCCGCGCCCTTCATTTGAAGGCAGTACGCCATCAACAATCATGAACGAACACGAACGAATATGGTCTGCAATAACGCGCAAAGAACTGTTGGTTAGGTTTTTTTCACCTGTCAGTTCAGACGCTTTTTGAACAATAGCTTTGAATAGGTCGATATCATAGTTGTTATGCTCTTTTTGCATAACTGCTGCCAAACGCTCCAAGCCCATTCCGGTATCAACAGAAGGCTTCGGCAATGGTGTCAACGTGCCGTCTGCAGAACGATCAAACTGCATGAATACCAAGTTCCAGATTTCGATATAACGATCGCCGTCTTCATCTGGCGATCCTGGAGGACCACCGGCAACGCTTTCGCCATGATCGTAGAAAATCTCACTACAAGGTCCGCAAGGCCCTGTATCACCCATCGACCAGAAGTTGTCTTTAGCGCCACAACGTGAAAAACGCGTCGCATCAATGCCCATTTCTTTCAACCAGATATCTTCGGCTTCTTTATCTTCTTCAAAGACCGTTACCCAAAGCTTGTCTTCCGGCAGATTCAATTCTTCAGTCAAAAACTTCCAAGCGTACTGAATCGCTTCACGTTTGAAATAGTCTCCAAAACTGAAGTTCCCAAGCATCTCAAAGAAAGTATGGTGACGAGCGGTATAACCGACATTTTCCAAGTCGTTATGCTTTCCGCCTGCACGAATACAACGCTGAACACTGGTCGCACGAGTGTAATCACGCGTTTCTTGACCCAAAAAGGTTTCTTTAAACTGAACCATTCCTGCGTTGGTAAACAGCAGGGTCGGGTCGTTTGCCGGCACGACTGGGCTAGAATGCACAGCGGTATGGCCTTGCTTTACAAAAAAGTCTAAAAACGCTTTTCTGATTTCTGCACTGGTCATAAAGTTACTTTCCTAGAGTTTTACTCATTAATTCAAATTTTGTATTCGTCGCCGGTTTCGTTATCGCATTGCTTTCCATATCTGCGATTGGCTAAAACCACGACTTTGTAGAAAGCGCATTCTACGCGCTTGCTCCTTCATTTCTTTTGGCTTGATAGCGTCGCCGTATTTCTTTTCCAAAGTGGCTTGAGCAATTTCAGCCCAATCGGAATCATCCATTTCCAAATACGTTTCTATCAAATCCGATGCGTCGGTACGCTGCTGCAGGGTCTGGCGAATTTTATAAGGACCATGCCCTTTTTCAATCCCTTGCCGAACACTAACCTCAACAAAACGCTCATCTGACAGCCAACCGTTTTTTTGGCAAGTCAGAATGACAAAATCGACCAGGTTGGGTCGATTTTCAGTCTCGGGGAATTTTTCCTTGAGTTTTCGCTTCAGCTCTTTGGAACCATGCTCACGCATGGCGAGTAAGTAAACCGCCCTCGCCTCCATTTGTTTGACTAAGTCAATCTCTTCGGCAGAGGCGGTTTCAAGCGAAAACAAGATAGTGAAACTCAATTAAAAGGTTTAAGCTTCGCTATCTACTTCAACGTCAGCCGCTTTCGCATCTTTCTTCGCCGGCATCAGTTTTTCTTTAATTTGGGCTTGTAAGGTTTCGTTGATCTCAGGATTCTCTTTCAAATACTGACGAACGTTATCCTTACCTTGACCGATTTTTTGACCTTGGTAGCTATACCAAGCACCGGCCTTCTCAATCAGTTTCTCTTTTACACCAAGGTCAATCACTTCACCTTCGCGAGAAATCCCTTCGCCATACAAGATGTCGAACTCAACCTGCTTAAACGGAGGCGCCACTTTGTTTTTCACAACTTTGACGCGCGTCTCGTTTCCTAAAATCTCTTCGCCTTTTTTGATGGCACCGATTCGACGGATATCCAAACGAACCGAAGAATAAAACTTCAATGCGTTACCGCCCGTCGTGGTTTCTGGGTTACCAAACATCACACCGATTTTCATACGAATCTGGTTGATGAAAATAACCAAGGTATTCGTACGCTTGATATTTGCTGTCAACTTACGCAACGCCTGAGACATCAAACGTGCCTGTAGCCCCATATGGGAATCACCCATCTCACCTTCAATTTCCGCCTTAGGCGTCAAAGCCGCGACCGAGTCAACAACCACAACATCAACTGCACCAGAACGCACCAATGAATCGGTAATTTCCAACGCCTGTTCACCGGTATCCGGCTGAGAAACCAATAGGTTATCCAGATCTACACCCAACTTTTCAGCATAGATAGGGTCAAGCGCATGCTCGGCATCCACAAACGCCGCTGTTCCACCCGTCTTTTGCATTTCTGCAATGACGTGTAGCGTCAATGTTGTCTTACCAGAAGACTCTGGACCGTAAATCTCGACGATACGACCGCGTGGCAAACCGCCAATACCCAATGCAATATCCAATCCCAAAGATCCGGTTGAAATCGCTTCAATGTCACGAGCAACGCTTTGATCGCCCATCCTCATGATTGAACCTTTACCAAATTGCTTTTCAATTTGACCTAAGGCCGCTTCAAGAGCTTTCTTTTTGTTTTCATCCATTGAACTTTTCCTACTTTTGATTGGTTAGCATTTCGGAGATTGGCGCTGTTCCCATGAGGGAAAAACCTTCAAAAACGAGCGCAAATTTTAGCCGAAAATTATCCCATAATTTAAGGATTTAAGCACTTAATTTTTGAGGTGAACAGGGGTTTTTTGTGTATTTCTCATTAAACCGTGTTGAAAGAAAATCAGACCCAGTTATCAACAAGAAAGAAATGTTCTGCTTTTTAGCGTAAAAAGTGGGTTTTAAGAAAGAAAAGATTAGGTTTACGCCCGCTTGAGTGCGGGCAGAAATTATTCGTTCAAAAGGTCTAAAACACCTTTCAAAGCCTCTACAGTACATTGGCTTCTCACAGCATCGCGATCACCGCCAAAATGAAATTCTTTTGAAACCAGTTTGTCATGACCTTGTATCGCCCAAGAAATCCAAACCGTTCCTACCGGTTTATCTGGCGTTCCGCCTCCAGGTCCGGCAATACCACTACAAGCAACTGCCACCTTGGCATGCGACTGTTGTAATGCACCTAGCACCATTTCTTCCACGCACTCTTGGCTGACAGCCCCTTTTTTCATGATGGTCGTTTCTTTGACACCCAGCATTTCTTTTTTCGCTTCATAACTATAAGTTACATAGGCTCTATCGAACCATGCTGTACTGCCTGCGATCGAAGTCAAAGCTTCGGCAATCAATCCACCGGTACACGACTCCGCAGTCACAATCATTTTTTCATGGTTTTTCAAGGCTTCGCCCACCTCTGAAACCAAACTAAATAATTGAGAACGATCACTCATGAAAGAGGCTCCTTTAG
The DNA here is from genome assembly GCF_013340845.1 of Hydrogenovibrio marinus. Taxonomy (NCBI): domain Bacteria; kingdom Pseudomonadati; phylum Pseudomonadota; class Gammaproteobacteria; order Thiotrichales; family Piscirickettsiaceae; genus Hydrogenovibrio; species Hydrogenovibrio marinus. The sequence continues at coordinate 1,909,414 of NZ_AP020335.1, forward strand.
GTTTTAATACATCTGAGTTCGAATCCCCCGCCATCAAAAAAGGCGAAACAACTCAAGTTTGACTAGGATACCTTTTTTTGCATTTTTTTGACAGCTTCGACAAAATCAAATTCCGTCAAAACTGCAAAAAAACCTTTAAAACGGTAAAATCATCCTCTAATCGTTTTGTTAACCATTTTTACACAACGGAATTTTCCGAAACACGACTCTAAATCGCCCGACAACATGACCAAAAAAACCAAATCCGAAACAACCCACACCCCCATGATGCATTAGTGACAGAATCATGAGTATAAAAGGGATTAAATGGATTAATTAAAAAGATGTTACGCCAATTGTTACGCCAATAAATTTAACCTTCAATTTTCGTCTTCAAACATATTCAATCGTTCCATCAAAGCCGACCTTACTGAAACACTGAATTTTTCAAATTTTTCTAGCTTATCAATACGTTTTTTCAGCTCATTGATATTTTCTTGCTGAGAACCATTACGCTCCCTATAAACCCTCAGCAAAAACTTAACCTCATCACTTTCTACAGTTCCAACAACACTCTTTATCCACCCTTTAACTTCATCCGTATCTGCTAATTTCATTGAATGTTCAAGCAAAAAGGAAATAAGAATTCTAGCAGTCTCATCCAATACCTTAATGCCTTCGAGCCACTTGACTAACTCTGCATTTTCATCGGCAAGAAACTCCTCAAAAAAACTATTACTGATATAACGCGGAATTGAATTTTCTGGACTTAATGAATCCAAAACCAAGAACACAGGCTCTAAACTCTCAAATGGCCGAGATCCGTTAGGAAAACTTGACCGGCTTTCCCATAGTTTTATTATTGTTTCAAAGCATTTCTGCTTGGCTTCTTGGCTAGATGTTGTCTCGGCCACATCTATTTGCTCGGCAAGATAATTAATCATCCAAAAGGTTATTTCATCAGAATCATTATTTTGAAAAGAATTTAATAACCTTTTACCTAAGTTGATAACTCTTTCTTGTATCTCTAAGTTTTCCGTCTCCAGATAAGATGAAGGTCTTGCTATAGCTTGGGATATATCCGATTTCATTACCACTACTCCTATCTCTTCGGTGCCCGACAATTGATCGTTCAATATCAACCTGAAGAGCAATATCAACATTTAATAGATTACAAATCTCTAGAAGGAATGTAACAGATGCCAAAGCCACCGCCCCTTTACAACGATAAGAATTCCCTGCATCTTCAGAGTGAGCTTGATCTTCACTCCAAAACCTATTTGTAAAGCAAACTCTGCTATCAGATAGGTCATAATATGACTTTTGATCATCACTCTGCCTTAATGCAAATTCGTTCAATACAATATCTTTCAATCTATATGGACGCGCATCCATTTCTGCAGAATTCGGGTCTTTTTCTTCAACACTATTCAGCCAATCATTTCGTGTAAGCCATGCTTTCGCTGTAAAAGTGGCTAAATCGTCCTTATCATCATTGGTACAAAAATTGAGCAAATAGCACTCATGGAGATGGTTCTCATAGTCGATCGTCGTATGTAATAAAGACTGACTTAGAGCCTTTGGAACAAGAATACTTCTATACGAAATATCTTCATTCCTTCCATTTTTATATTCATTCCATGTACCAGCAACATTAAGACAAAGCTGAGAATCATTTTTATGAACCAATAAATCAATAAAGTCATTAGCCTGTATTTCCCAACGCCAACCATTACTGAAATCATGTTCAGTCCATTCACGCCTATTTAGAGGAAATGGATCTCTGAGTTCGGATAGCAATACATTATTGTGATTAAGAATTAAAACTTCACTTAACCATTCATCCCACTCTGATGATGTTTCCTGATAATTCTGCAGTGATGGCATTGCATATAAAAGCTTCGATGCCACTTCAAGTAGTAAATGATACGAAAGATAAAACGAATAACCATCCACTTGAGGATAAGAATGATGAGAAGCATGAGTGTCATAGGCGTCCCTGAGCCCTTTCCACTTATCTCTTCTATTATCAGCTATATACTGAGATTCGAATTTCATTCTCCACTTATTAAAGAGAATATCTTTTGCCAAATCTTCAACCTGTTGGGTTGATATACCAAACACTCTTCCAAGAGGTTCAAACCAATATCGATCAAAATCATGTGCAAACCAAACATCTGGCAAAGAACTTACTGAAACATTAAGGCGCAAAGGAATTTGTGCTTTATAAGCATATCTGTTTTCTTGAATTGGTTCGAATGGAGAAATGCATGACTTTGAAATATTGCTGAATGCCTCAGAATTGAATAACTCAGGACAATCTTTTGCAATCTGTAAACAGATTTGTTTTGCATAATACTGATGAAGAATACCTTGCTCCTGATTAATGGCTAGCTTAGTAAAAATTTCACTCCTACTAACCAGCAATCTAGAACTACCATACACACAACGAGTTAATGCAACAAGTAGATATAGCTTGGCGTGTAAATCAAAAAACGGACATCCATTTGGAGTAAAAAATTTGGGTAAAGGCTTTTCAAAATGGTCAATTAAAGCATATATCGCTTCTTGGCAATCGAGTTCAAACAACCTAATTACTGCATGAACAGCATGCCATCGCTCATTTGGAAAAGGGGAGCCTAAATTGGCAAAAATATAACCAACTAAAGCACCTCGAAGACTTTCTGGAATAGATTGGTTTTCTTGCCAAAGACCATCGCCAAAATCATCTTCCAAATAAACTTCAAATCTTGATAACCCCTGATTTATAAGACTGTTAGAATCTTCAACACTTAATTTATCCGCATTAAAATGTACAAAACCAAATAATGCTTCTGAAGATTCAATATCAACCGAACAACTGAGCCCCTTAACAATCCCTTCTTGAATGGCGGAATTGCTCTCTCTATCAAGAGTAAAATATTTAGAATAATAGGAATATATATTGACGAATTGATAAGGGAAGCGAGCCACAATTTTTTTAACTAGCTGATTCCATATAGCTTCAACGGAAGCTTTCGCTTTCCATTCCTGTGGAAAGTATTCAAACGCACTTTTAATATCATAAAAATCGAGCGACTCAACCTCACATACCAACGATAAAAACTTGGCCGCTTTTCTAGATGAAATTTTCTGGTAACAACCGCTCCAAAACCTTTCATTTTGCCTGTATACTTCCTGTTGTTCATACACAAGGAAAGCATTCTGAAACCCCACAGGAGTAAGGATGTCGAATTCCCCATAGGTTGAATCCCAGCTATTTTCATCAGTCTCTTCTTTCGCAGAAGCTTTAGGGCTTTGAACGGTTTTCTCTATATGAACTAATTGAGAAACATTATTTAATTCCGCATTTGGCAATCCATATTTTTCTGAAACTTTAGAGATTTTTGACCATACATCTCCCTCAACGCCACTGACTCTAAATTCTCGAATCAAATGATCAAACATTGTCTGCTGTTTATTTCGAGACCTTTCTTTTGCAATACACTTTTCGCAAAAATCAACTTTTCCATATTCCCAAGAAAAAGCTGATAAAGAGTATGCTTCTGCGGGTAATAACAAACCTGAGTCTATCGTATTGTTTGCCAAGGAAACCATAGAACGGTGATCCCAACCAACATTTCTTTCTTTCCAACGATTCACTATGGCGAATGCAGACGCTGGCGATAACTTAAAACACGTCGAAAGAGCATCATTTCTATCCCAATGTTTTTCGCGCGATACAACGTCACCAATCATTTCTGCACATCTCATATAACGATGAGCTAGTGCTGCTTGGTCATCATTAGAATCCGCAGCCCTTTTGGCCACAGCGGTTATTGCTTCCCAACGATGAATCGCCTCATTTCCGAATTTTGATGCTTTATTTAGTGCTAAATCAAAATAAGCTGCTGCATCTTCTTTTCCAACACTTAAAACAGCTCTAGCTAATTGAATATAGCTTTCAGAATAAGATTCAGGAGATTCCTCTAGGTCGAACTCTTTTAGGGCTTTACGACAAGCTTCTTCTGCCAAATCACTCAATATTTCTAAGTTGTCATTTCGGCAACTTGCTCGAAGAAAATACAGATCATTCTGAAGATTTGACGCTAAATCGCCAGCCTTATACTCATTACAAAAGAGAGTTATCGCATCCTTGCATTCATGCTTACAATGCAAAATGCATTCAAACATAGCTTTAGTTGCCTCATGACGACATGGATCATAATCATGGTAATAAATTGCTGGTTTGTTATTATCAGATAATTTTTTTGCATTAATAAATGCATCACTTAGACCGAAATTTCCGCCTGCTAGTATTCTGGATTTAACCATATACCATGGCAATAATCGTCCGATAAACTCTTTTGCATTACGAAGCTCTCTATTTTCCTCAGATGAACCATCTGTACTAATCCACTGTTGATCTATAACACTGTCTAAAGCCAAATTAAAATCGTTGACCAGAACAGCTTTTATACTTAAATATCTAAGATAATTTTCCCTGATGGGATAATGTTGATATTTATCTGCAATCTCCCATAGGCGAGGAGCTATGTAGTAGAAGGAAAGTGCAGTCCCAATCTTTTTATGTGGTAGCTTATGTATCAGACAAGCTTCAAAAAAAGACAGGAATGCACCCAGAGAATTTTTTTTCCCGTACCACTCACCTGATGGTTTTTCAATAGAGTTATCTTGAGAAGTAATATGCTTTAAGCATTCCGTCAGACATTGCTTTGGGGCAGTTACTCCTACTTTCATCAGCTCTGAATTAATCGCAAGAATAAAACTAGCATTATCCTTTCCATAACTAGCCATTTGAAAAATGGTTTCAAAATCACCTGAATCAATCAAACGTTCTGTAAATGAACTTGTAAGTCTAAAAATCACAGTCTGAGGAGACCAAGACAATAGAAAATCTGTACAATTTTGCCATCCTAGTAAGTTCATTTTGGCTGTGGTAATTTCAAGAAGTTCAATATCATCTAACTGCTCGTGAAATAACTCTTCGTCTTCCTTTGCATTTCGTCTTTTTTCAAAATATCTGTATAACCAATGAACCCCAGATCTTAAACGGCTCTGCGCTTCTCCTTTGGTTGATGAAAGAGACGAAAGTAACGAGGCTGAATAAACAGTTTCTGAACCGTTCCAACTACCACTAAATGCTTTTCTATAAGCCAATTCTTGAATTCGATTAGATTCAAAAAACTCTACAGTTAAATCTAAATTTTGCGAAAGGGTTTCTAGCTGTCGCGCATTAGCAGCAATTTCCTCTCCTGCCTTTAATGCTAACTGACAAGATTCGTACAATCTGCCATTTTTAAGTGCCGCTTTAAACGCATACTGCAAGCGAGAGATTTGTATTTGTTTTGCATCATACTCGCTATATTGAGGCAACCAATTGTCTGACAAAGCCAAGTTAACGAGTTCGTCAAACCTTTGTGACTTCAAGAGCAAAAGAGGAATATTTTCTGCGACATATGAGCTCTCTAAAGATAAAGGCTTGAGAACATCAACATACTGTGAAATTTGTTGTGAGCTCGCTGCAAACGTATCTTGAAACCATTTTTCCGTCGGCTCATCCCTAAACTGCACTGAATCATCCGTTAACCAAAGTGGACGACCTAAATCCGAGATAAAACTTCTAATTAAATCCTCTGGGACTTTGCTTACGCTAGCTAAAACTTTCAGTGGAACAAATGGTGGCAAAGTTGCTAACCCCGTACAAACACGTTCTATTTCTTCAACGTAATTTTTAGAAAAAGAGTCCCTAACTTCAGCAATTGATTCATTAAGCAGCTTCTCAATTAAATCTTCTACCGTTAAGGGGGTTGAGCCAAAAGACAGTAAAAGCTTTTCAAGAGACTTAGTCTGCAAAGAGAATGCATTAGCTTGAACACGAGGGTTTCCAGCTGTTAGCCGACAAAACTCTGTTGCATCCGATAAATTTGCACAAGGATAGCTTTGTTGCAGAAAAAGCAAAGTTTCTTCATTTGTGAATGGAGATAAAGATGTTTTATTTACACCGGACGGTGGATCAAGAAGATGTAAACGCTCTGGTCGACATGTAAATACCAACCTACAATTTTGTGGAACATTTTCTTTTAGCAAAAGCCTTGCAAATGATGTTTCTCCGAATTCTTCTGCCGCCATTTCCGCATTGTCTGCAGCGTCAAATACGATAACAAGTAGTGCATCTTGATCACGATTATGGAGATCCTGGCATACCTCATCAATCCTGCTTAAAAAAGCTCTAACCCAATAATCATCGGGTTCATTTCGAGTGGGGATAATCTGATCACATAAACTATCTTTTGCAAATGTGTTAACCAATTGAACTAGAGCATCTTGAGTACGATGTCTTTTTCCAGTTGATTTGCGGTAGCTCCCTCTTCCAAAACAGTCGTAAGCAATGACAATTGATGAATCATCAAAAAGCGTAGACAAGTTACTGCTTAAAGCAGATTTACCAGTTCCTCCACTCGCCGTAATGATCGTATGATTGTCTGCCAATTTTATTGATTTAATAATCTCAGACTCTTGGCGTCTAGGAACATAATTAGAAATGAAATCGAATAACGGAGGGGCTGGAAAAAAATCATTAATATCCGTGATATCGAATGCTTCTAAGATATCTTCTTTTTTAATGACATTGCTTTGTCTAGGCTCTATTTTTTCCCAGATTTTTGCAACTAAAAGCTTTTGTCTATCTTCAACATTTTTGGAAACACTTAAATTAGCCAACTCACGATGTATATCGTATTTTTGAACATCATAATTTCCTTCCGAATCACAAAGTATTAGGCATTTACAAAATGACGTTAGTTTGGACTGATTTAATCCAGTGTATTGTTTAATTGTCTTAGAAAAACTTTTATGGACTTCTTTCCATTTACCTTTTGCAATTTGAGAGACATTCCTCTTAAAGCTGGGGGCAATGATACGATTGGTAATTATTGTGAAGGTTGTGTTTTTATAATTGTTCTTATTATTCGAAAGCTCTTCAAAACGAGCCGCCAAGCCAATTATGGAGTCTTTGAGAAGGCTTAAAGTAAAATGCTTGTTTACTTGAACTGTAGAGTGCTTTAACTGAAAGTACTCTACAGATTTTTCACCCGTATTATTAACTTTATATTCAGCTAAATCTACTACGCACTCACCTTTAAGGTTGGGCTCTAATGAGCCTTCTATTGTGATGTGAGTTAAATCGGTATTGAAATCTAAGAGCTTTAAACTTCTTTTAACAGCCCAACGGTAGTGAAAAATATCGCCCGCTCTTGAGAAGTTAATAAGATCTGAATTCTCTTGTTCGTTTTGTTGATTAGGCAATTACTTGATCCTTTACATTCAGATCTTTCCACCATCCTGGAGGTTATCAGCATTAGGGTGAGGAGAAATAACCGATCCATCAGCCATATCAAAACATCCTGACTCTTCCGTACCTGAAATCGCTTGAATAAATCGGACTTTCATTTCAGGAATATCATCAAAAACAGCCATCCAAACGCTAAAAAAACCTGTTGCGACCATTAAATTAACAATACCATTAACTACTGCATTATTTGCTGGATCTTTACGGTAATCGACCAAAGAGTCCTCGGCCTGCCCCCAAATTTGCATTCGCTGACCAACTCTTTCGAGCGCAATATCTGTTTTTTTACCTTGTGATTTCTTCTTCCGAAGACCACATAAATCTAATGTTTTTTTGGCTGTTATCTGATGTCTAGCTGATAAACTTGGATTGGGAATAACGGTTCCATCAGCTTTATATTCAAATGCAAAAAAAGTATTGTCTCGGTCGGGAAAAAATAGATCCGAAAATATGACCTGCTTATCACCTTTGGTCGAGTTGCAATTGACACAAGCTAATAGAAAATTGGTCCAGACTGTTTCTAATTGAGGTTTTCCAAATGGCCCTTTTTTAGGTTCAATATGTTCAACTGCTAGAGATGTAGGTATTGGCCTTTCACAATAGCTACAATAGCTTGCCAAGTGAAGACCTCTAACATTTTTCCCTTTAGAAATCCGACCAATCAGATGGGGTTTCGCATCAGCATAGTCATTAAAATTTGTTGCTTGTGGAGAGTTATTTCGTCTGACTGGCCTCAATTTCTTCTCCAATAGTTTTAGCATATTGAAGCTCTAAAATGGCTTGATACGCAGGATTATCAGCATAAGGGGCAATCTGTGCAGCCAGCTTCTTTTTATATTCAGCTTGCTTTTCTTCAGGAGCCAGCTGTAGTGTATTCAAATTTTCAAGGAAGCTTTTAGCTACCTCCTTCATATCTTCATAGCGTGCACTTGTATCAGGCCTATCAACCCCCATTCTTTTCGCAATTTCTTCGATTCCTTTATTAGCGAAATCACTAATCGGCTGCCCATCAAGCACAATAAGCTCAGCTTCGTCTCTCAAAGATTGGATTAAAAATGGGGAGTGCGTTGTACAAATAAACTGAATTTTAGGAAATAGGCCACGGAGATCTTCAATAATCTGTCGTTGCCATTTAGGATGCAAGTGAAGATCTAGTTCATCAATTAGAACTACTCCCTCCGCTCTCTCGCTAGCATTTTCTTCAAGGTGAGGGTTTAAAATAGCCGCTCTACGTGCAATATCACAAAACAACCCCAGAATAGTTCGTTGTCCATCACTTAGTTGATCAAAAGGAACTACATTTCCATCTTCAAAATCCACCATTACTCTACTAGCTTCAAAATCAAACCTAAGGTCAGAACACCCCTCTAAAGCATATGTTGCAGCTTTTCGAATTGATTTTAAAACAGGAGTCTCTTCTTTTTGTTTCAATGAGGCTAGTTCATGCTTCAATAGCCACTCGCCTATTGCTTGATGATCAGCCGCTGTATGAAAACAATCGACATACGGATCAAACCGTGAATACTTGGCCTTAGCTGAGGCTTCAATATTCAACTCATTTTTAGGCAGCCAAAGCCGATCACACTCGTAAAACGCAATAACAGGTAAGTCAAACTCTTTCCCGTTTTCTATATAATCAAGAATGTCTCGACCAAGAGTGTCCAATCTCAAGTTATACCAAGTTGAAAACCCTGAGTACCTAATATCACCGTAAGTAGAGGTTCTTTCCGACTCCTCGGTCCATTTGCGCGTCCACTCGGCATGACAAGTTTTATTATTCCTATACCTATCAATTATCCTGGCTTGGCCTATAGCAGTAATTATTGCTTCTTTACTTTTATCAAAGCGGTTATCAACTACAACCTCTCGAACTTCATCGTCCTTGATTGGTCGAAGGTTTTTATCACTTTTGATATAAGCATTTGCCCAGCCACCAAGAGCAACCGCCACCGCTCTTAAAAGCGATGTTTTTCCAGCACCATTCTCACCAATAACTAGATTAAATTTAGAATTAAATGAAAACTCTTCATCCTTAAACAGTTTGAAATTTTTTATTGTAAGGCTGTCTATTCTCATACGTTCTTGCGCTAACTTTGATACCTTTCAAAAGGAAATAATAAGCTATATCTACTAAAGATTGATTTATAGTTCGTTAAGTATAAACTTAAGAGCGCTGATTTGACATGCCACTCACATTATTTAGCAAATAATGTAGGAGATGACATGATAAAAATGCATAAGCAACTCTTAAGCTAAATATCTTAGATGCTAAAGATACATAGTGTTAATCAATATGCCAACTAATCAACCAACTAGTGCTATACATACAATACAGGGACTATACATAGCATGCATTCTTACTCATTTTCAATGGACAAACGATCAGCAACACCGCGTTTCAAGACTGAATAATTCCTGCCAACTTTGAACCCAAACTGCATTAATTTCAGACCATATTCATGGCGTTTAATTAAACCCAGAATGTATAGCTTAGGCGGTGAAATCCTTCCTTTTAATCCTTTAGGGAAAAAGTCCGATTTCATTGTATAAGTTGCCCAACATGGAAAATCAAACACTTCCTCTATCTTCAATGGTACATGCTTTCTATCCACAAAAAAGCTGTTTCGTTTAGTGTTCAACATATACCTTAACTTACGCTCTGAACGCTTATCAGATACCAAGGTAAACAAATGAAAATGAGGAATCCATATTTTTAGTTCACGATCATAACAAACTTCAAATCCACCAAATACAACATCGTCATACCCCGATCTACTTAGCTGTTTTCTTAGCTTATCTTTGATCCGAACTACATCCTCAGCAACCATCTCAAAGAACTCTTGAGACCTTATGATTTCATTGTAATAGATGACGGTCATTGCTTTAAAACCTCCCCCGCTCTGTCTACCAAACCCGATCAACATATTGCTTAACTTCCGGCGGCTTTCTCTAGCACAGATCGGACAAGAGTGGCTATTGCATGGAGCTTCTGGAGAACAATACTGCAAAATAAAAAGGAGATCTGACGCTTGTTGCTTGAACCGTTTTAAGCATTTACGCCCTTGCTGATCACATTTACTGAGTTGCTTTTTAAGTAGCTGCTGCCGCTTATAAGACTCTAAAACAGCTTGTTCTATTGTTTCAAAATCATGACATTCCTCTTCAATGTTATATAAATACTCTGGGAGCCACTTATATTTCAACCATCTCAAGTTATCCTTTGATATATGATTTTTTAACTGTCTGAGCTTTATTTCAGAGGTTACTGCTCTCTGTACTGTGCTTTTCATCGACATGACTTTTCTCCTATAATGCTTGTTGCTTCAAGTTTCTCAATCCATTCCTCAATATCTCTATACCTCCAAGCAACCGCACGCCCTCCAGGCAACTGCAAAGGTCGAGGGAACTTCTCTGAATTGATCAATCTATATAGGGTTGTTTTAGAAATGGCACAAAGTGCTAAGACATCTTTAAGCTTTATTAGTTTTAAGCTGGTATTCATACGAATAACTCCTTTAAAGTTATGCGCACGCGAAATTGCGAACACCAGCTTCATTTACAAAACCCAAAACTCACATCAAACCTGCCTATTTAACGCATATAAAAATGACGGTCATACTTATAAGAACAAGCCAGCAGACCAATACAATGCTCCAACATTCGGAATTTAATTTTTAAGGGAGATATAGAAAATAAGGAAAGTAATAAAAGCCTAGCTTGGACGAGATTGATTGAGTTATCGAAAGGGCAATCACCCTCAATATGTCCGAAAACTAGGCATACATGTTTCAATTGAAATGGGTCTTAGTACTTATGACCAATTTTCGTAGGTGAAGTAAAAGTCGGAAAGTTCTTTCTGACCTTGCATTAAATATGAAAGAACCGCTCTTTTTGGCTCTAATGGGTATCTATCGACTTTTTCCTTTCCAGATATATCTTCATACTTGTCTATCATCTTTGCCATTGAAGTGTGGTCATTACTAAATACCTTTTCAAAATCATTAATTTCCTCCACAATCATGACGCTTTCAATAAATGAATGAAAACATCTATTCACAGGTTCACTTTTGACTCTTTCATTGAGAATTTTTAAACTAGCTTTGTCTTCAGTCATAACCAGCTTAATGCTAGGAACCCACATCCAGGAGCGCTGATCAAAGTTGTACTCGATCCAGCCATCAGCAATACCTTCAAACTGAATTTCTTCAAAATTCTCATACACTCTATTCTTGAAATCACGCACATCCCAATCACTAAAATCCAGGTCATCCATGGCTTCACTATAGTAATAAAGCGTTACAAGCTTATAATAATTTTCATCGCCATAAACCCTTGCTAAAAGCTCCTTATTTTTTTCCAGACGGTTTCTGGTATTACAAACCTGACATGCTGGGTTATTACATGGTTCAATACTTGTACACATACCCAATACATCTGCCAATTCTAAACTCATATCTCCACCATCCCTTCTTAATAAACTCTGTCTCTTGATAGATTCACTTTTACAGAAGGCCTCTGCTTCAACACCGTTTACTAATTGATAATTCGTAAAGTATTCCATAATTAATCTCCATTAATATTTAAGTTACGAACAGCATAATTGCTGATCGCACATCATTTACAAAACTTTAAATTCGCTTCAAACCATGCCATTTGACCCATATAAAAATGACCGTCATACTTAACCTGTAAAATCATGACTGTCATACCAGGACAGATACACCTACTAACCTATAAGGATTGATCATGGGACGAAAACAGAAATACCGATCAGAGGATGCTGCTTTGATAGGAAACAAAAAAGCACAACAAAAAAAACGAAGCAAATTTAAGGAAACTGGCTTTCAAACAATGGAGTTACTCCTCAGCTCAACAACGCAGAGCTTATTGTTTTCCGCCATGAGGAAAAATGGTTACCCAAACTACTCAACAGGGGCTTCCAGAGGAAAAGTTTTAGATGTCTCAAACTACCTGACATCCATTATTCGAAAGGTTTCAACTAGAAAACTGAAATATGGTGAATGCAAGATGGCTGATGAAATCTGGTTCATTCATGAAACTATCAAGCACCTCAGATGTGAACAAGAATTAAAACCGTCTGAGTGCCTTAAATTTTTGCAGGACAATAGCTACAAGATTCCAAACTATTTCGAATCCGCAGAGTGGAATACAGACATCATCAAAAAGCTTTCACACAGCAAAAAAGTTACAGAGATCATTACTGAAATAAACACAGATTGCTATGAAAATGGGAAGCGAGTAAAAATGCCTCAATTAACTGATTGATGCCGTCAATAATTGGCGCAAACCAACGCTTTAAGAATTGCCCAGAAAGATCATGTCGTTCACAATATATGTTCATCTAAGCGAGCATTGTCATGAAGCAGGATTTCAACAAAATTGAACTATACAGCAGCCCTAAACTCCAAGTACACCAACTGGCTGACTCAGCACGCAGCAATAACACCATTTCATTTGAAATTAGTTACCAAGCTGAAAATCTCAGATTGGTTATTACTCACTTGCCTTCGTTCTCAGTCGCACTTATTAATAGCAAAGGCGATGAAATCTTCGCCAGCCAACCGGATTGTAAGCTCAATATAGAAGACCTTGAACTATGGGTAGTTATCGAAGTTCTGATCATTTGGGGTGGATATTTGGCCGGTATTGAGTTGAAACGGGTTCCTCTAGATAAAGACATGGCTTGGGAACTGATTGAGAATGAAGAAGAACAGATCGATTTGTTTGTGGTAGATGAGTGTATGCAGGTAAAGGGCTTAACTGGACGGTTTTTTGATGTGTTAACCGATGATTTTGGTGATGGGCTATATAATGACACAACTCGGGGTTATCAGGTACTATCAGCAATTCAGCTGCTAAGAATGCGGCTATCTCCACAAGTCAATAACATCGCTATTATCCGTCACAAACTAGCCCCTCCGCAGATACGTGAGTATTACGAGCTAATAACGTCAAACTCGCTGCTACAGCAGTACTTTTACCCCTATTCAAGTAAATTTAAGCCGGAGAACTTTCTTTCCATTACAGACCTCTCACCTTCAATGGCAATAGGTGGATAGCTTACCAACCGCGTCTCGCTTGCTTTGATTCCCTCTAAAGTCATACCTAACCGTGGTAGAAACATCCTCGTGCCCTGCCATCTGTCTCACCACATTAATATCTACCCCGTTGTTGAGTAGATCGGTAATATAGGTTCTACGCAGGTCATGTGGTGAAAATGCCGATATACCCGCCTCTTCTGCCATAGCCTTAAATATAGCGGTGATCCCTGCTGATGTTAGTGATGACTGCACCTTCCCCGCCTTAGTCACCTTTCTAAACACAGAACCGTCGTCTTTAAGCACGTTTAACCATCGTTGAATACTCTGGCTAGTTTCTCGGGGTAGATACACCTCTCGATTCTTTCTACCCTTTCCCTGCTCAACGTGCACAACTCGCGCTTTGACGTCAATATCAGCGACTTTTAAGCCGATCAATTCACTTGCCCTCAAACCACCTGTTATCGCTACCAACAACAGTGCTGTATCGCGTAAACGCCTGTTTCCTGACCATGCTGATTGCATACTGCCAAGAGCTTCTTTACCTCTGTTTGCGTCAAACTTCGACCTTTTCTAACACCATCACCTCGCACCCGTTTGATGGCTTTAATACGCTCTAAGTCTTCAGCATTCATCTGGTACATATTAAATGCCGTTTGTGCTAACCCTTTCAACCCAGACAGGGCTAGATTGACAGATGCCACCGAGTAACCTTTGGCCACTAGGGCGGTTTTCAGCTGAGTGACGCGAGTGAAGTTTAGCGATTGCCAAGGATAGCTTTCAGCTGTTTGTCCGTCTAAAATCGCGGCACATTTATTCAATAGGCTGATCAGCCCTTTTCTACCTGATGGGGCTAGCGTATAGATATATGTTTGGAAGATACTGGGGGATTCAGATATGACATGCTTCATGACTGTTCTCTCCATATAATGCATATTAAACAAAGTAATAATTTAGATAAAACCGCGTTTAGCGAGTGATACATAGTCATTACCGCCCACAACCAGGTGATCCAATAAACGTACTTCAACCAACTCTAATGCATCATTGATTCGCTTGGTGATGTCTTTGTCGCATTGGCTAGGGGTTGCATCACCACTAGGATGGTTATGCACACAAATGACGGCTGCAGCATTGCAAGACAGAGCTTGTTTGACGATTTCACGAGGGTAAATACGCGCTTCATTCACCGTCCCTCTAAACAGCTCTTCAAACAGCAAAACCCTATGCTGGTTATCCAAAAACAAGCAACCAAACACCTCTTGCTCGTACCCTGCTAATAAATGCACAAAGTACTCGTGTGCTAAGTCTGGTGACGTTAGCTCTACCCCTCTCTCAAACTTCTTAGCGATGAGAGCTCTAGCAAAGCTCAAAATGTCATCCTCTGATACTTCACCTCTAACGCGGTAAGCATTCTTCGTTTTGATGAAGGGTTTCATGTGGCACCTCCCTGTTCAATGAAGTAAACGGTTTCAGGGTCGATTTCATAGCGACCACCGCGCCTATAGCTAAAAGAGGTAATGGAAGCGGTTTTCTTGTGCGTGCTGTCAAAGAAAAACACTCTCCCTGCCTCTATCTTGTATATCAACGTCCAATGTAGAGGGGTGCAAAACAAGATCAGTCGTTGATGCGGGCGCTCGCTCAAATAGCGATGAAACAGGTTGAAAACTTGGTTCAAACCTCTCGGTTTATTAGGTAACAAAGGCTTACTAAACTTGAGGGGAAACTTATGCCGGTAATACCCTCTTTGCAACCCCTTATCAATCACATAATCAAGCTGCTGATCGTCCATGCCATACGTCAATAATTCATCAAGCTGCCATTGCTGTTGAAATGTGTTTAAAAGCGCGAGCTTTAAACGTCTGCGCTTAACTGCGCCATCATATAAATACGCTACGGCATTCACTAAACTGTATATGCCACACAAATTATCCAAGTCTCCTTGGATAGAAGGGTTAACTATCGTTGTCATGATCAACTCCATGCAAACTGAATGGCTTGCATGAATTTCGCGCACAGCAAAACCTCCAGAGTTAACTGGATCGCAAACCAACATGTTTTTAGGTAAAAAAATAGATAGCTGGTTTAGAACAAACCAACCATTTTGAAATGACTGAAATTTTCAGTTATTGATAGCTTAACACAGGGCAATGAAAAGGTCAAGCTATTGATATTTAAGGGTTTTCTATAATATTAACTATTGCTTTAATAGGAAGCATAAGCGTCATAGAATCCATTGGCGACTCAACAAAACCATACCTCAGATAAAAAGCCTTAGCTTGATCAGACAAGGCATGCACTAACAGTGCTTTTACACCCGCTTCTTGTGCAACTCTATATACACGAAGCAGCACATCTTTAAGCATCCCCGCACCAATACCACTACCCTGCATCGTGACATCAACAGCCAGGCGACCCAGCACCATAACAGGCACAGGGTCTGGTGCGTTTCTAGCTATAGTCGAAGGCGCAAGGTTTCTTTCCACGCTTCCTGTCGCCAGCGCATAATACCCCACGACACAATCACCTGAAACCACCACAAAGGTACGACTACCACCGTCTTTTTGGTTTTTCAAAGCCCGTTTCTTTAACCAGTGATTCAACAATTCATTGCCACAATCGAATTGGCTAATATCAAATATCTCAGTTAATGGCTGTGGGGCGTTTAATGTTCCCAAGGAGATGGTCTCTTTAATAAAGCTTCCAATCGACTTGTTTCTACAGGTGCGTCAAGGGCTGCTTCAAACGCTTGAAACCCTTTTTCATCCAATTGAAACAACCGCTGATCCAAAAGCACGTCTTGCGCTTCTTTACACGCAACATTCAAAATAAATGCCGTTCTATCCATGCTCAAGGCATCAGCGGCTTTAGTCAGTAAAGCTCTTTGAGAGTCATCTACTCGCATATTAATAGATGCAGTTTTAGACATATTCCCTCCCTATCTGTATTCACATTTAATATACAACGTGTAGTCATTGTATACACAATAACCACACAACTCAATACAAATTAGTCAATTACATTTGGTCCAGAAGGGAAATAACGGATTTTTGCTGCTCTAATGACAATTTAGACCATACCTGAGTAAGTCGCTGGGTTAGCTCATGATCAGCTACAACCGAATAGGTCGCAGCTTCACTTTGAACGATTAACGCAGCCATTTCAGGAGTACAACTAGCGAAAAACCAACTGATTGGGGTACGGGTAATATAGGCAATATTGAACAGATGGGTAACATTGATTTTATTAGTCCCACGCTCATAACGTGAGAGCTGTTGTTGAGAGATACCGACTTTTTCCGACAACTCTGCTGCCGTCAAACCTAGCTCCTTTCGTCGAATTTGGATTTTCTTGCCTATACTTTTATCGACCTCCGTTACCGCTAGTTTTGCCATCCCACCCACTCAACTCAGTTTTACCTAATAAGTGGAATTTTCAACCATGTATACTCTTGTATGAATATCCATAACTAACTACAATCAAGGTTTTACTCTTTTATAGTCAAAAAGGGACGGCATGACAAACTTTACTTGGGCTCACAAAGACGAAATAGACATTCAGGCCACTATTGACTGGTCAAGCCCCATTACTCATGACATGCTTCATTCAGGACTGAGTGACTATGACGAAACTGCTCACTTCTATGCAATTATTGCACTAGACAATAAAGAATGGTGGTGCTATTACATAGGCAAAGTTTACAAACAAACTGTAAGCCAGAGACACAAGAACAAAGACCATAAAATCAAGCTAGAACAGCTCAAAAAAGCTTTCCCTAACAAAACATGGCACTTAACACTTGGAAAACTTTCAGGAGACTTTCAAATCAACGAAAAGAACATTGATGAAATTGAATCACTCCTAATCTACAGTCATTGGCATGAAGAGAATATTAATCAAAAAAAAATAAACCGCTTTTTATCTTCTCGCAGCATACAAATCAACAACGAAGGCTTCTCAGAACCCTTCTACCCTTCAGTAGCTTATGGCGTCATGTTGGAAAATGTTTAATGCCTTCTCCATTTTTTCGCAAAATACAAACATTAAAGCTCATACCACAACACCCCTCTAAAACAAGCGCTTTACAACTATTATCAGAACTAAAAACTCAGGGGTTTACAGTTGAAATCAGGCAAGTTCAACGTGATCTTAATACCCTATCTCAGTTATTTGAAATTGAAAACGATGGCAATAAAGATATTCCTGGCTGGTATTGGAAAAAGGAAGCCGAAAAACTGGAGTTACCGCAAATGGAACTACCCGTTGCACTAAGCTTTCAGCTAAGTGAACACTATCTAAGTAAGCTTTATCCTCATGCTGTTATGCAACACCTATCACCATACTTTAAACTATCTCAGAAACTATTGTCCTCGATGGACTCCCCTCTTTCTACTTGGTCAAACAAAGTGAAGTTGATTTCACGAAATCAACCACTGATTGCACCAATCATCTCCGAGTCTGTTTTAAATTCAGCATACATTGCTCTTTTATCGGACACTCTGATACACGCAACATACAAAGCAGTCCTACAAGAAAAGAAGGAATATGAATTAGCACCTAAAGCTATGGTTGTAGTTGATCAAGTGATTTACTTAGTTGCAGAAAATTTAGCCAGCAATAACCTTCAACACTTCGCACTGCATCGCTTTTCACAAATAAAAAACACAGACAAACCAATCCATCAAGACAAATCCTTTTCTCTAGATGACTACATGAGTGAGGGGAACTTTGAATACCTATATACCAACAACCCAACAATCCAACTTAAGTTATTGGTCACCGAGAAGGCCGCATACCACCTAGATGAATTAAAGCTATCTGATGATCAAACGATTGTGCCATTCGATGATGAGTTTTTAGTTACAGCAACCGTTAAAAACACCGATCAACTTCGCTGGTGGATTTTAAGTTACGGTGATTATGTTGAAGTCCTAGAACCCGAATCCTTAAGGGACGAGTTTGCTGAAACGGCAGACATCCTCTATCACATCTATCACCATAACAACTAAACGTCATAACATGACGCCACCTACGCCTTTCCCTCTAATCAAACATTCTCATTTCACATAGAATTGAGGTGTCTCTTAAATAAGGAAATATCTCATGATCAGAGTAACAGCTGAATATACCGAAAACCGAAACGAAAAAATAATCTTCGACGTCAAGCTAGACGAGAAAAACAAACCTATTTCAATGCTTATTTTTGGATATGCTCTCGAAGGCGAAAATAGCCATCAAACATGGCCTTTTGTGATCGAGCCGAACAATTCATCAGCCAGCATAAACTGGGGAGCAGGGGTTGAAGGAGAACGCTCCACCATTAATATTTTTGAAAAAGAAATAACACTTCACAATTACTTTACACGCACTGACATGAACGACCACTCCCACCTTGATGAGTACACCTACAAAATTGTAAAAATCGATCATTTGTAACTTCTGACAAAGGCCAAAAAGGAAGAGCAACAATGATTTTTCGCTCGAAATACAAGCTGCCTTGCATCTTGATCTTAGGTGCTGAAAAACAAGTTGAGAGTTTGCTTTCATTCGCCAGAACCAACAACATTCAAGGCATAAATTTTATTAAGGCTTACTCAGACAAGCATAATCTTCAAACCACAAAAATAAATAAACATATAGACCTTTTGTTTGTCGCTCCTTCTAATCAGGAAGAGTCTACTTTCCAAACAAAATACCTTTCTGAGGCCACAAGACTAGACATTGTTTCCGTTTCATTTGATTCTGAATCCCAGAGAAATAAAAGCTGGCAAACAAACCATCGTCAAATTACTTTTCTAAAAGAGGATCGATTATTAGTGCATGAGATATTTGGCATATTCTGCCACTCACTATTGAATAGTTCAGATACAGAATTTCGGCTAGATGATCTTCATAAGCTATACCAAAACAGTCAAGGGTGGACTAAATCAATTGCTTCAATTAGCAGATCGTATGGTAACGACAAGGGAAAGGAATGTATGTCTCATACACTCACAAAATTGAATGGCATACTGAACAATAGAAAAATATTGGGCTTGTTAATTCGCATAACCACAAACCCTCAATTTTCTTTAACACAATTTAATAGCACTTTTGAGCCCTTTGACGGTTCTACGATGTTTAGTTCTGTGACTGAATTCATTATGAATACCCACACAAACAAGTCTTCAGACGATAAAATTGAAATCCTTATACTTGTAGGATTTTGAATTCTTTAAGTAGTGTTTACCACTCATTTTTAATCATTATAAAATCGCTAAAAAGTGTCTGGTAAATTATTGGCAGTCAATAAAATATATCGGAACTACTTACCAAATCTTTGAGATGAAGCTGAAAAAAACTGAAGTAACTTATTACTCACCGGCAATAAATATATATTCTCAAGCGAGCTTAAGTCCCAGTTTTTTTGAATATGTTCATCAATCAATTGATCCAACTCGTCAATCCAATTTTTTCTTAAATTCACTAAATATGGACAATTCAGATTTAATAGATTGATTGTGTAATTAGCTCGACTTGTTTCACCATCGTCTAATGATAGGCTGGCAACAACTCGCCCATCTGAAAGATACGAAAAAAATTTAAAACAATTAACATCTAGCGGTGAAATAAATAATGCTGCACTATATTTACTCGATTTTGCATGCCCTCCAAACCTATCCTGTTGTCCAAAACTAGAATTATGAAGATCGTCACTAGATAGCGCACTCATTACAAGATTGTTATAATCAAATGTTTGAGTAGGAAATTGACTTTTTGGTTTAACATGCTCAATATGAGAATCTAAACTATTTAAATCTGGCCGAATCTCTGAATAAGCACACAAACCTTCTTGTTCATCTGTTAAGCGAACGTTTAGCCTTAATTTATCACCAAAAGATTTCCAGCGACTTTTAGCTAATGCAGCAGTTACAGGAGGCGTCATATTTGCTTGTGATAATCGATACCCACCTGAACCCGTTTTGTGGATAAACCTCATTACCCCTTATCCTTTGCTAGAAAATTTTGACGGTTAATGCTCCGCTCTATTTTTTGCAATTGTGGATGAGTAGGATGAAGTTTCATTGTTAGTGTATTTAAAAGCTGCCTAGCTTCATCAGATTCATACCTTCCTTGGTCAACTAAATTAGTTAATCTTTCTAAGGCTTCTTTTTCAGCAACAGGTGGAATCGGATCAACCCCCATAATCGCCTGCAAAACATCATTGCTGGGTTCTCCATAAGAGTATGCATTTGGTTCCGCCGCTACAGAACCATTTTCAGACTCACCTAATACCCTTATACACTCTTTAGGAATGGTTGAAAGCACTTGGGGACTATGAGTAGTGACGATAAACTGCAAATTGGGAAAAGCCTCTTGCAGCCCTCCAAGAATTCTTTGTTGCCATTGGGGATGCAAAAACATATCTACTTCATCAATAAGAACGACACCCGATGATTTTGTTGCAGCGTCGAGACCTAAATGAGGGTTAAGCTTTATACAGCGAAATGCAATATCAGACACTAGAACAACAATATTGCGAATTCCGTCACTCAACATATCCAATGGTAATGAACCATATTTATCATGAACCATAACCAATTTCTGTTGATGACGAGAACTATATTGAAGGTCTTTCCAGCCCGTAGTTTTTTGGGTAATTTTGTTAACCGCTTCTTGAATGACGAAAATCGTATTTCTTAGTGATATATAATCAGCTTCATTTATAAAGTTAGAATACTCTTCTCCACTTTCCATACGTTCAATCTGTACTTCACGGTAGCTTCTAAATACCCAAGCATACCAATCTTCGAACTGTTTATAACTGGATGTAGCAGTCAAACAATCTCGATATCCCCAAAAGCGTGAAAAAACAGCTTTATTCAGCTTTTTGTCTACTACTTTTGCTGTATATCGACCTTGATACCATAAGCGACCCGTTCCCAAATATACCACAACAGGCAAATCTACAGTTGTGGGACCCTCTTCATTGCGGACAAGGTGCTCTAACTCCTTGCCAATTTCTGTTATGAGCTTCGCTGAACGATCAGACTTGGTGTTTGTGCCCAACTTTGTTTTTTCTCTATATTGAACCCATTCTAGAGATTCACTCAACAACGTCCCCTTGGCTATAATTTTTGAAGGGACAACTGTTTCCATGTTTTTATCTGCCTTCAACTCCTGCCTAACATCATCTATTTGAATAGTCGCAGACTTACCTGCTTGGCTGCCCAAATCAAAAGCCTTCACATAAGGCCAAATAGAAATTCTAGCCGCATCCAAAAGAGTTGTTTTTCCCCCACCATTTGACGCGACTAACACAGTCAACGTTTCATGGAAATCGATTGATAGACTTTTAAAACAACGGAAATTTTCTAATGAAATGGAGTCTATATGCATGATAGTTTGATCTTTCGGAAAAATAATTTATTAAATACGCATGTGATTCAAATAGAAAATCAACATCAAAACTAACATGCTACAGTAAAGATAAAATAAAACAAATTTTTAAATAACGGTCCGCAAATAACATAAGCTCTATCATAAAAAATTCATTACTCATTAATAACGATATCATACAAACGATCACACCACTTTTGCAGCCACTCTTTTGCCTCTTCTTCATAGTGGTGAAGATCATAAGTCCCTTCAATACCTTTTTTAGCGTGCCCTAAAATCGCTTCGCTAACTTCTCTGGGGCATCTAAGCTTTGCCAACTGTGTCCTAACAGTTCTTCGCAAGTCATGAGGAGCCCAACACTCTACACCAAGATCTACACCATTCCTTCGAGCCCAATAAAGTTGCTGTGAAAGCTGCTTTTGATCAAGTGCTCTATCTAGCGGCTTTCCTTGAGGGCTTCTTGCACAAAAAACAAAACTAGAAACTTTTTCCATTTTATTCAACAAAGACATTGCTTGACTGGAAAGCTGGACATTCCGAGATGAGCCCGACTTTGTTTCCGCCAAATGAATGGTTGCTTCATTAAAATTAATGTCTTGCCATTTGATCTGACACACCTCCCCTGTCCGCATACCAGTCATAAGAGACAGCAACATGACACCTTTTGCATTAGGTGAAATATGCTGGGCTTTAGGCAGTTTCTGCCAAAGGGCTCTTATTTCTTGTTCGGATAAAACTCTTTGCCTTTTCGAGTTAGATACTTTGACACCTGAATCTTTGATCCGAGTTTTTATCTCAGGGCATGGATTTTGAAAGTTTGGGGGAAGTTTGTCGTTAGAAATTGCGAACCTATAAGCTAAGTTCAACTCTCTAAGAACATTACCTGCCTGAACATTAGACCCTCTTGCAATGATCTGATCAACCATTTGTTTAACTTCAATCAATGGAGTTTCAGATACAGGCATATCTCCCAGAACTCGAACAACGTCACCATATAAGGTTCTTCGCACTTCTTTTTGTCCCTTTTCCTTTCTACTACCACTGATAATCTTTTTATTACCTTTCCTATCAGGTTCAGAATATCTGTCCTCAACTTTTCCAGTCAAATAGAGTTCAACCATTGCACGAAAGGTAAAGTTAAGTTTATCTGCCTCACGCATAGCTTCAAGCTCTACCTTCCTAGCGTCCTCTTCTCGATCAATTAAATATTGCTGGGGATCATAACCACTCGCACGCAATGCTTTAAACTCTTGTAACTTTTCACGTGCTTTTGCAAGGCTCATATCAGGATAAACACCCAATACCAATTGCTTCATTTTGCCTTCAAAGTTCTTGTAGCGATAAATAAAAGATGTCGCACGAGATGTCCTCTTAACTCTGAGACCCAAATAATCTCCAGAGTCTGTTAAAACGTCTCCTGTCTTCATGTTTTTAACAGCGATCGCTGATAGTGGTTTTTTGGTAGAATGGGCAACCAATGTAATGACCTCAATAACAGTATTTTTTTGAAACCTACGACAGCAAGTAGTATTTCAATTATTAGACAATTTACTAGGCATTATAAGATAAAAAACCGAAAACTGTTACGCCAACTGTTACGCCATATTTTGAGATTTTACGGGTTTTCATGAAACTTTATAGAACCAACAGAAACTACAAAAACAGAATTTAATTAATATAAATCAATAACTTATTTATGAAAAATACCGAAAAATCAACCCCAAAAAATCAGTCGCACACCCCAATGATGCAGCAATACTTGGCAGTCAAAGCCGAGCACCCGAATCATCTTCTGTTTTATCGGATGGGCGATTTTTATGAACTCTTCCACGAAGATGCCAAAAAGGCTTCAGAGCTACTCGACATTACCCTGACCGCCAGAGGAAAATCCGGCGGCGAACCGATTCCTATGGCGGGAATTCCCCATCATTCGGCAGACGGTTATTTGGCAAAGCTGGTCAAACTGGGTGAATCGGTCGCTATCTGCGAGCAAGTGGGCGACCCGGCAACCTCAAAAGGCCCCGTGGAACGTAAAGTAGTTCGCATCATCACCCCTGGAACCTTGGTTGAAGATGCTTTGCTTGAAGACAAGGCAGAGAATTTACTGTGCGCGATTGTCCAGAGTGAAACGGCAACCGACGCTCAATATGGTTTGGTTTATCTTGATGTTGCCAGTGGTCGATTTGAAGGCACCATGATCGCCGATCAAGAAGCTCTCAACTCGGAAGTGGAGCGCCTAAAACCTGCTGAAATCATCTTGCCTGATGACCCACTTTTTAAACAAAACTTGCCAGAAACCATTCGCAACAGACCCAACCTGGTAGATTTTCCTGCCTGGCACTTTGAACCTGAGAGCTCACGCAAACGCCTGCTAAAACAATTCGGCACCAAAGACTTGGTCGCTTTTGGCTGCAATGATTTACCGACATTGATTGCTGCGGCTGGTGGAATTATTCAATACGCCCAGTCGATGCTGCAAAACGACTTGGTACATGTGCAAAGCTTACATACTTACCAACAAGATGACACGCTCATTCTAGATGCCAACAGTCGTCGCAACCTTGAGTTGGATACCAACCTTAGCGGTGGCACCCACAACACTCTGTTTGCCATTCTCGACAAAACAGCAACCGCTATGGGCAGCCGTCTACTCAAACGTTGGATCAATCAACCTCTGAGAGATCAAGCAAAACTAAATGCAAGATTAGATGCCATTGAATCCCTGTTGACGAGCTACCAAGCCGACGCATTTCGTGAGCTGCTCAAACCTATTGGCGATCTTGAACGTATTCTCAGCCGCGTTTCACTTTACTCAGCGCGCCCAAGAGATTTAATGCACTTGGGT
The DNA here is from genome assembly GCF_013340845.1 of Hydrogenovibrio marinus. Taxonomy (NCBI): domain Bacteria; kingdom Pseudomonadati; phylum Pseudomonadota; class Gammaproteobacteria; order Thiotrichales; family Piscirickettsiaceae; genus Hydrogenovibrio; species Hydrogenovibrio marinus. The sequence goes on from NZ_AP020335.1 coordinate 1,934,027, forward strand.
CGCTCGTTGTTACAACTACCAGAGCTACAGAAACTCCTGACTGAACAATCAGCTGACAGATGGCAAGCGCTTGCCAAGACACTCGGACTTTACCCTGAGCTAGCTGAAACGTTGGATAAAGCTTTGGTTGAATCCCCACCGATGCTGATGCGAGACGGCGGTGTATTTGCCGAGGGTTATGATGCCGAACTGGATGAGTTGCGTAACTTAAAAACACAAGCAGGCGACTATCTGCTGGCACTGGAAGAGCGTGAGAAAGAGCGCACCGGCATCTCAACATTAAAAGTCGGCTACAACCGTGTACATGGCTATTACATTGAAGTCAGTAAACTGCAATCTGACAAAGTGCCGATGGACTACCAGCGCCGCCAAACCTTGAAAGGTCAAGAGCGTTATATCACCCCGGAACTTAAAACTTTTGAAGATAAAGTGCTGAGTGCAAATGAAAAAGCCCTCGCCAGAGAAAAATGGCTTTACCAACAATTGTTGGAAGCCATCAATGCCGAATTGCGCCCTTTACAGGCAACAGCAGGCGCTTTGGCAGAAATTGACGTCCTAGTTAACTTGGCTCGCCAAGCAAATGCTTTAAACCTTAACCGCCCGCAACTGACTGACGCGCCGGAAATCAGCATTATCAAAGGACGCCATTTAACGGTTGAAGCCCTGTCTTCGCAACCGTTTATTCCTAACGATACCTGTTTTGACGAGCAGCGTCGCTTACAGATCATCACGGGGCCCAACATGGGCGGGAAATCGACTTTCATGCGTCAAACCGCGCTCATCGCTATTTTGGCTTATATGGGTTCTTATGTCCCCGCAGAATCTGCCAGGTTGGGGTCCATTGACCGGATATTTACGCGAATCGGCGCATCGGATGACCTGACTTCCGGACGTTCGACCTTCATGGTAGAAATGACGGAAACCGCCAACATCCTGCACCATGCAACCGAAAACTCACTAATATTGATGGATGAAGTCGGTCGAGGCACCTCCACCTTTGATGGCTTGGCATTGGCTTGGGCGATAGCGGAACAAATGGCGAGTAAGATTAAAGGTTACTGTCTGTTCGCAACCCATTACTTTGAGCTCACTACCCTGAATGAGCAATATGACAATGTCATCAACATTCACTTAGATGCTGTCGAATATCAAGACAGTATTGTTTTCTTGCATCAGGTGCAGGAAGGCCCCGCTTCTCAAAGTTATGGTTTACAGGTAGCCGCATTGGCCGGTGTCCCTAAAGCGGTTATCGACATTGCGAAGCAACAGCTGACACGTTTGGAAAATCAAACCTTGGTTAATGCGCCTGTAGCACAGTCGGCAAACAACTCACCTCAGGCGCAAGTTGATATGTTTGCCTATGCGCCGGATCCTGCAATGGAAAATATTGCGGAACAGCTACAAAACTGCCATCCGGATGAAATGACGCCCAAAATGGCGTTGGAAAAACTCTACGAGCTGAAAGAACTCCTGTCCGACAAGTAAGTTAACAGTCTTTACAGTCTTGGACTTGCGTCAGGCGGTTTCGCCCTTGATTTTTGGACTCATAAAGGGCGATATCCACCTGCTTCAACACCCCTTTGACATCAACGGGTGGACAGAGATCAGAATGGTATAAACCACCGCTCAGTGTCAATTTCAGTTGCGCACCATCTACCGGGAAAGGATGCTCCTCAACCGCTTTTATAATATCCATCGCTTTCGCCAAGCTGTTTTCCAAAGGCGTCCGACTCAGTAAGACGACAAACTCTTCGCCCCCGGCTCGGTAAACCTTGTCATCATATCTGACACCTTGTTTCAGTTGCATCGCGACCTCTATCAACACCAAATCGCCGACATCGTGCCCATAATTGTCGTTTACCCTCTTGAACCAATCGACATCAAACATCAAAATCGCAAATGGAACCTGTTGGCTAAAATAATCATTGATGGCGTTTTCGATGTCTTCTTCCATGTTCAGCCGGTTCAGCAACCCCGTCAGTGCATCATGTTGCGCCAGTTTCTCCAGTTTGGAATTCGCCTCTTCCAGATGAGAAGTTCGTAACGCCACCAACTCCTGTAAAGACGCCATGGTTCGCGCTTCGGATTCGTTGAGTTGGACAATTTTCCTGACCATCGGTTTGAAGATAAACACCACTTCCAGAATCAAGACTATGAGTGTCAGAATCCAGTTAAACCATTCTATCTGCTGCACTTTGGTGAGCTTTTGCTCACCCTCTTTCTGGTATTCATGTACCACCAAGTTCAGATCATGCAGCAGGCTTTCAGACAAACCATTGATGTTGCTTAACACCTCCCGCGCGGCAACCTTGTCATTTTCTTTCTCCAACATGCGAGCAAGGGCAACATAGTCATCAACGCGCTTCGCTAAATCCATTTTTCCAAAATACATCTCGTGAATGGCGGGAGAAAGTGTCTCGAACTCTTCATTTTTGATATGACCGGTAGACAGGCGCTGATTCGCCAAAGCCATCTCTTGAGCACTTTTTTCCAACGCGTTCATGAGAAAAGCGGCTGAATGCTGACATTTGTCGAGATGGTCGAATCGTTTAAGATACAATCGGTGAGCATCAAGGGCAATATGCTGGCTCAGCATACGTTGACGACCGGAAATATTGACGATTAATGCAGTATCATAAGAGCGGGAAAGTGCTGACTTAAGGGCGTAGTAAGCTGTCGTTGAGAGAAACGCAATCAAACTGATGGCAATAACATAACGTATCGTAATGTTATTTTCGAGTTTTCGAATATCCAATTGCCACATGCCCACAGCCTTATAAAACTTCAAGGAAAAAAGAGTCTCGGCGTTGAGGCTACACAGCTTCCATTATGAAGAAGCTCGGTAAATGTGTCTATGATTTTTTACTTAGACTAATACAGCAACCTCTCAACCATATGAAGTCAATAACGCCTGAAAACCGCAAAAAATTCCATTTCATGTGCAATTACATTAATATTTGCTAATTTAATTTTGACCATGATTTCACAATAAAATAGAAGACCCACCAACGTTGGTCGAAAAATGTTGGAGAGAAATATTATGCAAGCGATGATTATCGACATCACACAAGAAAATTTTGAACAAATGGTCGTGCAAAACTCTATGCATGTGCCTGTTTTGGTAGACTTTTGGGCGCCTTGGTGCGGACCATGTAAACAGATTATGCCAGTGCTGGAAAAGCTAGCACATGATTTGGCAGGACGTTTTATCCTCGCAAAAATCAATACCGAAGAACAAACCGAGCTGGCGAATCAATTTCAAATTCGCAGCATTCCGTCATTTAAAATCTATCATCAAGGACAACTTGTCGAAGAACTGCAAGGGGCACAACCTGTCAGCGCCTTCCAAGCTGCCTTGGAACCCTACCTCAAAGCCGACCCGTCGGAAGAACTGAGACTACAGGCACATGATGCGTTTGCGCAAGGGCAATATGACCAAGCCATCCTACTGCTGGGTGAAGCATCAAAAGCCAATCCAAACAACTTCCGCGTCCACTTGGATCTATGCAAAATGTATTTCCAAAGCGGGCACTTGGAACAAGCGCAAAACCTACTGGAAAAATTACCGGATGAAGCCAAGGAATCCCAAGATGGGAAATCTCTAATGGCATTGTTCAAATTTACCAAAATCGTTGCAGAAGTCGGCAGCCTGGAAGAGATTCAGGCGCGTTTAGCCGCAGACCAAAACGACTGCGAGGCACTCTATGGGCTTTCCGGTTATTTGATGTTGAACAACGATCCGGAAAATGCCATGCAAGCGCTTCTCAAACTCTTCATGATTGACAGAAGCTATGGCGACAACCTTGCACAAAAAACCTTGATTGAGATTTTCGAGCTGCTACAACAAGACCATCCTGAGTTGGTCAAAGCCTACCGCCGCAAGCTTCAAAACTTGATGTTCTAACTACTTGGGCTTTAAGAGCCAGACGTTAACCAAAACACAGGAATTTAAAGACGCTCACATGATGCAATTATCAACAAAAACACTCAAAACACTACCCGTATTTGGTATCGCCGGTAACTTTGCCGAACATCTATCACAGGCCGGTGAAGATGCTGATTTCGTCAACGTGAAAACCGCTGAGGCACATGCTCCGAAAGGGATGTTTCCCATCTATCTTCCGGGTTTTGACTCCTTTGTGGGTACCTTTCCACTTTCTTCCGAAGAGTTGGTTGCAGACTTTTCGCAAATGCAAAACCTGCAATTGGAGCCAGAAGTTTGCCTGCTATTAGATGTTGAGTATCAAAACGACCAAGTTCACCGTTTGACGCCAAAAGCTTTCACGGCCTTCAATGACTGTTCCATCCGCAGACCCAATGCCCGCAAAATCAGCGAAAAGAAAAACTGGGGAGCCTCTTCAACCGGCATCGGCGGAGACTGGATTGCGATAGATAATCTTTCGGAAAACGGCAAGCTGGACAACTACCACATCGCATCGATGATTCGCCGTGATAATAAAGTTCTGGCTTACGGTGTTGACAGCCCGGTCGTCGGTTACCAATACTTTCACGAGAAGCTGTTGAACTGGATTACGTCAACCCTTAACACTCAACCGGATTTTGGTCCTCTGGAAGCGCTACATAGCTATCTGGTGGAAATCGATTACCCAACCCAAATCATCGTCACACTGGGTGCGACACGCTACACACCATTTGGGGAAACGGGATATTTGAAGTCAGGAGACGAACTGGCCGTGTATGTTTATGATGCAAAACAAACCAGTGAGGCCAACGTCATTGAACACTTCACGCATCATGCAAACCAACCTTTTGAGTCAGGTTGTTTCTTGCGCCAATGGGTAAAAGATATTTCTGCTTAAAAAAATACCAGGTTGGGGTTACCTTCAGAGGCACCCCAACCTGGCAGATTTTATGTAACCAGATTTAGCTAAAGACTAGTCGCCGCAGGCCAGCAGATATTCCAAAATCGGATTCGGCAACACACCCATATCTTTTTGCAGATACATCGGCAAGTAAGTCGGTTCGGCAACCATCCCTCTTTCAATCATCTCTTGGATGGTATTCAGATAGTGGAAGCTGGTCTTACCAACATACAGCGGCGTCAAGTTGTGGTTTTTGTAGATACGCAACGCGTCCTTCAACCCTCGCAAATACAAGAAGTCTTTGGTAAACCCACCTCCGCGATAAACGCGTGCAGTCAAGCGAAAAGCCTCATCCTTATCCAACCCGTAGTCGTCCATCAACGCTTTGAAAGTATATGAAAAATCATAATGCTTCACCATCATGTTCACGGCAATCACGCGCAATGCCAAGGTTTGCAGACGCGGTAGGTTCAAGTTACCCGTCATAAACTCTGCCAAAATCGCCAAACCTTCTTGAGTGTAAGTATTGCCCGGCAAGCCAAGTTTGAAGACCTTTAACTGCTGTTTGTTGGCGTTATAAGTCGTCACCATATGCACACCCAGTTCATGGTGGATAAGTGCGTCCAACTCCATATCATTCATCCGCATCGATTTGTTGATGAGGATGGTTTTCTTACCGTTGTCGACCATCGCAGAGGCAATGATCTTATCCGTCACTTCAACATGACAGTGAATGTTGTAGTCATCCAAGGCTTTCATGAAGCGTTCTTTAGCTTGTTTGGCGTCAATACTGCGCTCGGCAAACTCTTCAAATGGCTTGGCATAGAGTAGAAAATGCGCCAGCTCAATATCTTCATCACTCGGTTCGCCATAGTAGCGTAAAGAGTTATAAAGGAACTTGTCGGTACCCACGGTCGTCAACAGGTCAATCTTGGTGGCGTAAGCATCAATGACGTCACGGTACATCTGCTGGATTGAGATATCCTTCACCGATGCTTCCGGCAACTTATACAGCTTTTCTCGGAACTCGAACGGGTTGATTTCCAACTGACGATAAGTGAAGTCAGGCTCGTAGTTAAACCCTTTCGCAAAGAAGCGCTTTTTCTCACGCACGATGTTTTTCGGGTTGATATAGGCAAGCGTCTCGATGCCTTTACACAAACGGTGTAATTTGGCATCCAACTTCTCGACATTCGGGTCGATTTCCGACGACAGCATTTCAGTTTTACGCTTAGGCGTCTTTGGCTTATGTTGCTTGGCGAAAAACAATGCCGTGTTCAAAAAGCGTTCTTTCAACTCTGCTTTCAAGGTATCCAACACCAGTGGATAAGGCTCGCCGCTTTGTTCATCCATGAAGACCTTTTTCACTTCAGTCGGCAAAGCTAGCGTGTTTTTGAAATTGTTTTTAACGAAAGTCGCCAGATACCCTCGCCCCCAGAACACTTCGTTAATGGCCGAGCGAGAAGAAATATTAGGCAATTCGATGGAATTCAATGAATGATTCCAATGCTGGATGACTTTATCCCAACGTACCGAATCAAGCTGCTCGGTACCGATATTGAAAACCGGTGGTTCTTGACCTTCCATACGCAAATAATTGTAGGAATGCATGTCATAAACCAAACAGTTACCGTGGCGTTTTTCGGTTTTTTTAATCAACGCGCCCAAAATACGATAGAACAAAGCATGCTTATCCAAGCTACGTTGTTTGACGTCTTCAGACAAAGGCGTTTGCCAAACCTGTTTACCCCAAGCTTCTTCATACACGCAGTTTTCCGGCGCACGGTTCAGGTCGTATTCATAGCGAGAATCTAACGCGGTGATGGTGATTGGCATGGAGGCAATCATCTCACCTGTAAAAGGGTCTTCTTCAAACAAGCGCTCAGACTCATTCAACGTGCACAAATCGACCAACTCATCTCTCAGTTGATGTCCATCATGGATGGCAGCACAAATGAAGAAACCGTAATCTTCTATTTTGATTTCAAGCAGATTTTCTACACGGGCATGGAACAACTTTCCTTTATCTATGGCTTTTAAACAAGCTTTTTCGCTCCATTCAAACATCTTTCATTGCCTCTAAAAACTCGGCTTTACGGGCGGAGATATTACGTTTACGTTTGGCGACACTTTCAACAAAATCAATAATTTTCGTTTGCAGTTTGACGCGGTTCAATTTGTTGATACGCATGATTCCGCCAGGACTGAGAACATTAACTTCAATCAGCTTACCGTTGATGACGTCGATCCCCACAAAGTACAAACCATCACGCACCAATTTTGGTCCAATCAATCGACAAAGGTCTTTTTCAGTTTGCGTTAAGTGGTGTTTTTGTACCGTACCACCAGCATGAACATTTGAGCGCAAATCACCCGTTGCTGGCACACGCTTCATCGCGCCGATGGCTTGGCCATTCAACATCAAGATACGTACATCGCCTTGATCGGCACCTTCTACATATTCCTGCAAAATGACGTAATTGCCTTTTTCACTACTGTTGATATAAAAATCCAACAGCGAAGAGAAACTGGCAACGGCTTGTTTTTCGACCATGATGACACCATGACCACCATAACCGTCCAGCGGTTTCATAATCATTTTTCCTGACTCGGAATTTTTCAAGACCGACTCAAGATATTCCGGTGTTTTCGACACATAGGTCTTAGGAATAAAACGGTTATCAGGGTCGTCAAAAGAACTGGTGTATAGCTTGTTGTTGGCAATACGCAAGCCATCAATATCGTTCATGATAAAAACGTCGTCACGCACCGAATCCAAGAAGTTCAACGCTGTCACATTCAACGGCGGGTTGGAGCGCATGATAATGGCATCAAACCCCGCCAAGGGTAATTTCACCTTGCGGAACTTCGCTTTCTTATAGAACGTGACGATTTTAGCCGGTGTCGGTTCATGCTGATCAAACACTTGGCAGAAAGCCATGGCAGTCGACTCACGCATGGTCAGGTTGTGTACCGTCGCCAATGCCACTGTGTGTCCTCTGGAGACGCATTCATGCACCATGCGTATGGTGGAATCCGTTTCCGGTTCTACTTTTTCCCAAGGGTACATAATAAATAGAATATTCACGTGGCACTGCCTCCAATTTGTGAATCGACCGACTAAAAACCCAGCTTGAAACCGCTTTATTTCAGGGCTCAAAATATCGTGGCGATATTACCTGAAAGCGTTTCAAAAGGTAAGCGAAATATCGCGTCTTTTACTTATTTTCATCCATTTGTCATCTAGCCTGATGCAAGCAGAATTTCACTTGCCTTTAGACGTTTTACATGCAGAATGAAAAGTATCAATTTGCGGCCGAATTTTGAGATCAATATCGCACTTTTTACTTCACGTTGTCACGAACGTTTTTTTATGACATTTACCTTATCACTACAATCTGATGACGACAAATAGAAAATCCTTACCATTATTTATATCACTTTCCCTTGGCAGGGTTGTGTGATGCACTCTGACTTTGCGAACACCAGCCCTCAAAGAAAAGGAGAGTTCTTCGCTTTGAGCCTGACTTTTATCGAAGCCTGGTTTCCAATTTTCGCAACCTTTACCGTCACGGCATTAGGTCCACTGCACGCTTATTTTTATAGCTTGGTAATCGCTTCTGTCGCTTTAATTTTCTGGTGGTTATTCAGAAAACGACAGCGGGAAATCTTTAACAAAGAAGCATATTTCTCTTTGTTTATGATCTGCATGCTGATTACGACGTTATTCGCCCTAGTCTTTCTCGGGCTACGCTACACCTCTGCTAACAATGTCGCCATCATCCTATTTCTGCAAATTCTGTTCACTTATCTTTTTCTTGGAAGACGGCAAGGAGAAACCCTCAACCTGCCTCATAGTCTCGGTGTCATCCTGATGACTCTCGGCGCTGTTCTGGTACTTTTCCCAAAACACTTCAGCCTACATATTGGGGATGCCATGGTTTTAGGGGCGGCGATTATCGCGCCTTTCGTCAACCTATACCAAAAGCGTGCGCGACGTCATGTATCAAGTGAAACAATTTTGCTGACACGCTCCATTTTGGCATTACCGTTCATTTATCTTCTTGCGATTATTTTCGAGCCATCACCTAGCTGGCAACTCGTCCAAAGCCAATGGATTTGGCTATTGCTGACAGGCACATTGGTGTTTGTTGTTGCCAAGATTCTCTGGGTAGAAGCGGTCTTTCTATTACCCATCACCAAGGTCAACGCTCTTTTCGCCCTGGCTCCTTTGATGACAATAGGCTTATCCTACTGGGTACTTGACCAAGCACCAACCTTATCTCAATTGATTGGTGTCTTTCCGATATTGATAGGCGGCTATCTCATTACCCGTCGGGTTGCATAACGGGCAAATGCGCAGCACCCCCAACCTGGCAGATTTTATCCATGTTTATTCATGGTTTTCTGGTAAACGATTAAGCTAAAATAGAATCAATTCACTTTAATCCAAGGCAAACATAGTCATGAATAAAATGATCTTTCGTTCCTCATTTATCGGCGGGCTTTTCACTTCGTTACTGTTACTATCTGGCTGCTCCATGATTCAGGTCAGTCAAGATTACGACCCTAAAGCAGATTTCACACAGTTGCATAGTTACCAGTGGCTACCGGCAGACATGCAAACCAAACCCAAAGCGAGTGATTTTGAAAAAACCAACCCCCTGATTGCCAAACGCATTGAAACCGCTTTAGTGCATGAATTAAGCTTGAAAGGACAATCGATTGTCGACAAAGGTGCGGATGCCTATATTACCTACCACATCAGCTCTATGTCTAAAATTCGTTCCAGCCCGGTCACAACCTCTATCGGCTTTGGAACAGGCATGGGCAGTGGTGTGTACACTGGCTTTGGATTTCAAACAGGTAGCGATGTCGAACAGTACCAAGAAGGACAATTGATCGTTGATGTGCTCAGCTTAAAAGGGCAATTATTGTGGCGCGGTACCAGCTCTACACCACTGGAAGATCACTCTACACCAGAAGAAACCACCCAACTGGTCAATGAAATCATGCAAAAATTGATGGCGCAATATCCACCAAAGAAATAATGATTTAGACAATCAGAAAATCAAGGTGACCAAGCCTAGCGCGGCGCTAAGCAGAATCACCTGAATAAAACCCCAGTTTTTCCAAAACAACAGCCCTATCGCCAGCGCACTGATGCCGATTGCGATGGGGTCAACTGCCAGCCAGCCCTCAAGATTTTCAAAAAGTTTAGGAGCATGCGGCCAAAAGACGTGATACCCGAAAAATACCGCAAGGTTTAACATCACACCAACCAATGCCGCACTGATTGCCATCAACAACCCTTTTAGCTTTGTGTTTTCACGCCCAGCTTCCACCAAAGGCGCTCCAGCCAAAATCAGCAGAAAAGAAGGTAAGAAACTGAAGAACGTGACCACGCCTGCCGCCAAAAGTCCGTTTAAGAACGGCGACAAGGTCGGCAACGTTTCTTGCCCCCAGCCTCCGACAAAACCAATAAAGGTAACAATCATAATGAGTGGCCCCGGTGTTGTTTCACCCAATGCTAAACCATCCATCATCTGTGGTGCAGTTAACCAAGAAAAATGCTCAACCGCGCCTTGATAAACATAAGGCAAAACCGCATAGGCGCCACCAAACGTCAGCCAAGCGGCCTTGGTGAAAAACCATCCCATTTGCACCAGTGCTGAATTAACATCGCCAGTCCATACAATTAACCCTGCCATGGCTGAAGCCCAGAGAGCCAAGCCCAGTAATACGACATGAAACAGTTTCCGCCAGTGGAATTTGGTGTGCGCCAATACCGTATCATCGTCTATCAACGCCTTCTCACTACTGTCTCCTACAACTGTAGCGGTCGGCTTAGCTTCTAAAATACGCGGGGAAACAACGCTCATTACCAATGCTATGGCTAGTGCTGACAGCATAATCAAAGGGAAAGGTAAATTGAAAACAGCAATGGCGACAAACGCCCCTATTGCCAACCACCATAAGGCAGCATGATGCAGTACTCGGCTTGCCAGACGATAAACGGCAACCACGACAATCGCAAAAACCGCGGGCTTAATGCCGTAGAAAATAGCGGTTATCCACGCCAAATGACCATAAGTCAAATAGACCCAACTGAGGAAAACCAATAGGAAAAACGCCGGCAAGATAAATAGCAGACCAGCAGCAATTCCACCGACCGTACCATGCATCAACCACCCCATATAGGTCGCAAGCTGTTGGGCTTCTGGCCCGGGAAGCAGCATGGTGTAATTCAACGCATTTAGAAAGCGCTTTTCTGAAACCCATCGACGCCTTTCCACCAACTCTTGATACATCAAACTGATTTGCCCCGCTGGCCCACCAAAACTGATCAATCCTAGCTTCAACCAGTACAGCAAAGCCGTCAGAAAGGGAATCATCGGTTTAGCATTGGAAGCTTGTGTTGGCTGTGACATCTTGCGGTACAACATTAAAATCAAATTGTTTGTTATTTTAAACGATAAAAGTGACGCCTTCGTTACGAGAACATCACTAGAAGAAAATCTGCCAGGTTGGGGGATATTTTTCTTTCTTACCGCAAAGATTAAGGTGGGCGTTGTCATCAAAAACTGCTTTAATAGAAAATCCTAAAACACACGAAAGTGGCGATACAGCTCCTATCAAAATCACAGACGCATCGGAGAAAACTCATGAAACTGGCTTTTTTCAGCACCACCAAAACCGATAAACGCTTGTTTGATTCCGCCAAAAAGAACTACGATGTGGAAATCGACTACTTCGAACACCATTTATCAGAAAAAACCGTTGCCTTGGCGCAACCTTATGATGCCGTTTGTGTCTTTGTGAATGATGACGTGACAGATAAGGTGATTGCCAAACTTCATGACTATGGCATTCGTTTGATTCTATTACGCTGTGCGGGTTTCAACCAAGTGGATATCGCGGCGGCCAATCAACACGGCATGACGGTACTGCGTGTTCCCGACTACTCACCTATGGCGGTTGCAGAGCATGCCTTGGCAATGATGATGAGTTTAAACCGCAAAACCTACAAAGCCTATAACCGCGTTCGTGACAGCAACTTCTCGTTGGAAGGATTACTTGGCTTCGATATGTTTAATAAAACCGCTGGTGTAGTTGGAACGGGGCATATCGGTTATCACATGGCACGCATCCTGAAAGGGCTTGGATTAGAGGTGCTGGCTTATGACGTCAAACAAAACCCGGAAGTCTTAGCACTTGGCGTAAAGTATGTGAATTTGGATACGCTTTATGCAAAGTCTGACGTCATTTCACTACATGTTCCGTTGTTCAAGGAAACCCACCATCTCATCAACGAGCAATCCATCGCCAAAATGAAATCAGGAGTGATGATTATCAACACCAGTCGTGGCGGGATATTGGATGCTAGTGCCGTAGTGGATGCATTGAAATCGGGTCAAATCGGTTATTTGGGGATTGATGTTTATGAGCAGGAAGCAGACTTGTTTTTTGAAGATCGCTCAGAGCAAATCATTCAAGACGACCTCTTTGAACGCTTACTCATGTTTCCGAATGTACTGGTCACCGCGCATCAGGGTTTCTACACCAAAGAAGCGCTATGTCATATCGTTGAAACAACGTTGGATAATTTGAAGCGTTTCAAAAAAGAAACAATATTGGTTGGCAATCAAGTGAAATAGCTTTCACTCGCCAAGAAACAAAAAAAGGGCTCCAAGGAGCCCTTTTAGTTGTCTAGCGGAAGTGCCTTAAATGACTTCTGCCAACAAGCTATTCATACGCTTGATGAAGTCTGCCGGACGTTCCAACTGATCGCCCTCAGCGAGCTGAGCTTGCTCAAGCAAGAACAACGACCATTCTTTTACCTTATCTTCCGCATCAATTGCCTCAAGCTTTTTCACCAGAGGATGCGTCGGATTCAGCTCAAGAACAGGTTTCTGCTTAGGCATCGCTTGCCCCATCTGCTCCATGATTCTCGCCATATGGGCAGACATATCGCCTTCTGCACTCACAACACAAGCAGGAGAATCTGTCAGACGATGCGTAATACGCACATCAGAAACCAAGTCTTCAATCGCCGTTTTGACCTTTTCAGTAATCGCTTCACGCGCTTTCTTGTCTTCCTCGGTCAATTCGGCTTCATCTTCCGCTTCAAACTCTTTCAAGTCCGCAGAGGTGATAGACTTCAATTGCTTGCCGTCAAACTCAGTCAAATGGGCCACTAACCACTCGTCAATGCGATCGGTCAGCAACAACACCTCAATACCCTTTTTACGGAACATTTCAAGGTGAGGGCTACCTGACGCCGCTGCATAGCTATCACCCGTAATAAAGTAGATCGCTTGCTGATCTTCTTTCATACGGTCGACATAGTCTTGCAAAGAGACACGCTGCTCTTGTGTTGAAGACTCATGTGTTGTGGTGAACCTTAGCAACTTAGCAATCTTCTCTTTATTGGCATAATCTTCAATGACGCCTTCTTTCATGACGTTACCGAACTGATCCCAGAAAGTATTGAAATCGGTTTGATCTTCCTCCTTCGCCATTTTTTCCAAGCTGTCCAATACACGTTTAACAGATGCAGAACGAATCTTATCGACCACCTTGTTGCTTTGTAGGATTTCACGTGACACGTTCAAAGGCAAATCATTTGAATCAATCACACCACGAACAAAGCGTAAATAAGCAGGCAATAGGTTTTCAGCGTCATCCATGATGAACACACGCTTCACATAGAGCTTCAATCCATAACGGCGATCACGGTCATACAAGTCAAATGGCGCACGTTTTGGAACATACAACAAAGAGGTATATTCCAACGTTCCTTCCACTTTGTTGTGAAGTGTCGTCAAAGGGGTTTCAAAATCATGTGAAAGGGTTTGATAGAAGTTGTTATACTCTTCATCCGTCAACTCAGACTTTGGCTGAGTCCAAATCGCAGTCGCCTTATTGACCTGCTCCAGTGACTTTTCACCGTTTGGCTTACCTTCATCATCAAGCTCTTCTTTCCACATCTTGATTGGGAAGTTGATATGGTCAGAATAGGTCGTGATGATATTTTTCAGGCGGAAGTCGCTCAGGAACTCATCCATATCTTCTTTCAAATGCAGGGTGATTTCGGTTCCCTTAGTGTCTTTCTCAATGGTTTCGAGTGTGTACTCGCCTTCACCATCAGATTCCCAACGGGTTGCATTGGCTTTATCATCCCCCGCTCGACGCGTGTTCAAGGTAACCTTATCTGCAACAATAAACGATGCATAGAAACCAACCCCGAACTGACCAATCAAATGGCTGTCTTTTGCCTGATCACCAGACAGGTTTTCCAAAAACTTCTTCGTCCCTGAGTTGGCAATCGTACCGATGTTGGCAATAACCTCGTCACGCGTCATGCCGATACCGTTATCGGAAATCGTCACAGTGCGCGCATCTTTGTCAAAATCAACCAAAATGGACAGCTCAGATTCACCTTCGGTCAAGGCATCATTAGAAACTGACTCGAATCTCAACTTATCCAAAGCATCGGAAGCGTTAGAGACTAACTCTCTCAAAAAGATTTCTTTATTACTGTAAAGGGCGTGAATCATCAACTTCAGCAGCTGATTGACTTCTGTTTGAAAGGCATGAGTTTCGGTATGACTCATTCTATCGTTCTCCTAATTTTACGATTTCATCAATGATTGTTTTAAGCTCTTAGTTAAGTAAGGTTCATCCTGTTTTTTTCAAGAGCCAAAAACAAAAAAAGCGCAGAAAACTGCGCTTTTTTTAGGTTTCAACCCTGATAATTATTTATCAGCTACTTTTTCCAAAGCGTCTTTAATTTCATCAGGTGCATTCGCGATAGACATAAAACTACCTGAACCCATCATTGATAGACTTGGCCAGTTAATTGCAATACGGAATTTACCGTTCAGAGCAACCGCCTTATCACCAACAACTAGAATCTCATATGGCAAGTGCGCTGCATGAGAATGGCCTGATCCATCGATTTGTGACAGGATGTTTTTATCCGCACCTTCACCTTTAGAAATCGCAACACCGAATACAGTTGATTTTGCATCAGGGATATCAATACGGTAAACCTTAGTCACACCTGCTTTGCCAGCAGCCAAGGCTTTTTCGATAGTATCAACCGCTTGTTGATGCGAATCATAATCTTCCAACTCATCAACATCATCAAAATAAGGCATCATGAATTTGTAGTGGTAATCTCTCAAATCACCTTCGCTCAAAGCTTCATCGGCACCGAAAGTTGCTTGGTTACCCAAAGCTTTTTCCATAGCTGCTTGGATAGGCGCAACATCACCTTTCATTTTGTAAACATTCCACATGTAGGTTGGGTTGGTATAGGAAACTTCTGTATTACCACC
This sequence comes from Hydrogenovibrio marinus, assembly GCF_013340845.1. Taxonomy (NCBI): domain Bacteria; kingdom Pseudomonadati; phylum Pseudomonadota; class Gammaproteobacteria; order Thiotrichales; family Piscirickettsiaceae; genus Hydrogenovibrio; species Hydrogenovibrio marinus. The sequence continues at coordinate 1,949,193 of NZ_AP020335.1, forward strand.
GCGCTTAACAATAGAAACTCTTTCCATTGCACCAAACGCACCATTTTTAGATTGTGCTGCCAACGCTTTTAAAGCGTCATTAGTGACTACAACAACTTGAACATCAGCAGTTGGGCTATAAGAACCAACTACCTGAAAACCGTTTTCGGTCAGAGCTGATTTTGCTTTATCTGCTGCTGCATCAACTGAATCAGAAGTTGTCGAACCCAAGATGAATGGCATATACGAAGCAGCCATTGCAGCGGTTGAGCTAATCATTAGCGCTGCTGAGATGGCCAGTGCAGACCAAAGAGATTTCAATTTCATGTTTACCTGTCCCTAATATAATTATTTAATGAAGAAGTCTTATTGTGAGGAATCGTTAGGTAAATTCAAAATTCAAATTATTTATGTGTAAATAAGCGCTAGTAAAGCCAGTAGCGCTTGTCACGCTTACTTTAAAACAGCAGACTCAAAAAAACCGCATTTCTGCGGTTTCTTTAATAAAATGCATATATAAACCCTAGAAAAATTCAATTTCTTCCTCTTCTTCTTCCTCTGCATGCATTCTGTTTCGCATGCGTTCTTTCATCTCGTTAATCGCATCTTCAGCAGGCATACCTTTATCAAAGATCAGTTCGAACAACTCTTCTTCTTCTCTCATAGTAGTACCTTTACGAACACTTTCTTTAAATGCTTGCCACTGAGCTTCATCCTGCGCATGCATTTCGTGAGAGACAATATCCGCCAAACCAGACAAACCTTGAGAAACATGATCCAGCCTTTGACTCAACTTATCGTAAAACTGGAAAGCAATAATGGCTTGCTGCATCTTCATAGCCAACTCATTGGTTTGCAACAACAAAGATGCATTATGCTCTTCCATGCCTTCTATATCTTCAGCCATTTCAGCAATCAATCTGCTGGAAGCTTCGATTCCTTCAATGTGTTTACTCATAAAAGAAAAGGAATCGATCAAGGTATTAACAGAGTTATCACCATCGGTGATTGATAGTTCTATCTGAGCAACAGATAAATTCAAAACCATTATGGTTTCTTGAACTTCTTTCGCCCCAAGTGCATACGACATAGAGTTCTCTTTTTATATTTTTTTCAACAATTCATTATCAAGCAGCGCTATGCTGCAGGCTTCCACCCTTATGCCCTGACAGGGTTTCGGAAATATCCAGAATCAAAGATACGGTACCATCCCCAAGGATTGTTGCTCCAGCAATGCTGTTGACTTTCATATAGTTACTTTCCAGTGATTTGATAACCACTTGCTGTTGGCCTAAAAGGTCGTCTACGAAAATACCCGCTCTTTCACCGTTATCTTCAACCACAACCAATAGCCCCGATTCTAAATCGGTTCTTGCATCTTCAACACCCAACTTCTCGTGAAGTCGAATAACAGGAATATAGTTATCTCTAAGTTTATAAAGCTCGGTTTGCCCTGCAATTCCTTTCACAAGTGACTTATCAACTTGGATAGACTCGACAATGGATACCAACGGGAACACATACGTTTCGGAACCGACTTTAGCAAGCTGACCATCTAGGATAGCCAATGTCAGTGGTAGACGAATGGTAAAGATACTTCCCTTGCCAAGCTCAGTTTTAACCTCAACAGAACCGCCAAGCCCTCGAATGTTTCGACGCACCACATCCATACCGACGCCACGTCCTGAAATATCGCTCACGACATCTGCCGTAGAGAAGCCCGGGTGGAAAATCAAGTCAACAATCTCTTGTTCAGACAAATGTTGTCCTTCTTCGATAACGCCTTTTTCAACTGCTTTTTGATATACCTTATCCGCATTGATCCCAGCACCATCATCTGTGATTTGGATCAGGATGTTACCACCTTGGTGGAAAGCGGCCATCTTAACGGTTCCTGTTCTTGGTTTTCCAGCTGCTTCTCGGACATCCGGCGCTTCAATACCGTGGTCAATTGAGTTTCTCACGATGTGAACCAATGGATCCGTCAAGGCTTCCAACATGGTTTTATCCAGCTCAGTACCTTCACCTTCCATTACCAATTCAATTGATTTACCAAGCTTCTGGCTCACATCATGCACGATACGAGGCATACGATTGAACGCAAAACTTACTGGTAACATACGGATGTTCATGACACTTTCCTGAAGGTCTCGCGTATGTCTTTCCAAATGCGTCAAACCTTCTTTCAACTTATCAATCCATTCAGTATTATCTCCGCCTTGTTCTGCTTGCTCCCCAAACTGGCTAAGCATTGACTGCGTAATAACCAACTCACCAACAAGGTTCACCATTTGGTCAATCTTACTCAAGTCAACACGAATAGAGCTGTCTTGCTTCGGAGCCACTGCCTTGGCAGCAGTAGCTTTCTTGGCGGTCGGCGCTGCCGCAGGAGTTGTTTCTGCTTTTGGTACTGGCGCAGCAGAAAGAGCTGGCTCTTGTGTTACAGCAACTTCGGCCACAGCTGAAACATCCGGCTCTGAAACTGCCGCAGTAGAAGCAGGCTTGTGATATTTGATTTCAGCGCCATCACCATCAATCCACTCAAAAACTTCTCTAATGTCATCTTCTTGAATATTGTCGCCTGACAACTCAAGCGTCCATTTCAAATAAAGTTTTTCGGGATCTAGGTCGTTGATGTCAGGTAACGAAGAATCATCTACGATGGCGTTAAGAGAACCCAAGGTTTCAAGTTCTCTAAAAATACGAATAGGTTCATTACCTGTTTGTAGCAATTCTGTTTCTGGAATAAGTTCAAGTTTCCAAGTACCTTGTCCTGCTTCTTGCACGGTAACAGGTTCACTGGCTGCTGCTTGAGTTGGCTCAGCAGAAGACCCGTCTGAACTGGTACCCAAAATACGTTCAAGCTCAGCCTGAACTTCAGCGGCACGCTCTTCATCGATGGTTTCATGGTTTTGCAAACGCGTCATCATGTCTCGTAGAACATCGACCGCTTGAAGCATGACATCGTTTGCTTCTTGAGTGACTTGGCGACGTCCATCACGCATTTCGTCAAGAAGCGTTTCCAAGACGTGCGTGAAATCGATGATTTCGGTAAAGCCGAAAGTACCACTACCACCCTTGATTGAGTGCGCCGCACGGAAGATTTCATTGATTTTCTCGTTATCAGGTTCGCCAGGAGGTAGTTCCAGCAACCCTGCTTCCATTACATCCAGACCTTCAAAACTCTCTTCTAGATAAGTTTGACGAAACGTCTCCATCATATCCATAGTCATCTTCCTCAGAACAGTTCGACATCACCCTCAACAGGTTTCGATCCAATATTATTAATATAACGACTTTCTTCTGCAGCCAGAGTTTGATTGTGCATAGCATTCAACCTTCTTACCCTAACCCTTCCAGTCGTTGGATAGTACAAAATTTTTCTCGGGTAGACATCTCCGATATCTTGAGAAACAATTTTGAACCCTTCCGTATAGATATAGTCAAAAGCAAAGCCAATGTTGTACCAACCAATGTTGGTTTTTGAGCTCATAATTCGCCCACCACCAAACAGCTTAAACTCTAATCTTTCACGCCTTGCTCCTAGATTTAGCAAAGCATTAACAAGATTTTCCATCGCGTAGTTGCCATAACGGTTAGCGTCCGATAACTCTGAAGCGCCTGCAGCATTTTTGTCCATGGGTAGCATGAAGTGATTCATCCCACCGACACCAGTAACCGGATCCCTAACACACGCAGAAATACAAGAACCTAATACTGTCTCGATGCGTTCATTCTCCTTGGTGACATAGAACTCTCCCGGAAGAATTTTATAAGTGGTTATCCCTTCAGCTGGATCAACGCTTTTTTGCATAGAATTTTTTGGCTATCTTGTCATGAAAAACAATTAAAATTTTTATAAGACAATACTCGCATTTATTCTCAACGGAGGCAAGTCTTAGTTGCAACTCTATTCGTTTTTATCGATTTGTTTTTCCGCTTTAGCAGCCATTCTTTTTTGCTTGAAAAAATGCTTTATCAATTGACTGGCTTCATCCTTTAAAACACCAAATTCAACTTCCACATCATGATTGAGTTCTGGATGCTGAACAAGGTTTATCAAACTGCCCGCTGCGCCAGTTCTTGGATCCTCAGTAGCAATCACCAAACGAGAGATTCTGCCATGAATCAATGCCCCTGCACACATTGGACAAGGCTCCAAGGTGACATATAAGGTCAGACCAGGCATTCGATAGTTTTTGATTTTTTGACCGGCGTTACGTAGCGCAACCACTTCTGCATGTGCTGTAGGATCATGTGATTGTATTGTTTGATTCCAGCCTTCAGCTATCAAACCGTTGTCATCAACCAATACTGCACCAACAGGAACCTCTCCTTGAGACTCTGCTATCTTGGCTAACTCTAATGCGCGGTGCATCCAAAAAATATCTTGTTCTAAACTGGCACTCAAAGAAACTAAACCTTTTTACTGACGAAAAAAAAGGATGCTAGACATCCTTTCTCTTTTCATTACTCCCACTCAATAGTCGCTGGGGGCTTACTTGAAATATCGTAGGTAACCCGCGTAATTCGAGGGATTTCATTAATGATACGATTGGATACCTTTTCCAGGAAATCGTAAGGCAAATGCGCCCATCGAGCCGTCATGAAGTCAATGGTTTCAACTGCACGCAATGCAACAACATAGTCATAGCGTCTTGCATCACCAACAACCCCAACGGATTTAACGGGTAAGAAAACCGTAAATGCTTGTGACGTTTTGTCATACAAGTCCGCTGCGCGAAGCTCTTCGATGAAGATATGATCCGCCAAGCGTAAAATATCCGCATATTCTTTTTTCACTTCACCCAAAATACGAACACCAAGGCCTGGACCTGGGAAAGGATGACGATAAACCATATCATGTGGCAATCCTAACGCGACACCAAGCTTTCTAACTTCATCTTTAAAAAGTTCTCTTAAAGGTTCAAGCAACTCCAACTTCATATCTTCAGGTAAGCCACCCACATTGTGATGAGATTTGATGACTTTTGCCTTACCTGTTTTAGAACCTGCCGACTCGATAACATCTGGATAAATCGTGCCTTGAGCTAACCATTTTACTGAAGTCAATTTCGCCGATTCCTGGTCAAACATTTCAATGAATGCATGACCAATAATTTTACGCTTCGCTTCAGGGTCTGCTTCGCCTTCAAGCTGCTTCATAAAGTATTCTTCAGCATCAACACGGATAACCTTGATTCCCATGTTTTCAGCGAACATTGCCATCACCTGATCACCTTCCTGATGACGAAGCAAGCCGTGATCAACAAAAACACAGGTCAGTTGGTCGCCGATAGCTTTGTGTAATAGAGCAGCAACCACGGAAGAATCAACGCCACCTGAAAGTCCTAATAAAACTTCATCGTCACCAACTTGCTCACGGATACGAGTGATACTGTCTTCAATAATGTTTGTCGTTGTCCATAGTTTTTCACATCCACACAAATCAACAACAAAACGTTCAAGCATACGCGCACCTTGCTTGGTATGCGTCACTTCAGGGTGGAATTGAATGCCATAGAAATTTTTAGATTCATTCGCCATCCCAGCAATTGGGCAATTGCCTGTAGAAGCCATCAGAACAAACCCTTCTGGCATGACATCTACTCTATCGCCATGAGACATCCAAACATCTAGCATGCCATACCCTTCAGGCGTGACATGGTCCTCAATATCTTTAAGCAGTTTGGTGTGACCACGCGCACGCACTTGGGCATAGCCATATTCATGTTCATCTGCATGAATCACTTTACCGCCCAACTGCTCTGCCATGGTCTGCATACCATAACAAATACCCAATACAGGAAGTCCCAGTTCAAACACAACTTCTGGTGCTTTTGGCGCATCGTCACCAATAACGGTTTCAGGGCCACCAGAAAGAATAATCCCTTTGGCATTGAAGCTGGTAATCGCTTCATCATCAACATCCCATGGTTCCACTTCACAGTAGACACCGATTTCACGAATTCTACGTGCGATTAACTGTGTGTACTGAGAACCAAAATCCAAGATTAAGATGCGGTCTGAATGAATATTGTGTTCGGCCATAGGTAATTAATTCCACTTAAGCGATAAAGAGATAAGAGTTTTAGATTTGAAAGAAACGTCAAACCAAAGTTTGACGTTTCCAAAATGTTTACACTCGGTAATTAGGTGCTTCTTTTGTGATAGTCACATCATGAACATGACTTTCCGCCATACCGGCACCAGTAACACGTACAAACTGCGGCTTGGTATTGAATTCTCCAATATCTTTGCAGCCTGTATAACCCATGCTGGAACGAACTCCACCAACCAACTGATGGATAATTGGTGCCAAAGGTCCTTTATAAGCAACACGCCCTTCAATCCCTTCTGGCACAAGTTTATCCGCAGCATTTGAAGACTGAAAATAACGATCTGAAGACCCTTGCTTTTGAGACATCGCGCCTAGAGATCCCATACCACGATAGGACTTATAAGCACGACCTTGATAATACTCCACTTCACCTGGAGACTCTTCTGTTCCGGCAAACATACTACCTAGCATCACAGCTGAAGCTCCTGCTACCAATGCTTTAGCAACGTCACCTGAGAACCGGATACCGCCATCTGCAATCAAAGGCACACCTGTACCCTCCAATGCTTCTGCAACATTGGCAATTGCGCTTAACTGAGGAACCCCTACACCAGCAACAATACGAGTGGTACAAATTGATCCAGGACCAATACCTACTTTAACGGCATCCGCGCCAGCTTTAACCAAGTCCAATGCCGCTTCAGCCGTTGCAATATTTCCGCCAATCACATCAACCTGAGGGTAGTTTTCTTTTACCCATTTTACGCGATCAAGCACGCCTTGTGAGTGTCCATGAGCAGTATCAACAATAATTGCATCAACACCTGCTTTGACCAAAGCAGCAACTCTGTCAGACGTGTCCGCACCAGTACCAACTGCCGCACCAACTCTTAGACGTCCATTAGAGTCTTTAGAAGCATTTGGGTGCTCAGATGATTTCGCCATGTCCTTGACGGTAATCATCCCTTTCAAATTAAAGTCGTCATCAACAACCAACAAGCGCTCCAAACGGTGTTTATGAAGAAGCTCCATGACCACTTCACGCTCTTCTTTTTCTTTGACAGTAACCAAGCGATCTTTTGGGGTCATGATTTCAGAGACTGGTTTCTGTAAGTTGGTAACATAGCGTAAGTCACGACTGGTGACGATACCGACCAAGTCATTTCCATCAACAACAGGCGCGCTTGATACTCGGTTTTCCTTGGTTTTCTGTAAAACCTGCTCAACAGTATCGGTTACTTGAACAGTAATAGGCTCCAAGATCACGCCGTGCTCATATTTTTTCACCTTGGTCACAACATGCGCCTGCTCTTCAACTGTCATATTCTTATGAATAATACCAATGCCGCCTTCCTGAGCCATTGAGATAGCCAGCCTAGCTTCCGTGACGGTATCCATCGCTGCTGAAACAAATGGTATGCTCAGTTCGATATTTCTTGTTAATTTTGTTTTTAGACTTACATCCGAAGGTAAGACCGTTGAATGAGCCGGAACCAATAGAACATCATCAAATGTCAGTGCTTCTTGCAGAATACGCATACCAATTCACCTTACAACTTATATAGCCTCTAAATCTATTTCGAAAACAAGTCGAAACAGAACGTGCCTTTTATGCCATCGAACCTATTTATAACAACCGACATAAATTTGATAGATAAAATCAAAGCCTTATAAGGAAAAGCTCTAACCTTTGGTTTATCATACAAAATGTTGGCAAAACTAGGCGACAGCACTATTAAATAAAAAATAGTGTACATTATATAGGGTTGATACCCTGCCGGTAAACTGAATAAGTTATTAGATTCATTTATTTGTTAAAAAATGTTTTATGGGCAAATTCATGATTTTTACTTTAAATCGCGAAAATTTATGATTAGAATAAGACCGGCTTAAAACTTTTTAATAAATAAATTAAGCTATCTATCTTGGAGGATTCGGAATGAAAAAACTATTTGTTGGTGCGGCTGTCATCACAACTTTAACACTAGGTGCATGTTCAAGCATGCCATCAAAATCAATGTCTTACGATGACGTTGTCGCTCAAGCAACTGCTCAACACGCTAAAGCTAAAAAAATGGGTGATGTTTGGCAACAAAAGAAAATGAAACAACCATACGTTGACACTTACCTAGCTGAAGCTGCTGAAGCTAAGAAGAAAGGTGACGATGCAAAAGCAATGGAACTTGCTCAAGAAGCTCTAAAAACAGCTAACGCTGAAGTAAATCAGATGGAAAAATATGCTGATTTACAACCAGCTTGGATTCCTAACAAGTAATCACTTGTTAGAAGTTAATAAAAAAACCGGCTTTCGCCGGTTTTTTTATTTCCCTTTTAAAAATTCGTCATCATCAAAGCAACTGACCCACTGCGGCTTTAAAATCACCAACGTCAAGATCACCAACCCATTAGCAAACGCTTCAGGAATGACCATCATTGGAATGTAAGGCAAGAACGATTGCGTTAGCTTCTCCGTTTCGTGCAAACCACCCAACCACATAACCGCTGCCGCAGCCAAAAGCACAGCAAAAGTACTGGCCGCCGCGGCAAAGAAGGCGTTAAAAAGCACAAAAACAAAGAAATGCCTTTCTAGATATCGATATGCTAGTACCGCCATGATCCAAGAGATGGACACCGGAATGACTGCCATGAGCACCGCATTCATACCAAACATCATCGCCCCAGACTTCCCCATAAGCGTCACGCCAACTAATGCCAAGGACGCCGAAAACAATGCAAACTGAGGTCCAAACATTAACGTCACTGCCGTAACCAATAACACATGGAAGCTCAATCCATCACCAATTGAAGCGCTTGATATCCATAAAAAAAACAGGATAACAGTTGTTCCAATAAAAACATGCTGCGCCTCAGAGTCTCCCTTTATCTTATGCCATGGCGCCGTTCGAATACTCCAGATGATTGCCAATGCAAAAAGCATCCAACCTATGCCAATCCAAAAAAGAGAAAAATGTCCGTCAGGTAAATTCAATTATCTCTCCTTTAAATAATAGGGTTAATTTTGTACTCTATTTTTATATCTTACTGAGATTTGAAGCAAAATAGATTATTATTTGCCACCTGATATAACTTAAACCAAGCTTTGAACATGTTGCCATTTAAAATACTTTTTGCCTTTTTATATGATTTATTACTGCTCTGCTCAGTATGGTTTGTGGCAGCGATACCATTCGTTGTATGGCAAGGAGAAAACCTGCAAAATTCATCTTCTTCCATGCTCGGCTTTCAGGTTTATCTACTCGCCATTACCTATGTGTACCTAACGTACTTTTGGACACAGTCAGGCCAGACTCCGGGACTCAGAACCTGGAAGCTAAGACTCATAACGCAAAACAATACCCTACTAACTAGAACTGAAGCCAACCTACGCTTCCTCACAGGTATTTTGTTATGGCCTATTGGCTGGATTGGGCTTTTCCTACCGAGCAACCATCAAACACTTCAGGATAGAATCGCTAAAACGCAAATCCTCCCAGTTTCAGAAAAAAATTTATAAATTACGGACAGAGACGACATGCTAATTATTCACACAAATCATCTTAGTCAAACGCAGACTCAAGAAATCGAATCTATATTAGGTTCCACACCTTACGCTGTGGCAAGCCATTATCAAGTTAATATTGACTCGCCAAATATGTCCTCTGTTCAAGAATTAAGTGACAACCTGAAAATAGACATTAACCTTTTACCTAAAGGGTTCACTCCGTCAACAGCAAAGCTGGTCATTAGCGACATGGATTCGACTTTAATCGGTATTGAGTGTGTTGATGAAATTGCCGATATGATGAACTTAAAACCTCAAGTCTCCGCCATCACAGAAGCGGCGATGCGTGGTGAGCTGAACTTTGAAAGTTCACTTACACAACGAGTAGCGCTGTTAAATGGGCTATCGGAAACTGCTTTGCAGAAAGTTTATGACGAACGTCTATTCCTTAATCCAGGTGCAGAAGAATGGCTTAATGGGCTAAAAAACCGAAAAATACCTTTCGCTCTAGTATCAGGCGGGTTCACCTATTTCACAGACAGGCTAAAAGAACAGCTAGACATTCAATTCACACGCTCCAACCATCTGGAAATCGTTGAAGGTCAACTCACTGGAAAAATAGTTGGCGGCATTATCGGTGCTGAAGCGAAAGCTTATTTTCTTCAAGAATTGTGTGATGTACTAAGCATCAATTTAGACCAAGCGATTGCTATCGGCGACGGTGCAAATGACTTGCTAATGATGAATGAAGCGGGTCTAAGCATCGCATATCATGCAAAACCTGCCGTTCAGGAAAAGGCAAACACAAGCCTTAACTACAGTGGCTTAGATAAAGTACTAGATTTCATCAACGCGGAAATTTAAAAGCCCATAAAAAAAGCCCGCAAAAGCGGGCTCAAAGCACAAAATTATTAGAAATCTGTTAACCAAACTTACCGGTAATATAGTTATTGGTTTGTTGTTCTTTAGGGTTAGTAAACATCACATCAGTGTCGTTAAACTCAACCAAATCCCCTAGATACATAAACGCGGTGTAATCGGAAATACGAGATGCCTGTTGCATGTTATGCGTTACGATTGCAATGCTGTATTTCTCTTTCAAACCTAGAATCATTTCTTCAATCGCCAACGTTGAAATAGGGTCAAGTGCAGATGTTGGCTCATCAAACAACATCAAATCAGGCTTCAGAGCAACAACACGCGTAATGCACAAACGTTGTTGCTGACCACCCGACAAACCCCTAGCATCTTGATGCAATCTATCTTTTACTTCATTCCAAAGTGCTGCGTCCTGCAAAGACTTAACGATAATTTCTTCAAGATCATTCTTATTTTTGATCCCTGCGATGCGCAAACCATAAGCTATGTTTTCATAAATCGTCATCGGAAAAGGTGTTGGCTTTTGGAAAATCATCCCCACTCTTTGACGCAATGCAATAAAGTCGTTTTCTTTTTTAATATCCAAAATGTTCCCAATCGAACCATCTTGGTTCTTCAGTTTGATAGCGCCTTCATAGCGACATCCTGGATATAGGTCGTGAATGCGATTCATGGCTCTTAGCAATGTTGATTTACCACATCCACTAGGACCGATTAGAGCTGTAATGTGATTTTCTTTAATTGGAAGATTAATGTTTTTCAATGAAGGATTTTCAGCTTTAGGATAAGTAAAGCTAAAATCCTGAATTTCCATAATATTGGCAATATCTTTCACGCTAAAAACCTTTTAATGATGCTTTTCACGAATAATGTATCTTCCCAACAGATTGAGAATCAATACGAAGAATGTTAGAACCAGTGCAGCTGCCCAAGCCAACTGAACCATCTTATCGTCCGGCATAGTAGCCAAGTTATAAATCGAGACCGTTATTGACGGGAAAGTATCACTCAAATCCGTTGACCAATACACACTTGAACCACTGGTATACAAAAGAGGTGCTGTCTCACCGACTACACGGGCAAATGCTAGAATCAATCCAGTTACGATACCAACCTTTGCCGCTCTTAAGATAATATTTACGATGACATGGTATTTCGATGCACCGATAGCAATCCCTGCTTCTCTCAACTCGGTAGGCACTAAGCTCAACATGTCGTCTGTTGCACGCACAACAATGGGTAACATCATAACAAATAGAGCGAACACGCCCGCCCAACCAGCCGTATGACCTGTCGGCATAACCACAACAGCATAAACAAAGGTACCGATAACGATAGATGGTGCCGACATCATAACATCTGACAAGTCACGGATAAAATCGGCGTACTTGCTACCATTGCTATATTCCTGCAGGTAAATCCCAGCCATAATCCCAATTGGAATACCAATAATTGTTGCCAAACCTGCTAGCACAAACTGTCCAAACAACAGATTTCGAATACCATTGTTAATCAAATCATGTGTAAAGATATATGGTGAAAGCGCCTCAGAGCCTTTAATAATTAGCGTAATCAATATCCAGCCAAGAAATACCAATCCAATAATTGCCGCAAGGCTAGACAGACCCAAAACTAGTTTATTTATCCACAATCTCATGTTATTTGCCTCTTCTCAAGAAGTAGTGTTTCGCCGTAAAGATTACGATGAAGCTGACAACGAACAGAATCAATGACAAGTAGAACAGAGATGCCAAGCTCAGACCACTAGATTCTGAGAAGTTATTTGCCAATACTACTGGGATGGAGTTGGTTGGGTCTGTAACAGACTTCGCAAATTCAAAGACTCCACCAATAACAAAGGCGACCGCCATTGTTTCACCCAGCGCACGGCCTAATGAAATAATAATTGAACCGATTATGCCCGCCTTGGCATAAGGAAACACAACATCTTTAATCACTTCAAACTTAGTAGCGCCCACAGCATAAGCAGCTTCTTTTAATACATCTGGAGTAGTGTTGATTGCATCACGACTCAAAGCAGCCATAAATGGAATGACCATTACGCCAAGCACTAGACCCGCTACCAACAAAGATACTGAATGCCCACCAAAAATCGAGGCAATGAATGGACCAAAATAGAACAAGCCCCACATACCATAAATAATACTCGGAATGGCTGCAAGCAACTCAATAGCAACCCCTACAGGCTTAGAAATAGCTGGCGCAGCAATTTCTGATAGGAAAATGGCGATCCCCATTGCAAGCGGAACGGCAAACAATAAGGCAATAATAGTTGAAAAAACAGTTCCGACGATTGCAACCGCACCACCAAACACTTCTTTTGTTGGCGAGTTACTGATAACACCATCGTCATCACCAACATTAACACCATCGTCGTCGTCAACATTAACACCATCGTCGCCGACATTGATACCACCATCTAAATGAGCATCAGGTGCACTAGACTGTGAGGCTTGTTGAGCAGGTTTTTGGTCAGAAGAGGAAGGCGTTTCAACTGGAACATCAACACCCCAACGAGCGTCAATCAAGAACTTCGCCCCAAACTCTTCAATAGCAGGCTTTGCCGAAATATAGAGAGTCACAAGTGTCGAGACTAAAACAACAAAGACCAGACTCGCACTAATCTGGGAGAGCCTTGCAAATATTTTTTCCATAACCGCCCTAATTTTTTCTTTGACTTTAAAAGTGTTTAAATTCTAGAGGATAAAACCATCATGTCAACATCCAAGAGCGGCATAACATCCATAATGCCTGCAAGGTAAATCTGTTTAGAACCCTTGTAAAAGAAGATATTGGCCGCTTTTACAAAGACTCTAAAAACATAGTGCCCACTTAGGGGCACCATATTTTAGAGAACTAAGATATTACTTGATACCTTTAGAAGCCCAGTAACCGTAGATCTTTTCTTTTACGCTTTTTGGCAGTGGAACGTAACCTAGATCTGCAGCAGCTTTATCACCATGCTCATAAGAATATCTGAAGAAGTCAGTTACTTCTTTGTTTTTCTTAGAGTCGTTTGGTAGCAAAATGAAAGTTGCAGCTACCATTGGGTATGCATTTTCAGGATATGCAATGATAGAGTAGAAATCTTTCTTAGGATCTAGACTAGCATGACCAGCAGCAGCGATAAAGTTATCAACTGTAGGTGCGTAGAACTTACCACCTTGACCTTGAACAGTCGCCATTTCTAGACCGTTTTTCTTAGCATCAGCATAATCTACATAACCAATTGAGTAAGGGTTAGTTTTGATTGCAGTTGAAACACCGAAGTTACCTTTACCAGCAATACGGTTTTCCATAGGCCAGTTGATTGCTTTTTTCGCACCAAACTCTTTGTTCCAAGTTTTGTTCATCTTCGCCAAGTAATAAGAGAAGTTGAAAGTTGTACCAGACTTGTCAGAACGGTGAACGAAAAGGATTTTTTTGTGTGGTAGGCTAGCACTTGGGTTGTCATGCTTTAGAGAAGCGTCATCCCAGTACTTGATGTGACCCATAACGATACCTGAAATAGACTTTTCAGAAAGTTTTAGGCTGCTAACACCAGGAATGTTGTAAGAGAAAGTGATTGCGCCAACAACTGTTGGATACATGTAAAGACCGCTTTTGTGAAGTTGAGATGGCTTCAAAGGCGCATCAGAACCACCGAAATCAACGTGGCGAGCAGTGATTTCTTTAATACCAGTACCAGAACCAGTTGGTGAATAGTTTACTTTATTGCCTGTAGCATTATAGTATTCTGAAATCCACGCTTTATATACTGGATATGGGAAAGAAGCTCCTGTGCCTTCAATAGTAGAAGCAAAAGCTGTTGTTGTCATACTTGCAGCTAATGCCGCAGTCGCTAATAGTTTTTTCACGATATTCTCCTAAAAGGAATTGGCTTTAATTGTTGGTCCCCTTAATTGGCGACTAACTCAACGGAGGGAATATTAGCAAACCCCCTTTAGCCTTTTTACTACACTTTTATGACATTTTTTTTGCCCAAAAATGACTAGAAGAATTTATTTTTTCGCGCCAAAGCGGAGACAGGCTGATCCAGCCTGCCCCACCACAATGGACGCCAAAAAAATCATCCCTTAGAACATCGATTGCTCATACTCTTTAATGGCAACCACAATAAATTTTCCCAAGGTACTTTGATAGCCTGACCACTGGCTAGCCACATTTTTCATAAATGGCTCTACCATGATTTTAGGCTTCATTTCAAAATCTGACAAACCTTCATCATAGTATTTAGCGGTGTTTTTATAGATGGTTTCCATAAATTCTTTACCATCCAAAATCAACTGCTTGCCTTCATGCTTACCATGACCCGGAATATACTGATTCACAGGTAGGCTTAAAACACTGTCCAAGCCGGCGATTGTTCCTTTATAAGAACCATCTTCCATATTGGCGATACGACGCATAACCATATCCCCCATATAAATCGTCTTATCTTCAACCACTTCAACCGCCACGTCAGACTCGGTGTGCATACGTCCAAAGTGGTGGACCTTCAAAGTCACGCCTCCCATTCCAAACACTTCACCCCCCTTCAGGGTTTGATTCGGAATCGTTACTACTGTCCCGGTAATTTTGTTGTCGGTGTTTCTTTGCATAAAATCAAACCAGAACTTCCCACCATCTGTTTTCAATACTTTTTGCACCGCTTCATGAGAGTAAAGCTTAACATCTTGATTGGCTGCGACAAACGCGTGATTCCCCAGCCAGTGATCTCCGTGATAATGGGTGTTAATCACCATTACAACAGGCTTGTCAGTCACTTTTTTGATTTGTCGTAAAATCATTTCACCGATCTGAACAGAACTACCAGTATCAATCACCACAACCCCTTTTGGCGTTACCACGAAACCTGGGTTACTAAACATCCCATAGTTTTCTGGCGAAGGTGATGACCCCAGTGCTGGAATGTAATAACAGTGATCAGACACTTTCACTGCATCAACATCAGGCACTTTAGGGCCTTTAAATTCCATACTAGCATGAACATAAAGAGGTGTCATTGCGGACAAACCGACCAATGAAGCACTTCCCCATAACGTCTTTTTCAGAAGATTACGACGTGACATTTGTTCCATGTTTTTCTCCTTAAAAACTTTCATTTCTTTTTTGTTGTTTTTATTTTTAATATCAGATGAAACGATAAAACATTTTCCATCTATTTTTAAATCAATCTTATTTATTTTGCGCAAATCAAAAACCAACCAGCAAAACCAGTACGACACATCCATTTCTACTTTTTGATAGAATAGCCATTTTGAAAAACTACACTCCATTTCCTTATGAACTATCAACCCGCAGAAAAAAGCATTGCTGACATACAAGCCGATTTGGTCAAGCGCTTCACCCACTTCGACAACTGGAAGGATCGCTACAAATACCTCATCGACATGGGCAAAACCCTTCAAGGTATGCCAGACGAGTTTAAAACTGAAGAAAACCGAATTCACGGCTGTCAGTCCCAAGTATGGATTTACATTGAGGAACATGATGGGCATCTCTATATGCAAGCCACATCAGATGCTGCAATCGTTGCCGGGCTAATTGCCTTACTGCTCAAAGTCTACCAAGGCAGAACCCCTCAAGAAATCAGCGAAGCGCCTCTTGGCTTCTTGGCTGAAATCGGCCTGATACAACACCTATCTGCCAACCGATCCACTGGGCTATATCACATGATTAAACGCATACAATCCGAAGCGCAATCAAGAATATAGACAACTTTCTAGGCCTTCTCATAAAAAAACCGGCAGATGCCGGTTTTTTTTTCGCTAACTATTTAATGAGAATTATGCGATTTTCAATTGCGCTTGTGCTGTGTTTTCCAAAACAGCAATACGCTCTTCCAAAGGTGGGTGAGACATAAATAACTGCCCCAATTTAGAAGGACCTGCTGAAATCCCAAATGCTGCCATTTGATCTGGCAACTCACCTGGATGCATGGTTTGCAATCTACGTAGAGCTGCAATCATGTTTTCCTTGCCAGCCAAGTAAGCACCACCGTTATCCGCATGGAATTCCCTAACACGTGAGAACCACATCGCAACGATACTTGCCAGAATACCGAATAGAATCTGAGCAATGAAATCAACGGCAATGAATGTAAAGCTCATACCTTCTTCTTCATTCTTAAGAATCACGCGGTCAACAATGTAAGCCACGATTTTCGCAAAGAAGATTACAAAGGTGTTCAATACACCTTGCAACAGGGCCATTGTTACCATGTCGCCGTTTGCAACGTGCGCCACCTCATGCCCAAGAACCGCTCTTACTTCGTTCTTCTGCATGTTACGCATCAAACCGGTAGATACCGCAACCATTGATGAGTTCTTTGTCATCCCAGTTGCAAAAGCGTTAGGTTCTGGTGAGTCATAGATAGCCACTTCAGGCATACCGATGTTCGCTTTTTGTGCAAACTCACAAACCGTTTCGACCAACCATTGCTCATCAGCATTACGTGGTTGTTCGATAACTTGAGCACCCACAGACATTTTTGCCAACCACTTTGACATTGCCAAAGAGATAAAAGAACCCGCAAAACCAAACACCAAAGCAAAGATGAATAGATTTTTCAGATCCAAGCCTTGGCTATTCATATAGCCTTTGACACCCAACAAATTCAGGGTGATCATTGCCACCGCAATGACGGCAAAGTTCATTAATAAAAACAGACCAATACGTTTCATCGAAACCTCCATTAGACTACAAACGTCCACTTTTTAGACATTGTGAACTTGTTATTTAAAGCGTATTTAATGGCTACTATAAGGTTTTTTTATGCTCTTTCAAGAGAAAAAGAAGAAAGAGTCAGACTTTTTTAAGAATTAAACCCTAGGGTTTAACCAAGCACGCCAACCTGGCAAAAATCTACCAGGTTGGGGTTAGCATTATGCGTGGAAAATTAGGATAGCTTGCGCTTCAATATCTCATTAACCTGACCAGGATTTGCCTGACCTTGAGACACTTTCATCACTTGCCCGACAAAATAGCCAAACATCTTATCTTGACCATTTCGATAGGCTTCAACTTGTGCAGTATTTGCTGCTAAAACCTCATCGACTAAAGCTTCGATTGCTGATGAATCGGTGATTTGCTTCAATCCTTTTGCCGTAATAATTTCATCCGCGGAGCCTTCTTGGTTCCACATCGCATCAAACACTTGCTTGGCAATTTTTCCAGAAATGGTGTTATCTTGAATACGCGCCAACAAACCAGCCAAAGCTTCAGCAGACACCGGAGATTCATTAATATCGATACCTTGCTGATTCAAGGATTTAGACAATTCTCCCATGACCCAGTTTGCACTCATTTTCGCATCTTTGGAATGCGAAACCACAGCTTCAAAGTATTCTGCCATCGCTCTTGAACCGGTCAAGAAGCTAGCATCATAATCAGACAATCCGAACTCGGACACATAACGTGCACGTTTAGCTCCTGGCAACTCCGGCATTTCGGCACGAATCGCCTCGATATCCTCATCAGTTACCACGACGGGTAATAAATCAGGACACGGGAAATAACGGTAATCGTTCGCCTCTTCTTTTGCACGCATAGAACGTGTTTCATTCTTTTCAGAGTCGTACAAACGAGTTTCCTGTACAACTTTACCGCCAGATTCAAGAATTTCGATTTGACGAGCGATCTCATATTCAATCGCCTGTTCGATAAACTTGAATGAGTTGATATTTTTCAGCTCAGCACGTGTTCCGAAAGGCGTTCCAGGCTTATGGATAGATACGTTCGAGTCAACACGGAATGAACCTTCCTGCATATTGCCATCACAAATACCAAGATACTGAACCAACTCATGCATCTTGCGAGCATAAGCCACCGCTTCCTGCGCTGAACGCATATCTGGTTCAGAAACAATTTCCAACAATGGTGTCCCAGCACGGTTCAAGTCAATGCCCGTTTGACCAGGAAACGCGTCATGAACCGACTTACCAGCATCTTCTTCCAAGTGCGCACGTGTAATACCAATTTTTTTGGTTTCACCATCCACTTCTATTTCCAAAACGCCACCTTTATCAACAATTGGGTAGCTAAACTGTGAGGTCTGATACCCTTTCGGCAAATCTGGATAAAAATAGTTCTTACGGTCGAAAACTGATCTGCGTCCAATCGTCGCACCAACCGCCAAACCAAAACGAATTGCCTTAGGCAACACCGCCTTGTTCAACACAGGCAATTGACCCGGCATCCCTAAATCCAATAAGTTTGCCTGGGTGTTTGGTTCCGCACCATAAGCAATGGAAGAACCTGAAAAAATCTTTGTATTTGTATTGAGCTGAGCATGAATCTCAAGACCGATAACCACTTCCCAAGTCATGACCACCTCCTATTGATATGCTTCCGGCATTTGCTCATGCCAGGAAGTCACTTGTTGAAATTGATGAGCAACATTTAGCAGCTTGCCTTCAGAGTGGTAAGTACCAATCAAGTGCAACCCTACCGGTAGACCTTCCGAAAATCCTGCTGGGATCGACATTGCCGGCAACCCTGCCAAATTGACTGGAATCGTATAAAGGTCGGCCAAATACATACTGATTGGATCATCTGATTTTTCACCAATGTTAAATGCTGGTGTTGGGGCAACTGGCCCAACAATCACATCACACTGTTCAAATGCTTTAATGAAATCATCGCGCACCATGCGGCGTAGTTTCTGCGCTTTCAGATAATAAGCATCATAATAACCTTCAGACAACGCATAAGCTCCAACCATAATTCGGCGTTTTACTTCCGCACCAAATCCTTCAGAACGTGAGCGCATATACAAGTCACTCAAATCTTTTGGATTTTCACAACGATGTCCATAACGTACACCATCGAAACGAGACAGGTTCGAAGATGCTTCCGCTGGCGCCAGTACATAATAAGCAGGCACCGCTAAATCCTTATTCGGCAAGCTGACTTCGACAATATCAGCACCCTGCTGACGTAAAACCTCAATAGCAGCTTTCGTGACATCTGACACAGATGCATCAAGCCCTTCACCAAAGTATTCCTTCGGCACACCAACTCTCAAACCTTTCAAAGATTCAGCCAACCGAGTCGTGTAATCCGGCTTTTCTTGTTCAAGACTCGTTGAGTCTTTGGCATCAAACCCAGACATAGCATCCAACAACCAAGCAGCATCTTCGGCGCTACGCGACATAGGGCCACCTTGGTCAAAACTAGAAGCGTAAGCGATCATCCCATAACGAGACACTGCACCGTAAGTCGGCTTAATACCCGTAATTCCACAGAATGAAGCCGGTTGTCGAATAGATCCCCCCGTATCGGTACCTGTTGCCAAAGGCGCAAGACCTGCAGCAATCACCGCCGCAGAACCGCCGGACGAACCACCTGGAACAGCATTTAACCTCCATGGATTTTTGGTTGGACCATAATAACTACTTTCAGAAGATGATCCCATCGCAAACTCATCCATATTGGTTTTACCCAAGATAGGCATTCCAACAGCCTTAAGTTTTTCCACGACCGTCGCATCATAGGGCGCGACAAAATTATGTAGCATTTTCGAGCCACAGGATGTCTTCACACCATCGATACAAAAAATATCTTTATGCGCAACAGGAATACCTGTTAACAGTGAGCCTTCACCCTTATCCAACATTTCATCGGCTTTTTTTGCCATCTCAATCGCCAACTCCGGCGTAACGGTGATATATGCATTCAAATCACCATCATATTTTTCAATACGATCCAAATAGTGCTGAGTCAAAGCAACACTGGTAATTTCTCTGGCTTGGAGCTTTTCACTCATTTGTTTAATGGAAAGTCTATGCATAACTTACTCAATCACCTGTGGCACTAAATACATTCCACCTTCTGCCGAAGGTGCAATTTTTTGATACTTATCTCTATTGTTGCTTTCGGTCACAACATCTTCACGTAAACGCTGTACTTGGTCTAATGGGTGAGACATCGGCTCAACACCATCCGTATTGACCGCTTGCATCTGCGCAAAAAGATCTAAAATATTACTCAACTTATCAGCAACCTGATCGACTTCCTGCTCAGAAACAGAAATGGCTGCTAAACGCGAGATTTTGTTAACATCATCTTTTCCGATGGACACTGATAAAACTCCTCACAACAAGCGCACAAACACTAAAGAATGTACACCAAAAATTTCACTGAAAAAAATTCCTATTAAATTACCACATTTCGGCTTTTCTAAAAAGAGACAGCTCCTTTTTTCTATAAAAAAATCAGATATAAAATGGTGACTTTTTTCAGTGAGTTTGTTATAAAATGGCTCAATCTCGTTTAGTGGGACAGCCGGACAGGATTGCCGGTCTTTTAGGGTATTCATAAATACATTTAATACCTTAATATCCCTTCGTTTCTAGCTTAAGGAATTGCAATACATGTTACGCAAAATCATCGGACTTTTTTCTAACGACTTATCTATTGATTTAGGCACAGCAAACACATTGATCTACGTTCGTGGCAAAGGCATGGTTCTAAACGAGCCTTCAGTGGTTGCAATTCGAACCAATCGCCAGAGCGGTAATTCACGTTCCATCGTTGCTGTTGGTGAAGGTGCGAAGCAAATGCTAGGGAAAGAGAACCAAAACATTGAAACGGTTCGCCCTTTGAAAGATGGTGTTATCGCCGATTTCGAAGTCACCGAAAAAATGCTTCAAGCATTTATCCGAAAAGTACATGAAGCCCGCTTCTTCCAACCAAGCCCTAGAGTATTGGTTTGTGTTCCTTGTGGATCAACTCAAGTTGAAAGACGAGCCATTCGTGAGTCTGCTGCCGGTGCTGGCGCGCGTGAAGTGTACTTAATTGAAGAACCTATGGCCGCTGCGATTGGTGCGGGTATGCCAGTGAGTGAAGCTACCGGTTCTATGGTTGTGGATATCGGTGGTGGCACTACCGAAGTTGCCACACTATCACTAAATGGGATCGTTTGGTCTGACTCAGTTAAGGTCGGTGGTGACCGCTTTGATGATGCTATCATCAAATATGTTCGCCGCAACTACGGCATGATCATCGGTGAAGCTACTGCTGAAAAAATCAAAAAAGAAATTGGTACGGCTTATCACGAGATTGACCCTGATACTTTAGAAGTTCATGGTAGTAACATTGCTGAAGCTGTTCCTCGTCGTTTTACACTAAACAGTAACGAAGTACTTGAAGCACTTCAAGAGCCATTGGCTGCTATCGTTAGTGCCGTACGTACCGCTCTAGAACACACACCACCAGAATTAGGTGCTGACATTGCAGAGCACGGTATCGTGCTAACAGGTGGTGGTGCTTTATTGAGAAACCTGAACACATTGCTTTCTGAAGAAACAGGTGTACCCGTAATTATTGCTGACGACCCATTGACCTGTGTTGCTCGTGGTGGCGGGCGGGCGCTAGAACTAATGGATGAAAAAGGTATCGACGTATTCTCTTTTGACTGATTTCCACGCTTAACAACTAACAAGGTTCGGCTCAATGTATTTGTTTAATTTAAATCTATTAGATTTAACTCAACGATAACCAAGGAGTCGAACCATTAACCTCAGCACAACCTCTCCACAAAAAGAAGGGTCTCAGTACCTCTTATTTTTTGTCCTGTGCATCGCGCTGATGGTTATGGATCACTACAGCCATTTTCTTATTAATTTCCGTGCTCTACTATTAACAACCATTGACCCTATTGAACGGGCAGCAACTATCCCTCTTAGCACATACCAGTATTTCCAGCAGGACTTCAAAACAGTAGAAGACCTTAAAAAACGCAATCAACAGCTAGCAACTGAAAACCTGCTCTTAAAGGCAAGACAACAACAACTGAATAAACTTCAGCATGAAGTGTCACGTTTGAATTTGCTGTTAGGCACTGCCAGCCAAATGTCTACTTCGGATGTGCAAATTGCCAACATCAAATACTATAACCTATCTCCTTACTCTCAGTTTTTCACGCTGGACAAAGGATCCCTCGATGGCGTTAAACTCCACCAAGCTGTAATTGATGCCAAGGGGCTCATCGGACAAATTACCTCGGTGACTCCGACAACTTCTAGAGTTCAACTTATTACCGACTCTGACATCCAGATTCCAGTTCGCATACAACGCACTGGACAACGAGGCATTTTGACAGGAATGGGACAATCCCAACTATCACTACAGTTCATCCCTAACACAAGCTCTATTAAAATCGGCGATATCATCGAAACCTCTGGCCTAGGCAATGTTTATCCTAACGGCTACCCTGTCGCCACTGTCAGCAGCATCAATACCCTGAAAGATCAACCCTATTACGAAATTATGGCCGACCCTGTTGCAGACATCAATTTGGCCGACAAAGTTCTAATTCTTTCTCCGGTTAAAAACCCAAGTATAGACGTTCATATCGACACCAAACTGAATGGAACTGCCGCAGATGAGTGATAAGGTTTTTTCTCTTAGTTTTTCCCATGTTAAGTGGCTTTTACTCTTCAGCTACTTAGCAGGACTCATTATTGATAGTGCATTAAACTTCAGTTTTGCACTGCACTATGCCCCGCCAATTACACTGCTGCTACTATTGTTCTGGAGTTCGCAAATTTTAAACCAGACGCATCTTTTTACAGCATTTGTTCTTGGGTTATTAAATGACGCTTCACTGAATACGCCCTTAGGCGCTCATGCTTTGTTATTCTTAACTGTCACATTCTTCATGCTGCGAATACGCCTTAGGTTTAGAAGTTACCCTATGTGGCAACAATCAATTATCGTGGCTTTCTACATCCTGTTCTTCCAAGTTGCCGGCTGGTTTATTTTTCACCCGACACTCTCAGGAAACACACTACTCTATTACTGGCTAGAACCCATTTTTGCCATTGCGCTTTGGCCTTTGGTTTCCAACGTCATGCAGTCACTGACTCAGAGGGCTTTATTCAAGTAAGCTCTCATGCAACCAAGACGTAACAACTATCAATCAGAAAACGAAGTCAATCAGCAAAAATTGCTGTTTAGGGGGCGACTTTACTTCGCCTTAGGCTTTGTTATTGTCTTCTTTCTTGTCCTTTTTGGAAGAATGTCCTACCTACAGTGGCTGAACTACGACCACTACCATGCCATGTCCGAAGGTAACCGTATTTCAGTTGAAGCGCTCCCACCGGTAAGAGGCAAAATCTATGATCGAAACAATGTACTACTTGCTGACAACCAGCCTGTATTCGCGCTAAAGTTTTCCAAGGACAAAATCGATAATATTGACGCGACCATTAACCTTTTGAAAAAATTGCTGCCGGACATCCCTGACAGCAAATTGGAAAAGTTCTATAACCGTTTAAAAGTTGCCAGCAAATATCGCCCAATCTACTTGCCTTACAGCTTAAGTGAAAGTGAAGCCTCCGTCTTTGCGGCTAACAGCTATCAGTTTTCAGGGGTCACCCTAACGGGCAAGCTAAAACGTATCTATCCGTTTGGTCCGGTTGCTGTGCATGCCATAGGCTATGTCGGCAAAATCAACCCTGCTGAAGTAAAGACCCTAAATGAATCTGACTATCAAGGTACCGATGTCATAGGAAAAACAGGCGTTGAACGCACTTATGAATCTGTACTGCATGGCAAACCTGGGCTACAACAAGTAGAAACCAATGCCAGAGGTAAAGTCATTCGTAAATTGGAGACAGAACCCGCCACCCCAGGAAAAGATATCCAACTGACTATCGATATCAGACTTCAAAAATTTATTGAAGAATATCTGGGCAACAAAAAAGCGGCAGTGGTTGTTATCGAGCCAAAAACAGGAGAAATCCTCGCCTATGTCAGCTCTCCTGGCTATGATCCTAACCTTTTTGTAGATGGAATCAGTAGCAAAAACTATTCTGCGCTACTCCACAACCCGTACAGACCTTTAATCAACCGTGTCATTAATGGCCAGTACCCTCCGGGCTCAACCATCAAACCCTTTGTTGCACTATCTGCGATTGAAAATGGTGTTATCTCGCCTTACACCAAAATTTCTGACCCTGGGTATTTCGACTTCAAAAACCATCGTTACCGCGACTGGAAACGTGGCGGCCACGGATTGGTTGACATGAACAAAGCCATCACCGAATCTTGCGATACCTATTTTTATGAGCTCAGCTTGAAAATGGGTATTCAAATGATTCACGACGACCTTTATCCTTTTGGTTTTGGCCACACAACAGGCATCGACCTACATGGAGAGTCCAGCGGAATCTTGCCCTCTAAAGAATGGAAGCGTGAAACCAAGAACAAACCATGGTTCAAGGGTGAAACCATCATTGCCGCCATCGGACAGGGTTACTTCCTAGCAACACCGATACAGTTAGCAAAAGCGGTCGCAATCATGGCAAACCGAGGCAAAATCATTACCCCTCATTTACTAAAAGGTAAAGACATTGAGCCTCAACCTCAAATCTCAATTGAAAAAATCTCCAACTGGGAAAAAGTTATTAAAGGCATGATGAACGTCATGAGCAGCTACCATGGTACGGCTTACCGTTATGCCAAGGATCTTCCATTTACTATAGCCGGCAAAACGGGTACCGCTCAGGTATTCAGTCTTGGTGACGAGGACTATGACGAAGAAAACATTAAAAAGACACTCCGTGACCACTCGTTATTTATTGGCTTCGCCCCAGTGAAAAAACCTAAAATTGCGATAAGTGTTATTATTGAGAACTCAAGTGTGAAGGCTGCTCCTGTGGCTGTTGACATTGCGCGCTACTACCTCACACAACTGCACAAAGATGAATCCTGATGAAGATTGAGCTGGACGTTAGAGAAAAAGTTTATCGCCGAAACAAAGGCTGGCTGGAATCGTTTCATCTTGACGCCTGGTTATTGGCTGGCATCTTACTCCTTATGCTAGCCAGTAGCATGATTGTCTACAGTGCGTCCGGCGGAGACGCAGAAGTACTGCATCGCCATTTAGCTCGTGACGGCTTTGCCTTCTTATTGATGTTGCTATTTGCCCAAATCCCTCCAAATCTGATGCGTGTCTACACGCCTTGGCTATTTTTGATCGGCATTATCATGCTGGCGAGTGTATTGCTCTTTGGAGAAATCGGCAAAGGCGCCCGTCGTTGGCTTGACCTTGGTTTCTTCCGTTTCCAACCTTCTGAACTGATGAAGCTGGTACTGCCACTCACCATTGCCTGGCTATTTGCGCACGACACCCTGCCACCACCAAACCGTAAAATGCTGGTCGGCATCATAATCGTGCTGTTCACAGCAGGCTTGATTATTGTTGAACCAGATTTAGGAACATCAATTCTTATCGCCATGAGTGGGCTCTTCGTTATCTTTTTCGCGGGACTGTCCTGGCGCTTAATATTGTCCGCCATAGGTGTAGTTGCTGCCTCTTTACCTATCGTCTGGCATTTTTATATGTATGACTATCAAAAACAGCGGGTCATGACATTCTTGAACCCGGAATCTGACCCTTTAGGCAGTGGCTACCACATTATCCAGTCGAAAATCGCCATCGGCTCAGGCGGATTGGAAGGGAAAGGCTTTATGGGCAGCACCCAAGCTCACTTAGATTTCTTGCCAGAATCGACTACCGACTTTATTTTCTCTGTACTTGCCGAAGAGTTCGGGTTGGTTGGCGTCACTTCTCTTTTAATTCTTTACACACTCATTATTGGCAGAGGACTTTATATCGCATCGCAAGCACAAGACAACTTCGCACGACTTGCAGCTTCAAGTTTGGTGATGACACTATTTGTTTACGTGTTCGTCAATATTGGCATGGTGAGCGGTCTTTTACCCGTTGTGGGACTCCCACTACCATTAATCAGTTATGGCGGAAGCTCGCTGGTAACGCTGATGATCAGTTTCGGCATACTGATGTCAATCCACACTCACAAAAAGCTACTGACTTCTTAATCCTTGTGAAGAAATTTTTCTGTAAAAACTTAAGCCTATTTCAAACCTTACTAACCTTTAAGCGTAGGTAGTTTTGTGTTAAATTATGCGTCAAATTGTCGCTATGACTTTTACATTCATACTCAACTTTAAAAGATTCCCCATGACAAAGCTTTTTAGTATTTTCCTCGCACTCTTGTTTGTTTCAACTAACAGTTTAGCGGATGCACCAGAACCAACCCTGACAACAACAGTATCGCCTCCGATGCCGTATGTCATTCCATCTCCGCCAAAACTGGATGCCAAAGCTTATCTGGTCGTCGACTTTAATAGCGGCGCAGTGCTTGCCAGCTACAACGCTGATGACCGTATAGAACCTGCGAGTTTGACAAAAATCATGTCAGGCTATGTCATTCTTAGTGAGCTGAAAAACGGTAATATGTCTCTTGATGACATGGTGACCATTTCGCCAAAGGCATGGAAAATGCCTGGTTCGAAGATGTTTATTGAAGTTGGTCAGAAAGTATCAGTCGGCAACTTGATTAAAGGAATGGTCGTTCAATCGGGGAATGATGCAACCGTTGCCTTGGCTGAACATGTTGCAGGTAGTGAAAGCGTCTTTGTAGAAATTATGAACAAATATGCCCAGATGCTGGGTATGACAGGCACGCACTTTGCAAATGCGACAGGCCTGCCTAATCCAGAACATTACAGTACCGCTACTGATTTGGCAAAAGTTGCAAAAGCACTGATCCAAAAATTTCCAGAAGACTACAAGTGGTACGACCAGAAGAAATTCACCTTCAATGGCATTACCCAATACAACCGTAATAAGCTGTTGTGGCAAGACCCTTCTGTGGATGGTTTAAAAACAGGTCATACCGAATCCGCAGGTTATTGCCTAGTGTCTTCTGCACACCGAAACGGCATGCGTATTGTCTCTGTTGTGGTCGGCACCCCTTCGGCAGCAAAACGCGTTTCTGAAAGTCAAAAGTTGATCAACTATGCATTCCGTTTCTTTGAAACACATAAACTGTATTCCGCTGATCAACGCTTGCATGACGCACGTGTTTGGGAAGGCAAGCAAAACACGGTTGGCTTGAGCTTGGCAAATGATCTATACATCACCATTCCTCGTGGCCAGTATAAAAACCTGAAAATCGAAACGTCTATTAAGTCAGACATTCGCGCGCCAATCCAAAAAGGTCAGGTGTTAGGAGATCTACACGTTTCCCTGAACGGAAAGGTAGTTGCAGAGAGACCATTGGTTGCAACCAGTGAAATTGATGAAGGTTCTTTCTTCAAAAAGCTTATCGATCAAATCAAGCTACTTTTCCAAGCCCTGTTGAATTTCATAGGCTTGTAATATGCCGGAACAGATCGCCTTCTTAAATGGCGATTTTTTGCCTCTTGAAGAGGCAAAAATTTCGACTCAAGATCGCGGCTTTCTATTTGGGGATGGCATCTATGAAGTCATCCCTGTCTTCCAAAAAAAACTGTTTCAGCTTGACGCACACCTTGATAGGCTTCGCAAAAGCCTTACCGCCATTTCCATGCAAGACCCCTACTCGGATGAGCAATGGAAAGCCCTTTTAAATGATTTAGTAAACAGACATCCATGGAACGACCAGTTTATCTACTTACAAGTCACTCGTGGCATTCAATGGGTGCGGGATCATACACCCGATAAAGACCTTACCCCTACCATTTATGCCTACTGCAACCCCTTAAAACCCGTTTCCGAAAGTATCCTGCAAAACGGCATCAAGATCGTTACCTTGGAAGACATTCGTTGGCTAAGATGCGACATAAAGGCCACCACTTTATTGCCGAATGTCATGATGAAAATCGCCGCAAAGGAACAAGGTGCGGACGACGCCATTTTGATCGGTAGAGACGGTCAAATTTCAGAAGGAACGGCCAGCAATGTTTTCATTGTCAAGGATGAGGTCTTACTCACCCCTCCTTTAAGTGATCGAATTCTTCCCGGCATTACTCGCATGATCATTGAAAAAATCGCAAATGACCATAGTATTAAAGTCATTGAACAAACACTCACATTGGCAGACCTTGAAGCGGCAGATGAGATCTGGCTAACCAGCTCAACTAAGGACGCCTT
Organism: Hydrogenovibrio marinus; assembly: GCF_013340845.1. Classification (NCBI taxonomy): domain Bacteria; kingdom Pseudomonadati; phylum Pseudomonadota; class Gammaproteobacteria; order Thiotrichales; family Piscirickettsiaceae; genus Hydrogenovibrio; species Hydrogenovibrio marinus. The sequence continues at coordinate 1,977,585 of NZ_AP020335.1, forward strand.
GCCCGTTTGCTTGCTGAACAATGCCCCTGTAGGCAGTGGAAAACCAGGCCCGATTTGGCTTAAAATGCAATCTTATTTCGCACAAGCCAAACACTCGCTGATGCAAGCCGAACACTGACCGACAATAAAAAAGGATAACAACATGACGGTTGATTTACATACTCCCGATAACGAGAGTCTGATTGAATTTCCATGCGACTATCAGCTTAAAGCCATGGGACGCACATCGGAAACATTTATTGACACGGTTTTTGAAATTACCAAAAAGCATGCTCCAGATGTTACCAGAGAGAACATTCACCTAAAAGATTCCAAAGCCAGTCACTTTGTGTCGGTAAATATCACTTTCCACGCTACCAGCTTGGCGCAGCTACATGCCATCTATGGTGAACTCAAACAGCACCCTGAAGTGTTGATGACACTCTAAAACTGTGTGACGATGCCTTTCATCATCAAACACCTCGGCTTGCAACCCTACGACACCACGTGGGATGCCATGCAAGCCTTCACAAACAATCGCACCCCTGATACCCAAGACGAACTTTGGGTGGTGCAACACCCACCTGTTTTCACTCAGGGTTTGAACGGCAAAGCGGAGCATTTGCTCAGCACCCACCCCACCATTCCGCTCGTACAAACAGACAGAGGCGGACAAGTGACTTACCATGCTCCGGGGCAACTCATCATCTACATTCTGATGGACTTAAAACGCGCCAGGTTGGGGGCAAAAGACTTTGTTCACCGTATTGAAAATGCTTTGATTGCGTTGCTAAAAGAGCACTACCAACTTTCGGCAGAGGCCAGAACAGATGCACCGGGTGTTTATGTTGATGGCAGAAAAATCGCCTCTCTTGGTCTCAAGATTCGACAATTCCGTTCCTATCATGGCTTGGCACTCAATGTGGATATGGACTTGGAACCTTTCCACTGGATTAATCCCTGCGGATTGGTGGGCATGGAAATGACACAGCTTTCGGAACATGCAAACGAAATCGACTACGCCGCACTGGAAAACCAAGCCCTTGATATGCTGCGCTTACACCTTAGCAACACCAACTGATTCCGCGCAATCAATATCCCGTAATCGTCATTATTGTATAATAGCCAAAATTAACACAGAACCTAGCTTATGAGCGCACCAAACTTTCAAGAAATTCCTGTCAATCAAATTACCGGATTAACCAAAACATCTGACGAAGCTTCCTCGGACCTAAAACAACGTCGAGAAGAAATGTCTAAGGGAGAATACAAAACAAAATCCCTTAAGCACAAGCCTGACCCTAGCGCACCAAAACTGAAAAAACCGACTTGGATTAAAGCCAAGCTTCCAGCCGCTCGTCATATCGGTCGTGTTAAAGAACTCAAAAACATCCTTCGTGAGCAAGGTCTCAACACCGTCTGTGAAGAAGCTTCTTGCCCAAACCTTGGAGAGTGCTTCGGCCACGGTACCGCTACTTTCATGATTATGGGTCACATCTGCACACGCAAGTGCCCTTTCTGCGATGTGACACACGGCAGACCAAAAGCATTGGACAAAAACGAGCCTCAGCACCTTGCAGAGACAATAGAAGCGATGAAGCTAAACTATATTGTTATCACCTCGGTAGACCGAGATGATTTAAGGGATGGCGGAGCCACGCACTTCCGCAACTGCATAGCCGAGATTCGTCAACGTACACCGGAAGTGAAAATTGAGACCCTCGTGCCAGATTTCCGCGGCAGACTTACCACTGCATTAGAGACTCTGAGCACGCAAGCACCAGACGTACTGAATCACAATCTGGAAACCATTCCCCGCCTCTACGAAGAAGCTCGCCCAGGTGCCGACTACCAAGCCTCATTGGATCTACTCAAACGATTCAAACAAATGAAACCGGAAACCACCACCAAATCCGGCTTAATGGTTGGGTTAGGCGAAACCATGGAAGAATTACTGGAAGTCATGCGCGATTTACGTGCGCATGATGTTGAAATGCTTACTGTCGGTCAATATTTACAACCATCTAACTTCCACCTGGCGGTTAAGAAATATTGGACACCGGATGAGTTCAAGGCTGTCGAGGAAGCCGGCTATGAAATGGGCTTTACCCATGTGGCATCCGGGCCGATGGTGCGCTCCTCGTACCATGCAGACTTACAGGCACAAGGGAAATTTTAATGAACACCATTAAACGTTTTTTGTTTAAAGACTTGGACATTCGCGGCCAACACCTGCAACTGGACGATGTTTGGCAAAAGATGATTGAAGACCGCCACTACACGCCTGCATTGATTGAAGTGTTAGGCGAGTTAACCGCCATGACAATCATGATGGCAAACGGTCTCAAGCACCCTGGAAAAGTCATTATTCAAATCCAAGGCCAAGGCCCTGTAAACCTATTAGTAGTTGAAGCCACACATGAATTACAGATTCGCGGCGTCGCCAAAACCAACAGAGCATTGACCAATGAAAGCACTTTGGATGAGTTGTTGGGCGATGGTCAAATCCTAATGACCATGGAAAACACTCTAACTGACTCCCTGTTCCAATCTTATGTCGATCGCGAAGGCAGTACCGTCACTGAAGCATTTGAAGCCTTCCTGACTCAATCTGAACAACTTCCATCAAAGCTTTGGCTAGCCGCTAACGAAAAAGGCATTGGCGGGGTTTTAATTCAGCAGATGCCGCCTTCTTCAAACAAAACCGAAGAAGAGACTGATGGTGACGGCTGGAACCGCATCAGCATGCTGACCGAAACCCTCACCACCGAAGAGTTGGTTTCGCTTGATTCAGAAACCCTACTCCACAGGCTATTCCACGAAGAAGTCATTGAGCTATTTGAACCCAACACGGTCGAGTACAACTGCCCTCAAGATCCTGAACGCATTGAAATGATGATTCGCTCTCTAGGGGAAGCTGATGCCAGACAGCTTCTGGAAGAACAAGGGGAAATCGTCGTACACAACGAAATGTGCAACTTCCACTTGCGACTCACCAAAGAAGATATTGATCGCATCTTCGATACGACGGCACATTAAACCACCACCCCAACCTGGCAGATTCTGCTAAAAATCTGCCAGGTTGGGGCTAGCATCCTTACCTTACTCTTTACTTCACAGTTAGAGTCAACCGACTGCTATATAATGAAATCATGAAACGTTACCTGCATTTAAAAGTCGTGCAAATCGGACGCAAAGTCAAACGCTCGCCTTTTCTCAACAAGTACTTCCCAAAGTTTAAAGACCCTGTCTATTGGGCAGGTGATCGCATGTCCTTTGCACGCGCAGGCTTTGTAGGTGCTTTTTGCATGATGCTACCTATACCCTTCCAAATGCTGCTGGGCTCAATCATCGCCTACTATGTTCGCGCCAACATTCCATTTGCAACCGCTTTGGCTTGGATTACCAACCCTTTAACCATGGGACCTATTTGGTATGGCGGCTACCGTTTTGGTACTTGGGTATTGAACACCCCTTCTTCCGCAGAATTGGCTGGGCATGCCCAAAACATTCCAATCGCTTCGTCACAATGGTTTAGCGAAGTCTTCCCTACCATCTGGCAACCTTTCTTCCTTGGAAACGTAATGCTGGGCGTTATTTTCGGCTCAATCTTTTATGTTTTGATTGGCTACTTTCCCTACATCAAACGCTTTTTGGTTTGGGCCTTCTCTGTTCGCCACTCCAACTCCTAACGCTAGCTACGCTAAGCAAAACGCGACACTTATCTTTTCTTTTTAGGTAAAAAACTCTAAAATGAAACAACTGCATTAACAATGAGTCCAATATGGCCCTAACCTTTTCCGCTCAAACGTCCAAGCTTTCTCTAAAACTGATTGAATCCTACGGTATTAACCCAGCAGAGATTTTAAAAAAGTTACAGATTGATCCTAAAAGGTTGAATGACCCTAACGCTCGTTTGCCATATTCGACGTTGGACGATATTTGGGCAGAGGCTGCAACACATATCCAAGACCCTGCATTTGGCTTAAAGGCCGTAGAGTGCTGGCACCCTTCACAAATGGGCGCTTTGGGCTATGCATGGCTTTCGAGCGAAAACCTTAAAAATGCTTTGGGGCGTTTTCAGCGTTACTCTCGCGTTGTCACCGAAGGTGCATATTTTGAGATCGAGGAAACACCAAAATATTTAAGCTTGATTTTGCATTATCGAAGTGTCGCAAGACAGTTGCCATATCGCACAGATGGATTCATGGCGATTATGCTTGCCATGTGCCGAGCGAACTTTGGTAAACATTTCCAACCAGCGGAAATTCACCTTAAGCATAGCGCTCCAGAAGATACCTCAGCGTTTGAAGAACTTTTCAAATGCCCGGTTTTCTTTGGCGCTAAAGACAACCGTTTCGTCATCCACATGAAAGATGCGCTGGAGATGTCCGAGGGCGCACAACCACAATTGGCAAAACTTCATGATCAGGTGATGATTGAGTACCTAGCGAAAATGGATCGCAAAAATATTGTCGAGCAAGTGAAGTCCGAGATCATCAAACAATTGCCAAATGGCAATGTCACCGATACAACGGTTGGGCAAGCGTTACATATCAACGACAGAACCCTACAGAGACGCTTGAAAGAACAGAACACCACGTTCAAGACGCTAATGAACGAAGTAAGAGAAGATTTAGCGGCTACCTACATCAAGGACAGCAACCTATCTTTGAGTGAGATTTCGTTCCTGCTTGGATTTGGTAATATCAGCTCTTTTTCCCGCGCTTACAAACGTTGGACAGGCAAACCGCCAAGCCATCTTCGCGGCAGTGATTAATTAACAGTCTGCAACAGACAAAAGCTTGATAATTTCTAGCCGAACCCTATAATACAGTCTTCAATTTTCGGGGCATGGCTCAGCCTGGTAGAGCACCGTCATGGGGTGGCGGGGGTCGTAGGTTCAAATCCTACTGTCCCGACCAATTAAATATCTTTAATTTCAATAACTTAACTATTATACAATTTTTAATAAATTTTTTGTAGGTCACAAATGGGTCACAGCTGAGCACTACTTTTATAATCAATTACAGACAATAGAATGCCTTCATATACAAGCAATGAACTAAACCGTTAATGTGTTAACATGATCAGGCAAATTTTTAATTTGTAAAACCCATGCTTCCAGCTCTTCTATCGAGTAGTAAACTCTCCTACCCAACTTTTTGAACGCAGGTGCAGGCAGACCAAATAACACACCACTTACTCTTGCAGCCCTAAGTGTAATCTCGGCACACCCCAAAAATTCAGCTGCTTCTTTTGACGTTAAAAAACCATCGAATGCCATTTCATTCTCCTTTTTTATCTTCAGAGATAAAAGGGCGAAAAATAATTTGGAACCTGAATTCGCATCACAAAAATAAGCCGTTTTTTACAGGTTGTTTTTGCTGTTTCGTCTTTCACACTTTCAGTGTGTTTTTCTTCATGCGCTTGGTTTTTTTCTTTGGTTTGTGTTGCAACGTCTAGTTCATCTGACATCTTTGTTTCTCCGTTTTTGCATTTTTTAAAGCCAAACCCACGAAAAATGGGTTTAGATAAAAACACAAGGGAGAAATTTCAGTTGAATAGGGATTTTTTAGATTTGATAGAAATTTCAGCCAATCCAGTTTTGAAACCTTAAACCTTCGACACGTTCAAATTCTTTTAGGTTATTGCTCACAAGAATAGCGCCAATACTTCTTGCGTGACCTGCTATGTGCAAATCATTGACACCAATCGTTTTGCCTTTTCTTTCTAAATCGGCGCGAATATCACCGTAATGTGATGCCGCGTTTTCGTCATAATTTATGACATCCAAACGACTGCAAAAGTCTTCAACCGCTTTCAGGTTTTTGGCAACATGCTTACTCTTTTCAACACCATGCAACAGTTCAGCAAGCGTAATAGAAGATATTGCGATATGTCCTGATGCCTCATTGAATCTTTCAAGAACCTCGATTGGTCTACGCTTGATGACATAAATACAAATATTCGTGTCCAGTAAATACTTAATCATCAAACGACTCTCTCAAAGCTTCTGTTTGTTCAGCACGTTCATTCAAAAAATCATCTGAAACCGATGTTTCTGGATTTAAAAAGAAACTGTCCCATGTATTTTTTAACGGGCTAATAATTCGTTCTTTACCCACAACACGAACAACAACTTTTTTTACTGAATCAGGAAAACGAACAGCAACGGGTAGGCGAACAGCTTGTGTTTTGTTGTTTTCAAAAACAGTTGCATTAATCAAAATAGCACCTCCAATATTAACTATATATTATAAGTATATACAAGAGAAAAGGTAAATACAATTACTACCCATTCCTTTTGGTTCGGTTGTTTTTTTTGGAAACACATTTTAAGTGTAAGGAGTGAATGGAGTTGAAAAAACGGGCATCCACATTTTGTGATTGATGCCAACCATTAAATGCGGTTTTAGACTAGGTTGTAAGTTAAGTTTTTTTGTGGCCGGAATTGATACCTCTACGCCACAATGCGTTCAATTGCCACAAACTCCGCGCCTTTGGCTAAACTAGCTTCTTCCAATTCATAAGCCGCCTGCAAATTCGTCCAGAACTGTGCAGTGGTTCCCAGCGCTAAACCCAATCGTATGGCGGTATCCGCAGTAATCGAGCGCTTGCCATGAACTATCTCATTAATGCGGCGTGGCGGTACTTTCATTACCTTTGCCAGTTTATTTTGAGAAATCTGCAAAGGCTCTAAAAATTCTTCTAATAAAATCTCACCTGGGTGGATATTGTCAATTCTGTTCATCTTTCCTCCTAGTGGTAATCCACAATCTCAACGTTTTGAACCTGTCCATCATTCCAAACAAAGCACACTCTCCACTGCTGGTTGATGCGGATGCTGTGCTGGCCGCTTCTGTCACCGCTCAATGTCTCCAGACGATTCGCCGGAGGAATAAGCAAATCCTCCAGAGTCAGAGCCGCATCAAGCATACGCAACTTCATACGAGCTTTGCGCTGAATCGCTTGCGGTAATTTTTTGGAAAACTGGCCTTTAAATACCTTTTCAGCATCTTTGTCTTTAAACGTCTGAATCATGAGTTAATTATAACGAGTATCGTTATATAACGCAATGCGTTATAATTAATCAAGTATTGGCATTAATCACAAAATGGGGACACCAAAAAACAAGAAAGGGGATGTGTTTATTTTTTGGGAAAATATCGACATATCAGAGGGATATGTCGATTAAGTGGATATATTGAAACTCTTACTACTTATCATCATTCCATGAATAAGTTCCTAATGAAACATTAGGATCAGGATCTAACGGGTTATAAGATTTACTAAAATCTTCTTGTCTTTTTAGTTCTAAATAATGAATTTCCTTTTCAGTAAGTTCCGCTTTAGCTCCTTTAAAAAAAATTCCTATTAAAAATAGGAATATGACAGAAATAGCAATCCAAGCATAAATATGCTCAAGAAAGAAATACTCCATATCAAAGCCGCCAGAAGCGAAAGCATACACGATGAAATAAACAATAAACCCAGTCATAAATCCAGCCGCATTCAAAGCAGAATGATCTTCTTCCTCATAGACATCTTCTACATCTACAAACTGGTTGTTTGACTGAGATTGCTCCCAGTCTTTTGGTTTTAAATTTTCCATGGATACCTCCAAGCAATTGATTCACTAATACAAGGTTAATCCATTATTTAACTTTTTGTTAGGTTTTTCTAGGTGAAATAGGTTCTCTTGGATTATTCTGAGGCTCCGGCTCACCTTCAGTTCTAACTGTTTGCCCCGGATATTGCCCGGCGTTACTCGCCGCCGCTACTTCAGTTGGCTTACTTGGCTCTTGAGGTCTTTGTTCTCTTGATGCTGGTGTTTCCTGCGGCGCAGGAGGTGGAGCTGTTTGTTGGTTCATCATAGCTTCATCAGCTAGTTTAGCTGCTTCTTTCTTTGAGTATCCCGCTTGCTCATAGTTTGAGATCATCATATTTCTCGATGCATCAAGGTTTTGAGCTGTTTCGATAGGTGTTTCTGCCACTTTTGGACTATCATCTTTAGGTGTGGTAGGTGCTTCTTCCCAACTATTTTTCCCAACTATTGAAGTAGCTAAAGCTTTATTTTGAGAAACACCTTCTCCATTATTTGTAGCCTCTTTTACCTTGTCTTTTAGATTGGTTTGTTTAGGAGCATGACTTTGATTTGATGCAACTTCATTCTTAGTTGGTTGTCCCTTGGTCGCCACTTCTTTTTCTTTCTGTACCATTGGATGAAGAGCATTACCAACTGCGGTTTGTACTGTACTTATATTTTTGCCAACTTGTTCAGAGGGACCTTTCTGCTGCAACTTAGCAGATTGTTTTGCATAGTCGGCAGCCAGTTTGTGTTCATTTGATTTATGTTCACCCGCAGGATCAGTGTAACCCTTCGGTTTTGTAACTGAAGTTTGCCCTTGCGACAATTTATATTGGTCAAAAAGTTTGTTTACAAGTTTTTCCGCTTTAGGCAAGTCACCTTGCTGGAAGGCTCTACTCATAGCTCTTCCTTCAGGCGTATGCATCATCGCCGTCAAGTTAAAGCCTTTATCTTTTGATATTTGCTCTAAACGCTCATAAGCTTCAGTTTCAGATTGGGCTTTTTTCAAGGTATCTTGAGAAATCTTGTCGAGTTTTCTTGACTCGTCAACACTTCCTTTAACGTCTGTAGCATCTTTTCCTGTTACTCCAGCTTTAGTTAAGAAGTTCTCGTCAGTTAGAGCTTTTTGCATGTCAGAAACAGTTTGTTTTTGAACATCTTGCGTTGTTCCTTTAGAGGTTTGTTCTTGAGTATGAGCTAAATCTTTAGCAAATTGCGCTTTCTTTTCATCAGTCCATTTAGCTGAAACAGAAGCACCTACAATCTTTTCTTCAACAGAACCCCATAAAGTTTTTGATGTATCAATCCCACCTTGCGCTAATGCGGTTGCAGTTTTAGCTATTGACTGTTTATCATTAATACCATATTTACTTAAAAGGTCTTTAGCCGCCGCATAACTATGTTCCCAGTTCTCACCGACTTCTTTGCTTGATGCTGCACCCTTTTTCCAGTCAAATGAATTAGCCATTTCAGCACTTGTCATGTGAGAAGCAACCATTCCAAACGCAGTAGCCAATTGCATTGCGGAAGCAACACTATCAGTTTTAGCTTGCTCAGTTAAATGTGCAGCCTGGTTTTTATGTGATTGTGCTACTTGACTTGCAATGCTTGCAGTAGCAGGTAATCCTGTTGTCGTTGCTTGAGAACCATCATAAGAATCCGTTCCATTAGAAGCTATTCTTACAATACCTCCCTCCATAGCACGGAGAGCTAAATGTCCGCTATCCACATTAGGCGAAGTCACATGACTGTAAGCCGCCTCGTTATCGTGCTGTGAGTTATTCCAACGACTATCCCCGAAAGTGGTCTTCTCCGCTTTTAGGCTGGCACCTTAGTTACTTATGGCCTAGATTGAGTTTGTGCTCCTTCTGGGCCTTTCTTTTTCTACACACATAAAAAACACACTTAAAGTGTGGTGCGGGATTTTGATATGCCTACCAAACAACATTACGAATCTTTTGAATCTCTAGGGCGCGATGCCTTGGATAGAATTACAGAAATTAATCTGAGACTTGAATCCTTATCTGAGCTGATCAAAAAGAGTCAACCTAAAAAACCAGGCGCAATTACTTTACATCTATATTCATGCGGAAAAGATTGTCTTGGATGCCCACATCCATCATGGTTGGTTTGGTATTCTACAAAGAAAGGTGATGATTCTGTATTTTTGTCCTATAAAACAAAAACACCTTTAAGAAAGGTAAAACGCTCTGGTGATTTTAAAGAATCTTCCGAAAAAACCAAAAGACTGATAAAAGAGGCTATTGAGTTGCTTCAAGAACGCTCTGAAATCATCAATATGGTATCAAATTTAAACAAAAAACTTTCCGCAATGGGTAAGGTGCGTAAATTAAAAATAATCGCTTGATGGCGGTTTATTTTTCCTTTTAAGCAAATCTATTTTTAAAAAAACTTCTATCTTGCTGTTCATTATACACTTCTAGTATAATTACATTGTAATTACTTTAAGAGAGGGGCGTTTCTGATGGCACACTTAATCACAATTGGAAATTCAAAAGGCGTTAGGATACCTAAAAACCTTATTGAGCAAGCGCAAATCCAAGATAAAGAATTGGAGTTTTCTGTTTTGCCGGAAGGGATTTTAATCAGTCCTGTCAAAAAAGTAAGAGAAGGTTGGGCTGAAAAGTTTTCATTATTGGCACATCAACCTACTACCAATGAAGACAAGGAATGGCTTGAATCAGATATTGGCGAATCTCAAACAGAATCAGATTGGACGTGGTAATGAAAAGGTTTGAAGTTTGGTTGATTAACCTTGATCCGACCGTCGGTCGAGAGATCAATAAAACGCGGCCATGTCTGGTTATTTCTCCCAATGAAATGGCGGCTTTATCGACTGTACTGGTCGCTCCCATGACCTCTCAAGGCTTTGAGTTCCCGTCCAGAATAAATTGTGTGTTTGCCGGTAAGAATGGATTGGTATTGTTAGATCAGATTCGTGCGGTGGATAAACGCAGATTTGTGAAAAAACTTGGGAAACTGAATGTTGATACTCAGAAGCTAGTTTCGGATAGATTGGTGGAAATGTTTACTTTTTGATTAAGTCTGAATTTCTGCAATTTAGACGTAAAAAAACCCGCGCAAGGCGGGTTTGATTTTGTTCAAGAATTTTCATCACTTTGGTTCAAAAAATTCAACAACAGCTCTTTCAGTGAAGTTTCTAATATAACTGTAATAATAACTAACCTTACCCACTGCTCGAAGATGTACATTGGTTTCATAATTATCAGCAATTATTGAAAAATTCATCTCAGGAGAGCAATCTTCAGTGCAGTTTAGCTCTGGCTTGGTGGACTGCATAGACTTGTTGACTTTGTTTTCAACCAAACCACCAACAACCCTAGCTGCCAACCCTAATCCTAAAGCGTCACCAACACCATCAGAAATACCGTTGCTGTAACTATTAGATTTTCTAAAATTATTTTTCCATAATTTCAAAGAATTTAATCTTACAGTAACCTTTCTTCCTGTCGGCGATAACGTAATTCCTTTTGAAATTAAGTCATCACGAACATCTGATTCCAACTTGCTAAGTTCAAACCCTCTAAGATTTGCTTCTTTGCTTACTTCAAAAGATAAATTAATCACTTTATCGGTGATTCGTTTATCATTGTCAAGCTTCACATAATATCCCGATACAATTTTATTATTGTTCTCCTTTGTCATCATGGTAGAACAACCAGTCAACTGCAAAGCACTAACCGCCAAAAAAACTAAAAATAGCTTCTTCATTTTTTTCCTCTCTTTAAATTTAAAGACTTGAACTGGTCTAATGGAAACGGACACTTCAATGAGAGACAATAGATGTTGTCGAATCTAGGAGTGGTTATGAATCAGAAGCGAGTTTATAAAACTTACACCAAAGAATTTAAACAAGAAGCGGTCGCGCTTGTCACTGAACAAGGTTATAGCGTTGCTGAAGCGGCGCAAGCGCTAGGCGTTAATCCAAACTTGCTTTACAAGTGGAAAGACAAGCTTGAAGCGCAAACCAATGGTGCGGCCTTAAGCGATAATGAGCGTGAAGAACTCAAAAAGCTGCGAGCTGAAAACAAGCGGCTTCGAATGGAAAAAGACATTTTAAAAAAGGCCTCAGCCTTCTTCGCCCGAGAAATGCACTAGGATTTGAGTTTATCCATACGTTGGCGCAAGAAGGCTACTCGGTTAAATTAAGCTGTAAGGTGATGAGTTTTAGCCGCTCCGGCTATTACGATTGGATCAAGCGTCCCAAGGCTATTATTACCGAAGAACAACTGCGACTGTATCGGCGAGCTAAAGCCCTTTTTATAGCCAGTCGAAACAGTCTCGGTTCACGAGAACTGATGAAGCGATTACGTAAAGAAGGCTTTAAGGTTGGGCGCCACAAAGTCATCAAGTTAATGGAAATCTTAAACCTAAAGGTTGAACAGCGTGTTGCATTCAAAGTCACCACAAAACGGGACCCAAGCCACGCTGTGGCAGATAACCTTGTGAACATGGACTTTAACCCCACAGGCATGAATCAAGTGTGGGCCGGTGATATCACCTATTTAAAAACCGCACAGGGTTGGCTATACCTGAGCGTGGTGATGGACTTGTACTCACGCCGGATTATCGGTTGGTCAATCAGCCCGCGCATGACCACCGAACTCGTGCTTGAGTCGCTCAAGCAAGCCTACTGGCTTAGAAAGCCGCCCAAAGGGGTGATCTTCCATAGTGATCGTGGATCACAATACACCAGTGACGCATTTAGAGCGCAGCTGAAACAATTCAAAATCCGAGCCTCAATGGGCGATGTTGGCGCGTGTTGGGATAATGCCGTGGTTGAAAGGTTCTTTGGCAGTTTAAAGCATGACTGGCTGCTCAAAGTACATCAACCTAACCATGAGCATATGATTGACGATGTGAAAGCGTATATGCGTTATTACAACTTAGAAAGGCTTCATACAAGCAATGGTGACATGAGTCCTATTGAATATGAAAATTATAAACGTGATGTGTCCGAAATTGCTTGACCAGTACAAAGAGATGTTTCTGAACAGTGTTGTGGGTATTGAACGTTTAGCATAATTGAAACTCCTTTTATTTGTTTCAACTAACTAAACGATGATTTGTTTTCAAAATTAACAAAATAACTTAAAAAACAATTTTTATAATGCTAACTCGAAAGTGAATTGATTGATCTAGCCACCAGAAAAGCTATTTAAACACTTTAAACTCACTTTTATATTTATCAAAATACTCCCACTTCAAGCTTTTATCTGGGTACATTACACTCCAGTCATAGACGCGTCTTTTGTAGATTATTTGTATGGCACTTTTATACCTCCAGATTCCTTCTTCTAAATAGCGACCGGAGAATTCTGCTTTGTAAATATTTCTTTTTCGATCAAAGATAGAGGTGAATTCATCAAGAATTCCACCACTAGCTTCAAAGGATTTTTTTAGTGACCAATCCAACATCCCTTTGATTTTTTGATTATAAGCACCGACATCCTTGTCCTGCTCAAACTCTCTATACCTTAAAATATATACCGCTTTGTTCGGCACATCTCCAGCAGCAAACATTCTCAAACCAGGCACATACTTTTGATAGCCTGAAAGATCATATTCTTTCGGCAAGCTAGGGAATGTTGCTTGCACCGAATTGTTCAATAAAGTAAATGTTGGATAATTTGAAGCCCATACACTGCATGAGAGAACGCTTAAGAATAGTATCCATAACAATTTAATTTTCATCGTGACCACCTCTTGGCAAATTAGAGTGCGCCACTTTTCTCCAGCTGAATTTGGCTAGCCAGAAACCAACCAATAAGACGATGATCCAAATATTACTCAGTAATAAAAACCCCGCTTCTGAAACGTCAGATTTTACTAAAACAACTTGAATCGCATTTTTTAGTACAGCACTTAAAGTGGCAAAAAACCAAAACACTATAATAGCTGTTACAGCTGCAAATACTTTTCTCATAACAATACCTTCTGCACTTTCCTTAAAGTAGCGAATTTAAAATCGATATAATCATTACGCATGGTCATGCTTAATCACTCTAAAAGTTAGATTAAACCTAGCCTCTTTAACTTTCTTACGAGGGGGAACAGAGTGCTCCCAGAAATGCTGTAAAGCGCCCCCCATAATGAGCAATGTTCCATGTTTTAGAGGAATGGACATCTTTTGAGATTTATCTTTTGTTCTGATTACAAAATCTCTAGATGCACCAAAGTTTAATGATGCTATGACAGGATTTTGTCCCAATTCTGACTCTGCATCTGTATGCCAACCAATATGATCAAAACCATCTCTATACCAGTTCATCAAAACACTATTAAATTTGACGTCTGTTATCGACTCAATTCTTTCTTTGAGATAAAGCAATCCCTTATTCCAAACATTTGGTTCTAGATGGATTCCAGAGTAGGTATAACTTTTGTCTGTATCACCGTACCAGGCTGAATAACGTGGAAGATACATCTCTTTTCCATACATATTAATTTTGTCATGCTGCCAGTTAATGTTTTTGAACTTCACCTTTGACAGCGCATCTTTATCTAAAGAATGCCAGTCCACCGATTGCCAATCATTTGAATCATTCTCTAAAAAATACTCGACACTTCGGTCACTGATATTTTTTTCTATAAAAGCTTCTGCATAAAATAAATAACCATTGGGCACGTATATTTCAAACCCCTTTAAATCAGCTATAACCATCTTCATCTGGTAGTTCTATAGGGGGTTGATGCATGCCATCTATTTCTAAATCCTCAAACAAGTCTTTCATTACGCCACCTTCTTAAATACTCTATGAATTCGGCTCCAACGACCAATGTCTGAATCATCAACTGAAATAATCCCATCACCACCAATTAGGTCTTGGAATTTTTCTAATTTTTCACCATTTAATGGACTTACGCACACAAAATAATTTACGCCATTGAGATTAGAGTTAATCTTTTTAGCTAGACTTTTCAAATCAAAATGTCTGTCGCCCATATCAAAATGTTTGAGAATAGATGCACCTTTACAGACTCTTCTTTTACAGATAAATCGCTTAGTAACAAACTATCTAAGTCTTTATTAATTGAATTAATTTCAGAGCAGTCTTTAAGGAATTCTTTTGCACGCTTCAAGGCCTTGAACTGGTCTAATGGAAACGGACACTTCAATGAGAGACAATAGATGTTGTCGAATCTAGGAGTGGTTATGAATCAGAAGCGAGTTTATAAAACTTACACCAAAGAATTTAAACAAGAAGCGGTCGCGCTTGTCACTGAACAAGGTTATAGCGTTGCTGAAGCGGCGCAAGCGCTAGGCGTTAATCCAAACTTGCTTTACAAGTGGAAAGACAAGCTTGAAGCGCAAACCAATGGTGCGGCCTTAAGCGATAATGAGCGTGAAGAACTCAAAAAGCTGCGAGCTGAAAACAAGCGGCTTCGAATGGAAAAAGACATTTTAAAAAAGGCCTCAGCCTTCTTCGCCCGAGAAATGCACTAGGATTTGAGTTTATCCATACGTTGGCGCAAGAAGGCTACTCGGTTAAATTAAGCTGTAAGGTGATGAGTTTTAGCCGCTCCGGCTATTACGATTGGATCAAGCGTCCCAAGGCTATTATTACCGAAGAACAACTGCGACTGTATCGGCGAGCTAAAGCCCTTTTTATAGCCAGTCGAAACAGTCTCGGTTCACGAGAACTGATGAAGCGATTACGTAAAGAAGGCTTTAAGGTTGGGCGCCACAAAGTCATCAAGTTAATGGAAATCTTAAACCTAAAGGTTGAACAGCGTGTTGCATTCAAAGTCACCACAAAACGGGACCCAAGCCACGCTGTGGCAGATAACCTTGTGAACATGGACTTTAACCCCACAGGCATGAATCAAGTGTGGGCCGGTGATATCACCTATTTAAAAACCGCACAGGGTTGGCTATACCTGAGCGTGGTGATGGACTTGTACTCACGCCGGATTATCGGTTGGTCAATCAGCCCGCGCATGACCACCGAACTCGTGCTTGAGTCGCTCAAGCAAGCCTACTGGCTTAGAAAGCCGCCCAAAGGGGTGATCTTCCATAGTGATCGTGGATCACAATACACCAGTGACGCATTTAGAGCGCAGCTGAAACAATTCAAAATCCGAGCCTCAATGGGCGATGTTGGCGCGTGTTGGGATAATGCCGTGGTTGAAAGGTTCTTTGGCAGTTTAAAGCATGACTGGCTGCTCAAAGTACATCAACCTAACCATGAGCATATGATTGACGATGTGAAAGCGTATATGCGTTATTACAACTTAGAAAGGCTTCATACAAGCAATGGTGACATGAGTCCTATTGAATATGAAAATTATAAACGTGATGTGTCCGAAATTGCTTGACCAGTACACACCTTAGGCAAGTATGATTAGCTGAATGTCCGCATATAACACAAACACCTTCATCATAGATATATGATGAAGAGGACCAGCATGAAGGACAATCACAATAAGGAATTTCACCTCCATCAGTAACAGCTAGGTATGTCTCAGGATAATAATATTCGGAAATAGCGGCAGGTATTATCTCTTCCGGAGTATATCGTGCATGACAAGAACGGCACATATATTCTGTTTCTATCGAATGGGTAGAATTATCAATCGGTTCGATTAAATCTGAACCGCAATCTTGGCATTTGAATTCTTTTAGTGCCAATAACAAACTCGGACTCTCATAAGTCAAAGTCTCCATTACTTCATTACAAGCATTTTTTTCTGCCTCATACACCTCTTTCGTTTCAATTAAAACAGCCCATGTTTCTACGCCTAGCAACTCCTGAGGGTCGCTATCTAAATAATTCCTTACAAAATCATTTATGACAATAAATGTATCTGATATGAGTTTACGGATAGAATCAATTTGATTTTGGGTATAGTAGTGTTCAATTTCATTTCTATATTGTTGAATATCACTAACTCTCTTCCAATCAACACCTATTTCTAATGACGTCAGTCGTTCCTGAATTTTATGGAGGTCTACAGTTTTTGAACCCTTACCTACCCACTTTATCCCTTCTGGAGTTTTAATAGGGCTAATTCTCTCCTTGATTAACGCCTCATCTGTATCATCTTCACTGAGTTGAGCTAATTTATGTTTGAATAAAAGGAGAATGCCGGAATATAAATTTCTTGCACATGAAAGAGTTATTCTGGAAGGGTTATCAGACTGAAAATCTTCTAGTCCTAGTTTTATAGAAGAAATTGCGTTATCCAATATACTCATCACTAATAGCCTTTTGTCCCATAGAAATTGCTCCGAACGGCATAACCCCAGTTTCTTGTATTTTAAGTTTAAATCACTTTTCTAGTTCTTTGGTTGCATACATATTGGCAATCTTAACCATTTCCGGCTCGCCACCTGGTAAAAGGTCCGCTTTCTTCAAAATGTAAGCCGGGAACTTGGTCCTCAAATATATTTGTTTAAACCACGCCCTAAATTCAGGAAGCGCTTGATCTGGGTAAGCATTAGGAGTCTGAGGATTACTTGTTGCCTGAGGGTAATAATCTGGGTAATTGTGTTCATAAGGCATCCTTTCCCCATATTTCGACGCTAGATTGTTCTCTTTCCAATATTTGCCCCAAGCAAGTCCAACGCTTATATCAGGAACAGTCTTATCATTGACTGTCAAATTAGCAGTTATTAAATCAACTATAAGACCAGTAATTTCATTAAAAACTGTAAAATATCCTAATGGAGAACTATCCTTGAGAAGAGACACTCTATCATGATGATACTTCCATTTATCTGATGGCGTATATTCAAGAGCTTCATAAATGAACTTACGCAGTCCAAAAGCCGCAAAACGTCTGTAATTTTCTATGGCGACCGGATTTGGCGTCCTTGATTCAAAAGCATAAAACTCCAAAATAGCCATACAAACAATATCCGGATATGCGTAACTTACTGATCCATCTTTTACTGTCTCGATGTATAGTTGAGGTTCATTGAATCCATTTTTTAACAAATAATCTTTTATAAAAGACATTCTTCCTTTTGTTAAAACCGAATCATCAAAGTGATGCTCCCACTCTTGAGTTATGTCATATAGAACTCTTCTGGAAGTACCTGATATCTGAGACAAACCATTTTGAGTAAGATAAGGAATTCCATTTTCTAAAACCCCCATCTCAATTCCACCTACATCTTTTTCGACTTCAATGCCAAGATCCAAGGGGTGTTGGTGAGAAAGAGGAGGTGCCGGCTCGGAAGAATTAATAGACATTAACTCATTGTTTTTAATAAGCTTAACAGATGCCGGATTACTCGAATTTATTGTAGAATAATTGCTTAAATCAGACTTATCTTTAGACATTACCACCAGCCCTCTAAGTTTACTTTTATACTAAGACTCAATGGTTTGACCAACCATCTCTAGCAAGGCAAAAAGTCAGACTAGCATTGTAAGAAAAAAATGTCTATGTAGATTCTGGCAATTCAAACAGAATTTTAGCTAAATTTTCTCGGTGTGCTTTATATCCATCAAATGGGAGCATAAAAACCCGAATATCTGAGAAATATTGTTTGGACAATAAATTTAATAAACTACTAGATTCAAACACTAACGGAAACACTGGATGTGTTTGTGAGTGCTGATTATAAATATGGACTAATTCTTCAGTAGTTTCTAAATCAGACGGAGAATTGGCACTACACAACTCACTGGGATTAACCTTCGACAACTGATGTTTTTTATCCCATACATGAAAATACTCAGGATCGAGTCCATTGTCTTGAATGTACTTATCAGTTAAATTTCTAACTTCTTGTAGACATATACCGTGATATGAATCATCTGCCCTAATATATTTTTGGCTATAGAAAACCTGTCTTGCTTGATGCCGGTATAAGATTGCATCCAAGTGCATATACTTGGAATCTTTTGGGGTTAACGAAAGGGTGTTATGAGCGCTTTTAATAGCCGATGTATACTTGTAATCATCCAGCCCTTTAATATTGTTATCTTCAATCATCCTTAATAACTCAGATTTTTCAATATTTATCCCATTATCGTCAATCTTAATACAAATTTTGATCGCCTCTTTTAGAGACCATTCTAAAGAAATTAAATTCTTATTAAATACTACCTGTTGATAGTCGTAATACCTTGCTAAAAGCATATGTTCTATTGATTTTTTTGCTTTTATATCAAAACATAGCTTATTTCTCTGAATGCGGGAACTACTGATTAAGTAATCAATATCAACATTACCGAATGGTAGCCCACTAAAATGGGAAGTCCTTTTTAAATAATCTAAACGATCACAATCTAATTCTGAACTAATAACAGGCTTTAAATTTATTTCAGTTTTCGATACATAATTGTCTGAAGCGAAAACAGATGCAACATCATTTGGTGAGAACCCTGCTTCATTTAAAACACTCTTCAATTCGCTGTCATTATTTATTATTAATGAACCAAATGCTTCATGGTCATCTACAATCTCAATATCTCGCCCTTGGATTAGCTTTTGATTTTGTAAATACTCTTCAAAGGCGTGTTCTGTAGCGTGAGAGAAAGGAAAGTGGCCGATATCGTGAAGCAACGCCGCTAGCCTATATTTTTGCTGCTCATTAACATCAAGTTTGTATGGATGATCAGTTCCAGGACTAAGCTCTACGTGATCAATACAGGCGTTTTGTTCTATTGCGTTTAAGAATTTCCCTGCATTACGAAGTGCACCAATTGAATGAGAGAACCTAGAATAGTTGGCTCCTGGAAATACTAAGTGAGCCAACCCGAGCTGTTTTACATTTTGAAGTCTTTGAAAAGCAGAAGTTGAGATTATTTTATACTCAATTTCTGATATTTGTACTGAGCCATACACAGGATCAAATATGGTTCTCATGCTTTAGATAAGACCTTGTTCCTGTAGCACTTCCGCAGCTTTGTCTCTAATTTCTTCTGAAATATGATCTTTAACTTCTGCCACAACAGCTTTTGCTTGCCCAATAGTTTTATTTGATTTGGTAACTAGAAAAGCTATAGAAGCTAAAGCTTCAAGCCAATCACCTTTATGTTCTTCCTTTTGATATTCTAGCAACTCTCTCACATGAGCAATTCTTTCTTTCACATTTTCTGCAAAGTCAACATTCTCGTAATCACCAAGATCAGTAAATCGATAATAATCAGATGCTAAATCAGGACTATATGGCCCTCTCACATACCAGTTGTAACGATACCCAAGATCCACTCCTAATAATTGTGCTAGAAACACTGCTTTCTGAAGAATTAACCTTTTATCTACGCCAGACATACCTTCTTCTGAAACTGTCGGATTAATTCCTAGCTCTTCATACAGTTGTTTTAGAATTACCACACTATCATTCATTGGTTCGGCTCCATCTAATTAGTTGCGCATTCTAATAGAATTCACACCATATATCTATACTCTATTTTTTATCAAAGATAATCTCAGCTTATCAAGCAATATCTCTTTTACAAGGAAATATTTTCTACTTTTTTCTGATTATGATATCATTTACAGAAAAAAATAGAATTTATAAATGATTAATATATTCGTTGCTGACTTAAACAAGTTCCTAAAAGAAAGTGGGAAAAGCAGCTCATTTTTAGCTAAGGCGGTTGGTGTTTCTCCTTCCAGAATTACTGATTGGAAAAACGGTTCTATACAAAGATACTCTGAAAAGCCAAAACTTGCTCATGAAATAATACGAAACTACCAAAAACAAAATGCTTCATTACCAAAAGAAATTGAAGATGTGATTAGGGACTTATTGCACTCAACAAACAACCAAGAACACTTAATCAACTTACTAAACTCTCTAAAACCATTTGTAAATCCTAAAGAAACATCACAAAATACAAACATAGACACAGGTAAAGACACATGAGTTCAAAAATTGAATGGACAGAAGAAACGTGGAATCCCATTACTGGTTGCGATAAGGTTTCTGATGGCTGTAAACATTGCTATGCGGAAGCTATGGCGAGACGATTAAAGGCGATGAACACTCCTGGTTATGAAAATGGCTTTGAAATCAGCATCCTTGAAAATCGCTTAGAACAACCTCTAAAAAAGAAAAAGCCCACAAAATATTTCGTGAATTCAATGAGTGATCTGTTTCACGAAAAGGTTCCTTTTGAATTTATTGATAAAGTATTTGATGTAATTAACAAAACTCCTCATCATATATATCAAATTCTGACCAAGCGTTCTGCACGAATGGCTAAGTATTTCGAAACCCGAATCCCTCCAGAAAACGCATGGATTGGAGTAACGGTCGAAAACAAAAAACAGGGACTTAGACGTATTGATCACTTAAGAACTATCAATGCAACCATTCGCTTTTTATCTGTAGAGCCTCTCCTCGAAGACCTTGGTAAGATAAACTTGAAAAATATAGACTGGGTGATTGTTGGGGGCGAATCTGGTCCAAAAGCTCGACCAATGAAACCCGAATGGGCTGAAAACATTCAAGAACAATGTGAAATTGCTGATGTAAGTTTTTTCTTCAAACAGTGGGGAGGCTGGGGAGCTGACGGAAAGAAACGCTCCAAAAAAGACAATGGACGTTTGCTCAAAGGTCGTACATGGGATGACATGCCACAATACGATTCATTAAAAGGAATTTCAGTTACAACACAATAAAAAATGGCTAAAACAGAATACGATTGGGATATTCATAACCCACCAATAATAAAACCTCATAGCATTTCTAAGCATGAAACTTTGAAAGAGTACCTTATCAGATTTGCCAAAGCTCTTTCTCCTAGCCCTGCTCAAGAAAGGTTAAACATTGATATCATCGATGGCTTTAGTGGAGGAGGTCTATATCAAACGGAGTCCGGAGAGCTTCATTTAGGGTCGCCCTTACTCATTCTTGAAACATTAAAAGAGGCGGAAGCAATACTTAATTGTGAAAGAGAAAAAGATTTCAAAATTGTAGGTAAACGAATATTTATCGACCCCTCTCCTGAAGCAAATCAACAGCTACGGTATTACCTTGATCAATTCGGATACGACTATAAAACACATAATTCAAACATCCAAATAATCCAAAATGATTTTAAATCAGTACTCCCCTCAATACTGCAAAAATATACTGCAAACAAACAGCAACGAAACAAGGTTATATTTTTGTTAGACCAGTATGGATATAAACACGCAACAATCACTGAAATTCAACAAATTTTCTCAACATTAGGCTCAAGAGCAGAGATCATCCTTACTTTTGCTACAGATAAACTAATTAATTTTTTAAGTATGGATGAAAGAATCCAGAAGGTTATAAAATCCGTACGACTTGAACATGTGCTTACACAAGAAGTTATAGAAGAATTCAGGGATGCTTCAGCTACTTACAGAAAAATTCATAGAATCGCCATTCAATACCTGATTGCTCGAGATATCATTATGCAATCAGGAGCTCGTTGGAGTAACGTCTTATTTATTAGATCACGAGAAAGCGCAAATGGTGCTTATTTATACCTTCATCTTTCAAATAATTTTAGAGCTCGAGATGAAATGAATAGCGTTATTTGGGAAACAAAGAATGGCTTTGTGCAAGATGCAGGTTCAGGCACAAAAATGTTTGAGTACGACCCTATCAACGATGTTCAATCTGGTTTTGAATTTGAGTTTAACTGCAAAGATGAAGAGGCTGTTCACCAGACATTGATCGAAGACCTCTTAAAGTATCTTAGAAACAATACAACACTGCAAAAAACTTTTTCTTCACTACTAGAGGAACAGATTGGAACTTCTACGCCTGCTGGAAGAAATCATTTTGCAAAAGCTCTTGCAGAGCTTAAAGATTCGCAAGAAATTAATATACTAACGCCGAAAGGAAGAAGTAGAAAAGAATCGACTAACATTGATAACGAAGACATTATCAAACTCTCCAAACAAACTCGCTTTTATTTTTAAGCCCTACAAAATCAATACAATTGAAGCCCCACTAAAACCTTATAGATATCTATCACCACTCTGCACTCTTCTAACTTACCCACACCTTTTCCAAAGCGTACAAATACACCTTCAACATTCACCCGTGCCTCTTATATAGTGCAGCAAAAACATCTTCTGAATTGCCACTAAAGTTCTAGAAACTTCTCAGCTAAGTTCAGTTTTGAATACGAACAAGCTAGTTTTTGACCAAATCTATTTAGCTAGAGAATCTGTGAATGCAATGGAGATTGCACTTCATTTAAATCCATTTCTTATATTATTGACTAATTTTTCAGGTAGCAAATAGGTAGCAAACTGACTATACAAAGTGATACATTTAGATACATCAGCATGCAAAAAAAAAACAAACACGCCCAGTAGAGACTAAAGTTAAGACGTTGTTTTTATAGTTTTTTTTGAATATACAAGAATATTCTCGTATATTCTTGTATAAGATCAGTTTTAAATGGGGTGGCGGGGGTCGTAGGTTCAAATCCTACTGTCCCGACCAATTGAATCTTTTCTAAAGCTTATCAATTACGCATTGCCATCGGCAAAATGCGCATCCAAGCCTTCACAGATTAAATGATTTAAAAACGTATGCGCTTCTTGAATACGCGCAGTTTGTTGGGAATGGATAGGAAAACAATAATCAGCGGTTTCCGATAGCGGTGAAACCTTGCTTCCAATCAAAGCAATCGTCAAACAGCCCTTTTCTTGAGCCACTTCCATCGCCTTTAGGACATTCGCACTGGTACCGGAGGTACTCATACCAATTACAACATCACCCGGTTGAGCAAGTGCTTCAACTTGACGGGAGAAGATCGTTTCAAATTCAAAGTCATTGGAGTGTGCGGTCAATAAAGAGCTATCGGTTGTCAAAGCGATGGAGGCCAACGGCTGACGATTGATGACATAACGTACCATCAGTTCCGCTGCCATGTGTTGTGCTTCTGCCGCACTACCACCATTACCCATCCATAGTACTTTGGCGCCCGATTCCAACGCCGCAATCATCTTTTGTACCACTTCCTGCAATAGGTCACCGGACTTCAGTACTGATTCAATCGCTTTTTGATGCTCTTGATAGGCGGCTTCGATATTCATGCAATTCCTTTTTGAGACGTTAATCTTCTTGAATTTTTTCGACAAGCTTGGTGGTTGAATACCCTTCCCAAAAAGAAAGCACCGCAACCTCTCCACCATTTTCCCAAACACACTTTGAACCTGCAATATCTTCAGGGCGATAATCTCCCCCTTTGACTAGAACATCGGGTTTCAGAAAACAGATCAGATTTTCCGGCGTATCTTCATCAAATGGTACCACCCAGTCCACACAACTCAACGCAGATAAAAGCTCCATACGACTATCCAGTGGAACAATCGGACGCGATTCGCCCTTCAGGCGTTTGACAGAATCATCTGAGTTAACGGCAACAATGAGGCGGTTACCTTGTTTAGCGGCTTCATTCAAATAACGGACATGCCCGCTATGCAAGATATCAAAACAACCATTGGTCATAACAACACGCTCACCTTTCTCTTGAGAAAGCTCGACCAAGGACTTAACCTCTTCGGCACTCATGGCGACATAGCCCTGGTAGCGCATTGCAACGTTCAATTGCTCATCCAATTCTGCCTTGGTGACGGTTGAAGTGCCAACTTTTCTCACAACGATACTGGCCGCTTCATTCGCCAGTTGCATAGCTTTTTTCAGCCCTAATCCACTGGCGAATGCGGTTGCAAGTGCCGCCATGACAGTATCACCTGCACCCGTAACATCAAACACTTCCTGAGCTTTAGATTTTAATAGGAAAGGCTTGTTATCGGTCTCAACCAATGCCATCCCATTTTCACTACGCGTCACCAATAGCGCATCCAACCCAAGAGTCTTAATCAGCTCTTCCGCCTTGGCAATCAAATCCGTCGTATCCACGCACTCTCCAACAATCTGCTCGAATTCATGTTGATTCGGTTTAATTAAAGTCGCGCCATGATAGCGCGCAAAATCCAACCCTTTAGGATCAACCAAAACAGGGACTTGGGCTTGCTTTGCTTTTGCAATGATCTGTTCAACAAATTGCAACGTACCTTTGGCGTAATCAGAAATGACCAGAACATCAAAGTTAGAAACCTCGGCTGCCACTTTTTCTACAATACCTTGCGCTGTCGTTTCTGGAATGGCATTTTCAAAGTCCATACGAATCAACTGCTGATGGTGGCTCAGCACTCTCAACTTACAAATCGTACCGCTCTCGGAGCTCACCCACACGGGTCGAACGCCGGCATCAGAAACCACTTGCGTTAACTGATCGCCAAACGCGTCATTGCCGACGGTTCCAATCAAGGTCACTTGAGCGCCCAATGCTGCAATGTTCATCGCAACGTTAGCTGCGCCACCGGCACGTACTTCATCTTTATTGACTTTAACAACCGGAACTGGGGCTTCAGGTGAGATACGTCGCGCGGAACCAGACCAATATTGGTCTAACATCACATCTCCGACGACTAGAATTTTGGCATTAGAAAAATCGTGCATAAACAGCTCTAGAACAATGGATTTAATTGAATTCGATTTTCATTCATTCCATGATTGGATTAGAATACGGTAATTTCAAATTTTAACGACTGACTATTCTATCATAGGCTGGCACAATCGTTAGCAAACCAGTAACCATAAAAACATGATTCATTTTTCGCACAAAAAATCTATTTTTCCTGCCTTAATGGCAGCTTTTCTTTCACTAGGAATTTCGACACCCGCAAAGGCTTTAGATAATAGTTCATTCATGAATTTGGCGATTTGGAGCGGGATTGCCTCTTTAGGTTTTGCTTGTTATCAAGGTCAAGCACCTTGCTCTTTACACCCTGACATCAATACCGATAAGACCACTGTTTCTCTGGACGGTGGCGCGGATGACAGTGTGAAGCAGACACGTATTGGTTTAGGCGCCGACTGGAACAAACCCTTATATGACAGTGATCGGTTCAGCATTAATGGTCGTTGGGAAGTCAGTGCGAATGAATGGCACTCAACTCGTAAGAACCCAAAAAACAAAAGTGGCTGGATTATTGGGCTTACGCCTATTTTCCACTACAACTGGAAATTGAGCGGGTTGACCCCATATATTGAAGCAGGCGCCGGCCCTCATTTTATCTCGGACATCACAATAGAAAATGAATACAAATCTACCCAATTCCAGTTTGGTGATATTCTAGGCATCGGCTTCACAACCAAACACTTTGAAATAGGTTATCGTTATTTACATATTTCTAATGCTAATATAGAACTACCTAACCCGGGTACAGACTTTCATAACCTTCATATCGGTTATAAGTTCTAGTCAATCAGGAGTTATTTAACGGACATTATGGATACAATCGCCATTGCCAAACGCGTCTTCCAAATTGAAGCGGACGCCATCAAACACCTTGAAACCTTGTTAGACGAGCAGTTCGATGGCTCAGTGAAAGCTATTCTTGCCGCCAAAGGCCGTGTCGTCATCTGCGGCATGGGAAAATCCGGCTTGATCGGTAAAAAAATCATGGCCACACTTGCCAGCACAGGAACGCCATGCTTTTTCATGCACCCGGGTGAAGCCTTTCACGGTGACTTGGGCATGGTGACACCAAATGATGTCTTTATTGCGCTTTCAAATTCCGGGGAAACAGAGGAAGTTATCAAACTGCTACCTTTCCTGAAAGACAATGGTAATGTCATTATCTCAATTACTGGCAAACCCGAATCAACGCTGGCGCAAAACTCCCACTTCCACCTTAATATCGCTGTACCACAGGAAGCTTGCCCACTTCAATTGGCACCGACTTCATCTACCACAGCGACTTTAGTCATGGGCGATGCACTTGCCGTGGCACTGATGGAATCGAGAAACTTCCAGCCGCATGACTTTGCCCGCTTCCATCCAGGCGGAAGTCTTGGTCGTAAGCTTTTAACTCGCGTCCGTCATGAAATGAAATCGGAAAACCTTCCTTTCGTAAAAGGGTCAGATGACATCAAAACCGTCATTCAAACCATGACAGAAGGTCGTTTGGGGTTATGCATTGTGGATAATGGCAAAGGTATTATCACAGATGGTGATTTGCGACGCCACATGGAAGCCGATTTGATTGGCTTGATGGAAAAAACTGCTGCCGACATCATGAACCTGAATCCGAAAACCATTGAAGCTGACGCCCGCTTATCCGATGCTGAAGACGTAATGAACCAAAATAAGATTACATCTCTTTTGGTCAAAGAAAACGATCAGGTTGCAGGTGTCATTCAAATTTACGACTTAAACCCTCATTAAAGCTCTCTGTCGATTATGAATGCTCTGCTTTATCGTCTATTACTTTGGTTGGCCTTCCCGCTTGTGCTCTACAAAGCCGCCAAACGATGCCGCAAAGCCGAGCAAACCAGAGATGAACAAACCCCAAGTATTCCTCACTGCCTGTCCGCGCGCTTTGGATTCAACCCAACCCCATTCAAGCAAAACGGTATTTGGGTTCATGCAGTATCGGTAGGCGAAACCCGATCGATTTTTCCACTGCTAAAATCTCTTAAAGAAACTTACCCTGAACTACCGATCACCCTGACAAGTGGTTCAACACAGGGGGCAATTCAAGCTTTGAAATTTGCACCTGTCGAGCTGCAGCATCAAATGATTCCTTACGACTATCCTTTTGCCGTTAACCGCTTTTTAAATCAGGTTCAGCCAAAGCTGGTCATCATGATTGAAACGGAAATTTGGCCAAACCTCTACCAGGCTTGCGCCAACAGAAACATTCCTTTGATCTTGGCCAATGCACGTCTCAAAAATAAGTCCTTTCAGGCCTATCTGAAATACGGCGGATCACTTGTCAAAAATGCCTTGAATCAAACACATCTCATCGCAGCGCAGTTCGAACAAGACAAAAACAACCTCGAAGCCTTAGGCACAGATACCGCAAAAATCAAAGTGCTAGGAAACCTCAAATTTGATATTGAAGTACCGAATGATTTAGTTGAAAAAGCCAAGTATTGGCGTTGGGAAAGCCAAGCTGAGCAACGCTTCATTTGGGTAGCCGCCAGCACACACAAACATGAAGAGGAGTTGATGCTACAAGCACATCAAGCCCTGTTAAAACATCAACCAGATGCTTTACTGATTCTGGTACCACGTCACACCGACCGCTTTGCGGAAGTCGCGCAACTTCTTGAGCCCTCCACCGCAGCCATACGCTCCAAGAATGAAACTGTCACAGAGAGCACACAAGTGTACTTGGCAGATACCATTGGTGAACTAATGCTTTGGTTTCAAGTATCGAACGTTTCGTTTATTGGCGGTAGCCTTGTCAACTTTGGTGGGCATAATATCTTGGAACCTGCTGCACTTAAGAAGCCTGTGCTGTCCGGCCAGTACCACAAAAACCTTCAAGCTCTTTATGATTCATTCAAGCAGGACGATGCGGTCATCATTTCAAACGATGCCGAAGAACTTGGGCAACAACTGATTGCCTTAGCCGAAAACGAATCTCAAAGAAATGAAGCTGCGGAAAAAGCTTACGAATGTTTCAAAAAACAGACAGGCGCGTTACAACGCCTAATGGATGAAGTCCACCAAGTTTTGAGATAATTCCCCCAACCTGGTAGATTTTTGTCTGGCAAAGCTGCCTAAATCACTTTAGAAAAACGATTTTGTACTTCCGGCTTCATATAAGCATCAAACACCATACAGATGTTACGAATCAACAAACGTCCTGCTGGCGTCACGAAAATGTCTTTATCCGTTAACTGAATCAATCCATCTTCCACCATCGGCTTCAGTGCCTGCAATTCTTTTGCGAAATATTCTTCGAAATGAATACCCCAATGCTGATCAACCTTGTCGAAGTTCAAGTGGAAGTGACAAATCAAACGGGTAATCACATCACGACGCAACTCATCATCTTCTGTTAGGTGTACGCCTCTGAAGGTTGCCAGATGCCCTGCATCAATCGCCTGATAATATTCATCCAAGCCTTTATAGTTTTGCGCATAGGTGTTGTCGATCAAAGAGATGGATGTCGCCCCCATTCCAATCAAGTCGCATTCGGCATGCGTCGAATAGCCTTGGAAGTTACGGTATAGCGTTTCATTACGCTGTGCAATCGCCAACTCATCATCAGGCTTAGCAAAGTGATCCATACCGATATAGACATACCCTGCTTCCAACAGACGGTTAGTGGTGGCATGCAAGATCGCCAACTTCTCATCCGGAGAAGGCATATCCGCTTCATTCATTTTTTTCTGCGTTGGGAAAAGGCTCGGCATGTGCGCATAGTTAAAGATGGAAAAACGATCTGGCTCTGCTTCCAGTACACGATCCAACGTGCGCATGAATCCAGCTTCTGTCTGGAACGGCAGACCGTAAATCAAATCGACATTCACCGACATGAAGCCAGCTTCACGAGCACCTTCCAACACAGCAAACGTTTGCTCTTGTGTTTGAATACGATTAACCGCCTTCTGCACCTTTTCATCAAAATCCTGCACCCCAAGACTCATGCGATTAAAGCCCAAACGACGCAATAGCTTTACTGACTCTTTACTGGCTTCGCGCGGATCGATTTCTATCGAGTATTCACCGGTGTCATCATCATGCAGGTTAAAGAAACGTCTTGTGGTTTCCATCAGTTCAGACATTTCATCCATATTGATGAAAGTAGGTGTGCCACCGCCCCAATGCAGTTGATCGACTTTTCTACTTGGGTCGAACAGCTTTGATTGCATCTCGATTTCTTTATACAAACGTTGCAGATAAGGCGTGGTTTTTGAGCGGTCTCTCGTCCAGACTTTATTACAGGCACAGAAGAAACAAACGGTATCGCAGAATGGAATATGGAAATACAAGGATAGGTTTCTGCCAGAAACATTGCTGCGCTCAGCGGCCGCTTCATAGTCGGCAATACCGAAATCACTTTCAAACTGAAGCGCCGTCGGATAGGACGTGTATCTTGGTCCAGTTTGGTTGTAGCGTTTTATTAATTCTTCATCAAATCGGATAGTTTGTTCCACAACATTTCCCTTGATTTATTTCTTCAGACACAGGATTGGCGCACATTATCGCTCACCCGAGCGCAGAAGAAATCATTAATTTCTTTAAAATGATCTAGGTCAATAAACTAGCACCAAACGTCATCCGCATCCTCTTCCAGATCCTGGCTTTGGCTCCCCGACCTACCTTCCTGAGCAGGATGTTTAATAACATCCAATACCGTATATTTGACTGATGCTTTTGGAGAACTCTCAGCCAAATGCAGTTGGTGCATGAGTGCTTCCATGACATCATTCGTCGGTAAACTCAACCCTGCCCAATAGCTCAAAGCACCGCATGGAATATCAATTTTCACCGAACGACCATCTTCTAAAACCACATGGTCATGCTCAATGGAGTTAAACACCCGGTTGGCAAAAATGTGCGCGCCCTCGGTTTCTTTACCCAGC
This sequence comes from Hydrogenovibrio marinus, assembly GCF_013340845.1. Classification (NCBI taxonomy): domain Bacteria; kingdom Pseudomonadati; phylum Pseudomonadota; class Gammaproteobacteria; order Thiotrichales; family Piscirickettsiaceae; genus Hydrogenovibrio; species Hydrogenovibrio marinus. The sequence goes on from NZ_AP020335.1 coordinate 2,007,548, forward strand.
GACAAAATCACGAAAACCTGTTGTTCTTCTACATAGAACAACATATCTTCGGTTCTTGCCAGCAACTTAATCGCTTGAGCGATATGATCGAGAGCAACACGAGATTCTTTGTAATCTCCAAGCCCGACAACAATCAAATCCAGCCAGAAGTCATGCCTTTTTGCAAAGGCACAGGTTCGCTCCATCTCGATTTCCAGTAAATTGCCGTTCAAAAAACCTTTAAGCGCATCGTCATTGACATTACTCACCAGTTCTCTCTCAAGAATATCCAGTAGCGTATCCATAACAATTTGAGAGTTGCGCTCCATTTCATTCAACAATGCGATAATGTCTTTAGAACGACTATTTCTTGATGCATCCACCGCCATAACCCCAAGCAAGTGAACTTTTTCATGGGCTTGGATAAATTGACGAATTTCCCTTTCTGGAATCTTCGTTTTCCCGTCGGCTTCAAGCCACTCTGCCACTCTGGATTTCAAATGGTCGGGGTCAAACGCTTGAAGGTCAGCATTTCTGCCCAGCGCCAACTCAAATGCCAACTCTTTCCACGCTTGATGTTGAAAACACACATCAAACACATCCTCTGCTGCAGGATGCGCCAAGAGGTCGTAAAAGTTTCTCAAACGTCGAATTTCATTGGTTGAGCGCTGTTTGATTTGCTCCAATGACGAGGATAGGTCGTAGACCAGACGCACCGTCAATGCGCCAATTTGACAGAAGTTAGACAAGGCAGCGCCCAATGCTGGGCTGTCTAAGTCATCAGAATATTTTAGAAGTTCAGCGCGGACGAAATCCAAAAGCCTCAGCGCTTTATTTTGACTAAGTCCACTGTCTAACCAAAAGATGGCTTGCTTATAAAACAAGGCGTAAAAGTCGTCATGAAGTACATCAGAAAAGAGATTAGGATAAAAACCTTCTATCAATAACGCATGGTCTTCTTGTGTTATTTCCAGTTGTTTTTTCCATCGCGGCAAAGCCGTATTGAAGTCCGAAGCTCTCTCGGATAATTGCGCCTTAAAGACTTCCATTTCCAGCTTATCCAAAAAAGACAAATGCTGTTCTGGGATTTCATGAAATAGCTGAAACATGACTTTTTACCGCCCTATTGCCGTGAAAAAATCCAAGCTTGATGTATTTTAGGGTTACGCTTAAAGTCTTGCGGCATAGTAGATTGCGTAATGTCTTCAATATGCCACATTGCATCAAAAGCGGATCGTTCCAATTTAAACTTACGCAAATTGTTCGAGAAAATCAGCTTGCCACTTTGACTCAGTAATTTCAAGGTTTTTTCTAATATATCAACATGATCGCGTTGAATATCGAGCGTTCCTTCCATTCGTTTAGAAGTCGAAAAGGAGGGTGGATCGATAAAGATCACATCGTAAGTTTGACTCGGTTTTTCAGCTTCTTTATCCAACCATTCAAGGACGTTTTCCTGCAACAGCACATGACGCTTTTCATCAATGCCATTACACATAAAGTTATGCGTCGCCCAATAAAGATAGGTTTTGGACATATCGATACTTAAGCTGGATTTACAACCCGCAACCGCTGCTTCAGTGGTAGCCGTTGCGGTATAGCAAAACAAGTTCAACAGACTTTTGCCATGACTCAGTTCTGCCACTTTCTGGCGCACGGTACGGTGATCCAAAAACAAACCAGTATCAAGGTAATCGGTGAAATTGACGCGGATTTTTGCCTGATTTTCCGTGATGGTATAGTAGCGTTTTTGCTCATCCATACGTTCATACTGGGCACTGCCTTTTTGTCGCTCCCGAACTTTAAAATGGATATCGTTTGGATCAATATCAAATACTTCTGGCAGCACCGACATGGCTTCATAAAGGCGTTTTTTTGCCTTTGCAGGATTCACCGTTTTCGGTGGTGCGTATTCCGCCACTACCAAATGTCGACCCGATTCTTCGGTTTCATAAACGTCTATTGCCAACGCATACTCAGGAATATCCGCATCATAGACACGGTAGGCTTGGATATCTTCCTTCTTTAACCATGGCTTTAAACCTTTAAGGTTTTTCTTGATACGGTTGGCAATCATCACCGCATTTTCAGAAGCCGATAATTCAGGGAAATGTCTTTGAACTTGTGTTGCTAAATCTGTGCTGATTTCCAGCGCTGGCTCACGGAACCAGGTTTCTTCAACATCAAAACGGAACAAGCGACACGGCATGGCGCCGTTAAAGAAATCATGAGATCGCTTGGCTTTGATACCGATATACAAACCGAGTTCAGAATGACACGTTAGTACAGAAGCCTGCCAACCGACAAATTCGGCTTTTAGATATTGACCCAATGCCTGATAGATCTGCTTAACAGTTTCTTCGTCTCCCAGACGTTCACCATAAGGCGGGTTGCTGACGATCAAGCCCGATTGCCAATCCCCCCACCGTCGACCTTGCTCCACAGACATTTGTTTGATTTCAATCACATCATCGTAGCCCGCAGCCATAACCGCTTCACGTGCTATGTCCAACGAGCGGTGAGACAAATCGGAGCCATAAATATTCGGCAGGTTTTGTAAACCATCTGCTTCTCGCGTTTCAGCCTCGGTAACCAGTGTCTGCCATAAAGACGAATCATGACCCTTCCAACGGGTCAATAACATGCGCTCCGCTTTGAACAATCCCGGCGCACAATCAGAAGCCATCATCGCGGCCTCAACCAAAAAGGTTCCTGAACCGCACATAGGGTCATACAAACAACCACCAGACTTAGCGATTTCCGGCCATTGGCTACGCATCAATATTGCAGCAGCAACGTTCTCTTTCAATGGCGCTGTAACTTGCTGACCTTCACGATAACCGCGTTGGTGTAATGAGTAACCAATCAAGTCGATACTTAACGTCAGCTCATTGCGATTCAAGTGGGCATGGATACGTAAATCTGGGTTTTCAGTATCTACCACTGGGCGTTGATGACCACGATTTTGGAAGAAATCGACAATGCCATCTTTGACTTTTAGGGCACCATAATGACTATGGGTAATCCCCATGCCTTGCCCGGAAAAAGAAACGGCGAAGGTTCCATTTGCCACTAAGTGCTTACGCCAATCGATTGTTGCAACCTGCTCAGTTAAATCCTCCTGATTATCCAGCTTGGTTTGCAAAATGACTTTATATACGCGATTCGCCAAACGAGACCACAGGCACGTGCGATAACCAACTTCCAGGCTCCCTTCAAAGGTTACGCCCGTCGGTTGAACTTTTGGACTGTCTGCCCCAAAAGACAACAACTCTTCTCTTAGTAGTTCGGAAAGGCCTTTAGGGGAGGTAGCAAAAAAACGACACATGAAAATATTCTCGGAAAATAAGCTTTATTTTACTGCATTCGGACTGTCCTCTTAGTAAAATAAAACGTTCATACAAAGAATAAAACCTATAACACTAACCACTTTGGACGCATGACTTTGGGCACAAAACACTCTCGACTAACATCGCTTGCACTGAGAACCCTACTCAGTTTTTTTGCGGTACTATTTATACTACAACCAGCTACTGCCAGCACTTACACGCCACCACCAACGCAAAACGAAGCTGACTTCCAAAAGTGGGTGACTGACTTTAAAAAGCAAGCACTCAAGCAGGGTATTTCGCAGAAAACATTAAATATTGCCTTCAAAGACGTCCATTTAAATTTACGTGTATTGGAGTTAGATAGAAGACAGCCTGAGTTCGCCCAAACTTTTTGGCAATACTTCAATCGTGCCGTCACTAGCTGGCGTATCGTGAAAGGAAAATTCTTCCTTCAGAAATACCACTCCGAACTCTCAGAAGTCACTAAGAAATACGGCGTACCTGAACGCTTTCTGGTTGCCTTCTGGGGCATGGAAACCAATTTCGGTGGCTATACCGGTAATACACCGATTATCGAATCTTTAGCGACGCTATCCTACGATGACCGTCGTTCCAACTTTTTCACCAAAGAGTTGATTAGCGCTTTAGAAATTCTCGACCAAGGCAATGTGACTGTCGACGAAATGAAAGGCTCTTGGGCTGGTGCCATGGGACAATGTCAGTTCATGCCCAGTAACTACCTTAAATACGCGGTTGATGGCGACAATTCCGGTACGAAAGATCTATGGAACAGCTTGCCTGATGTCTTCAACTCCATGGGGAACTTCCTAGAAAAACTTGGCTGGCAACGCGGTGAAAACTGGGGGAGAGAAGTTGCGCTACCTAAAGGCTTTGACCTAACTCTTGCAGATGGCAAAACCAAACACCCTCTTGCTTACTGGCAAAAGCTTGGAATAAAACTTGCCGATGGCCGTGCTCTGCCTAATGAAGTCATGGACGCTGCACTTGTCTTGCCTTATGACTATCGCGGACCTGCATTCTTGGTTTATGACAACTATTTCGTCATCAAGCGCTGGAACAACTCTGACAGTTATGCGCTTGCCGTCGCGCATTTGGCTGATCGCCTCGTCGGACGCCCTGGGCTCACCAAAACACAACCAAAAGATGATCGCTCGCTTTCACATCAGCAAATCATCGAGCTACAGGATCGACTAAAACGCGATCACTATGACATTAGGGTTCTGGACGGCATTATTGGCGGAAAAACACGCCAGGCAGTTCGCAATTATCAGATCAACAACAACCTACCACCGGATGGTTACCCTTCCTATCGTATGCTGGAAATCCTGAGAAAGAATCAGGGAGAATAATTAAGCGTTTTTCCCTGTCGGGGGATAACGCTTTTTATAAGCTTATTTTCGAATTTAACCTATTGAATTAAAAAGGTTAAAATAGGCATTAACGAGATTTAATGCTTTAACGATAAATAACAAGAATTGGTCACAAATGACATCCATGCCATCTTTCGACACATCCACTATTGATACAGACATACGTTCGTCCAACCGAACGTCTGCCGCTTATCCAAGCGCCTATCAGTTCTGGAAGTTGATGTGCAAACTCACCAAACTTAATAATGAGGAAGTAAAGCAAAAGCGCTCTTCTGCCCTCAAAGCATCAGATACACAGCCTTAAAACAAAAAAATCTGCCAGGTTGGGAGAGTGTCATTACCCCCCCAACCTGGCAGATTTTCACAAAGAAAACGCGTTAAAGAATCTTGTTATTCAGTTTCTTTTGGCTTCTTAGAAAAGAACTCTGACCAGAGAAGAACAACCGCACCAATTGAAATAGCGATATCAGCGACATTGAACGTCGCATAGTGCCAAAGCCCGATATAGAAATCGACAAAGTCGGTCACTCTGCCTTCAATCAAACGATCAATCACATTACCCTGCGCGCCGCTTAATACCAAATTGATACCCACGACTTCCAAGGTCCATTTGCTTGGCAAACGTTTTAACCAGAAGATAAGCACCAAACTCACAGCCACCGCTAAAGCAGAAAACAACCAACGTTGCCAGCCGCCCATATCCGCTAAGAAGCTGAATGCCGCACCTTCGTTATACACCAACGTGAAATTCAAATGCGGCAATACCGCAACCGGCACGCCAAACTCCAGCGCGCTATTCGCCCAGTATTTGGTGAGTTGATCCAACACAATTATCAACAGCGCCAGCCACAAAGTGACTAGTCCGGTTGATCGCCATCCATTCATTGCGTTTGTCAAACCTAAACCCTATGCAAAATGGCGCGTTTCGCCGTCACCATGAACGTTATCAATACAACGTTGGCAAAGCTCTTCATCTTCAGAATGCGTACCGACATCTTCTCGGTGATGCCAGCAGCGACCACACTTCGGTTTATCCGTTGCTTTGGCTTCCAGCCACAGGCCATCCATTTCAGACTCAACCGCTGCATCAGTCTTGGCACTGATCGGCAAAACTTTGGCGTAAGACGTAATCAGGACAAAACGCAACTCATCTTCCAAGCTCTCAATCTGCGCCAACAATGCGTCTTCAGCATACAGCGTAACTTCTGCGGTCAAAGAACCTTTTACAGCACCTTCATTACGTAGCAATTCAAGCTGTTTTGCAACAGCAGAACGCACCGCCATGATGGTATCCCAATAAGCAGAGTTCATCGCCTGACTTTCGTCCAGAGCCGTCAAACCTTCATACCACTGCTCGACAAAAATTGTCTTACTGCGATCTCCCGGCAAGGTTGCCCAGATTTCTTCTGCGGTAAAGCTCAGGATAGGCGCAATCCAACGCGTCAGTGCTTCCACAATATGGTACAGCGCTGTTTGTGCTGAACGTCTTGGCAAGCCATCTGGCTTACAGGTGTATTGTCTATCTTTGATGACATCCAGATAGAACGCCCCCAAGTCCATAGAACAGAAGTGGGTTACCGCTTGGTAAATGGCATGGAAATTATAAGCTTCATAAGCAGCGATAATTTCTTGCTGCAAGTTATACGCACGACCAATAACCCATTGATCCAATGGCAATAAATCGGCATAAGCAACCTGATCAGTTTCAGGATTGAAGCCATTGATGTTTGCCAACAAGAATCTAGAGGTATTTCGGATACGACGATAGGAATCAGCCGTACGATTGATAATTTCATCCGATACGGTCATTTCGTAGCGATAATCCGCTGCCGAAATCCACAGACGTAAAATATCTGCACCATATTTATTGGCAATATCCTGAGGTGCTACAACGTTCCCCTTGGACTTAGACATTTTCTTACCGTCTTTATCGACAGTGAAACCATGAGTCAATACTTGCTTGTATGGCGCTCGACCGTGAATCGCTAAGGAAGTCAGCATTGAAGACTGGAACCAACCTCTATGCTGATCCGACCCTTCCAGATACAAGTCGGCAGGAGAACATAAATCTTCGCGTTGACCCAAAACCGCATAGTGAGAAACACCTGAGTCAAACCAGACATCCAGAATATCGGTGACCTGTTCATAATCATCGGCTTCATCCCCTAGCAAAGAGGCAACATCTAGGTCATACCAAGCATCGATAGATTTTTCTTCGACCATTTTCGCAACTTTTTCCATCAACGCTAAGGTGTCCGGATGCATTTCTCCCGTGACTTTATGTACGAAAATAGTGATCGGCACACCCCAGAAACGTTGTCTGGAAATACACCAATCCGGGCGACCTTCCACCATCCCTTCGATACGGCTTTGCCCCCAATCAGGAACCCACTGAACCTGCTTAATTTCTTTCAAAGCCGCTTCACGCAATCCTGACTGAGTCATACTGATAAACCACTGAGGCGTTGCACGAAAAATCAAAGGCGTCTTGGTACGCCAGCAATGCGGATAGCTGTGAGTAATGGCTTCGTGATGCACCAACGCTTTGTGTTCTTGCAACACTTCGATGACATGGCTATCAACCTTAAGAACATTTTCACCTTCAAACAGTGGTGTCCCCGCAACGAAATTACCATTGCCATCAACCGGACAATCGACTTCCAGGTCATATTTCAAACCAACGGCATAGTCTTCCTGACCGTGACCAGGTGCGGTGTGTACACACCCGGTACCCGCATCAGTCGTGACGTGGTCACCCAAAATAATTGGCACAACTCTGTCATAAAATGGATGCTGTAGACGAATCAAGTCAAACTGGTCACCGCGACCGTAAGCAATCACACGATATGTTTCAAAGCCCCATTTATCCATCACGTCTTTCAATAAGGCCTCGGCCACAAACAATCTTTCTGGTCCGTGCTCACCGGTAACTTGTACGACAACATATTCCAACTCTGGGTTAATGGAGACCGCTTGGTTAGCAGGCAGTGTCCAAGGCGTGGTTGTCCAGATAACAACCGATAATGACCCTTCACCTAAATGATTTTCGACATGATGGCAACGCTTGAAGAAAGCTTCTTCATCAAGTACTTTGAAGCGCACATCAATCGCATGTGAACGCTTGTCTTCATATTCGACTTCAGCTTCCGCCAATGCAGAATGTCCACCAACACTCCAGTAAACCGGCTTGGTGCCTTTCACCAAATGGCCGTTTTCAATCATCTTCGCCAAAGCACGGATCTCATCCGCTTCGTATTTAAAGTCTTTTGTCAGGTAAGGATTTTCCCAGTCACCCATCACACCCAAACGCTTGAAGTCTTGCATCTGACCTTCAACCTGTTTTTGGGCATAGTCACGACAAGCCTGTCTGAATTCTGTTGCCGAAATTTTTTGGCCGACCTTGCCTTTTTTCTTCTCAACATTCAATTCAATCGGCAGACCATGGCAGTCCCAACCTGGAACGTAAGGGGCATCAAAACCACTTAAGCCTTTTGACTTAACAATCATATCCTTCAACACTTTGTTGACCGCATGCCCGATATGAATATTGCCGTTAGCATATGGAGGGCCATCATGTAGGATAAACTTCGGACGCCCTTTCATAGCATCACGCACAGTTTGATAAAGTGCTTCAGTTTCCCATTGTTCCACTTGATTCGGCTCACGATTCGGTAGGTTACCGCGCATCGGAAAATCCGTTTCAGGAAGGTTTAAAGTCGGTTTATAGTCTTTGGCCATAATCTGCTTCTAAGTTTCGTTAAGTCGTTAAATCAAATTTTGAAAATTCGGTTTCGTTTCGGTTAATTTCTAAGCGTTTAATTTAGGTTTAAAATCTGTTTGGCTTGCTGCACATCTTTCGATATCTGGTCTTTCAACGCATCCAGCGAATCAAACTTCATTTCAGAACGAATGAACTGATGCAACTTCACGCCAACGTGACAGCCGTAGATGTCTTTTGTCCAGTTAAACAAATGCACTTCTATCGAAGGGCGAAGCCCATCAACTGTTGGACGCACGCCAATATTGGCAATACCCGGCCAGTCTTCATCCGCTAAGCCTGAAACATAAACGGTATAAACGCCCTCTACAGGCATTTGCAATCGCTTAGGGTTCAAGTTCAGCGTTCTAAAGCCTAGCTGTCGTCCCAGTTGTTTGCCGTGGATCACTCGGCCCTTAAAGTAAAAAGGCTTGTTCAACAAGTGCTGAACCAAGTCCAAGTCATGTGCGGCCAGTGCTTGTCGAATACGAGTGCTACTGACTCTCTCGCCCTGATGCAGCAGCGTAGACATATCCTCGACCACAAAGCCATACTTTTTACCGCTGTCCACCAAAGTTTGGAATGAGCCTTCACGGTTCTTGGCAAAACGAAAGTCATCGCCGACCACCAGTTGCTTTACATTCAGCCTGCCCACCAACAGCTCCTCGACAAATGCATTGGCACTCATCTGAGCAAAACGTTCGTCGAACCGGCACACCAGAACATAATCAACGTGGGTATTGCCAAAAGCATCCAGTTTTTCACGAAGATTCATCAATCTTACAGGCGCTTTTTCCGGCGCAAAAAACTCGACTGGCAAGGGTTCAAACAACATCACGATACTAGGCAGACCAGCCACTGCAGCATCAGCCGCAACCTGATCTAAAATCCGCTGATGTCCAAGATGAACACCATCGAAATTTCCAATCGTCAGCACGCTGCCTTTTTGAAAGGCATGTCTCACTCGATCCAAATTATGCAGGCCGCGAATCAATTGCATAGCAGCAGTGTTTTCAACCTTGTTTTCATCAATCACTAAATCAAACTGTAAGCCTGAAATTATAGCCCATTCTAGCTAACATAATTTTGCTAATATTCAAGGAATTTATACTTTTACAAGCGTTTCAAACTATGACAATTATGCCGACGTTCTTTTCCATTGTGACGGACGCAGCCCCAGTATTAGCAAGGTCAAAAAATACACTGCTACAGCGCCCACTACCAACGCAGCCAACCAACCCAAACGATGCCAAGCATCAAACACCAACCAAACATTGTTAGCAGGCGTCAAACCATATAAAAATAAAATCAGTAGCACATTGGCAACCAACACCTGAACCCCAAACTTAGACCAGCCCGGCTGGTGAAAAAACACGCCTGACTTTCTCAAATGGTAATAAAGCAACCCAGCATTGACAAAAGCGGCTATAGAAGTCGCAGCAGCCAAACCAACATGCGCGAAAGGTCCGATTAAAATCAAGTTCAACGTTGTATTCACAACCAACGCAATGACGGCGATTTTGACGGGGATTTTCATCTCTTTTCTAGCATAGAACGCTGGAGCTAAAATTTTCACTAAAATAAAACCAAGCAACCCAAAACCATAAGCAACCAAACTCTTACTCGCCATCAACACGTCGTGATCATCAAAGGCGCCATAGTTGAATAAACTCACCAACAGTGGCTGCGCCAGCATGACCAACCCTAAGGTCGCCGGCACCCCTAAAATAAAGACCAATCTAAGTGCGCCATCCAAATCTTCTCTAAAACCTTCCCAGTCATCATTCGCCGCTTTTTTAGATAATCCCGGCAACACAACTGTCGCCAGTGCAACACCAAACACCCCTAATGGGAATTCCATCAAACGGTCAGAATAATAAAGCCATGACACCGAGCCCGTGACCAGAAAAGATGCCAGCACCGTATCAATCAATAAATTGATCTGTGCAACAGAAACGCCGAACAGCGCAGGTAACATTAAGCGCTTTACTTCATGCACACCCGGATCGTCGTATCGTTTCGGTTTTGGTAGCAACCCAAGCTTCATCAAAAAAGGCACATGAAACAATAGCTGAACAACACCTGCAACCAACACCCCCCAAGCCAACGCCATGACGGGTACGGACAACAAAGGTGCCACCCAAATAGCAAAAGAAATCAGAACCAGATTCAAAAACACTGGCGTGAACGCAGGAACAGCAAACTGGTTATAAGTGTTGAGTATTGCAGAGGAAAGAGCAACAAACGAAATCAATAGTAAATAAGGAAAGGTAATAGAGAGCATATCGGATGCCAGCTTAAATTTAGCCGGGTCATCAATAAAGCCAGGCGCAAACACCATCATCCAGGCGCCTGAACCGAAAACACCGAACACCGTCAATACCAGCAATATACTCCCAAGACGGAAGCTGATTGCGTTCACCAAATGCCTAACGGCATCCAGCCCTTTTTTTTCTTTTGCCTCTGCCAGAACAGGTACAAACGCCTGCGAAAATGCGCCCTCTGCAAACAGTCGTCGAAAGAAATTAGGAATCTTAAAGGCCACAAAAAATGCATCGGCTCCGGTGGATGCCCCAAAATAACGAGCAATCACCATATCTCGGACAAAGCCAAGTACACGGGAAATCATAGTCATACTACCCACGGTAGCAGTGGCTTTTATCAACCTTTTCACAAAATTCCTTTGTTATGAAAAACGAAACAACATTCTTAAAGAATGCTCTGCAAAATCATAGCAGTAGTTCGCCAAGTGATAAACCGAAAACCCAATAAAAGCGTATAAATCCTTGGAATTTCGATTTTGAAGAATTTCAGGCACAAAAAAACCGGGATATACCCGGTTTCTTTACAATTGCGTAGCAATTACGCCATAGCTTTGATGCGAGCGTTTAGACGACTCTTACTACGAGATGCTTTGTTCTTAGCGATGATGCCTTTGCGAGCCATACCATCTAAGCTTGATTGAGCAACACGGAATGCAGCAGTTGCAGCATCCTTGTCACCTGCTTCAACTGCATGAAGAACTTTCTTTACAGTTGTACGCATTGCAGAACGCATGCTAGCGTTATGTTGACGATGCGCTTCGGCTTGACGCGCTCTTTTTCTAGCTTGTGCTGAGTTTGCCATTTAAATTTGTCTCCAAAATTTGGTTATTTCAATCGTTTAATATCGATACGCATCGACCAAGTCACTGCTTTGAAAGGGCTAAATCTTTCTGCAACAACTATAAATGTTTGAAAGGATTGCGAAATTATCCACACCCAACCACCTTCTGTCAAACTTATTTTGCTGAAAACCCCTATATATAAAAAATTATTTTTTTGTGCGAAGACTTTTGGCAGCTAAAGCGCATTAGGGTTGATAGCACACGCTTCAAAACCGCACAGAAAACCTTAGGGAGAATACGACAATAAACATCTTCCCCCCTGAGCCGCCTGATAAAGAATTGCATTACGACAAGAATGCTGCAATGCACCATTGATGAACAAAGTTGAACGATCTGTTTGCACAGAGCAAAAAATTTTTACTTCCAATATTCAAAAATTACAGTAAGGCTTTTTAAGATAAAACATTAATTATTATGGTGTTAATTTTGCTTGCCTATACATAAAAGGGCGCAACTAAGTCGTTGTACTTTCTCTACAAGCAATTCTAAGATAGGCGCAAGGCAAATGAGTGAACAACCTGTCGACATTCTATGGGTTCTATTCAGTGCAGTTCTGGTCGCAATCATGCAACCAGGTTTCACTGCACTTGAAGCTGGTGCCACTCGAACTAAAAACTCCATCTCAACCGCCATCAAGAACTTTAGTGATTTTCTAATCGCTTTCATGATTTTTGCCATCGTCGGTGCCAGCATTATGCTCGGCAAAAGTCATGATGGTTGGTTCGGCTGGAGCCCTGCTTTCTTTTACGAGAGTAGCCTATCCAATACCACTCTAATGTTATTTCACGCAATGTTTGCCTCGACTGCTGTCACCATTATTTCAGGTGCCATTGCTGAAAGGACTAAATACTCATCATACTTAGTGATTGCCGTGATCGTTTCCTTGTTTATTTACCCGATTCAAGCGCATTGGGCATGGAATTCCGAAGGCTGGTTAGCGCAACTCGGCTTCATTGACTTTGCCGGTTCCACCGTTGTGCACTCGGTTGGTGGCTGGGCTGCCTTGGCAGCAATCTTAATCATCGGTCCACGCATTGGCCGTTTTGATGATGGAGTGCATAGTTTTGACCAATCCAATCTCGCTTTTAGCGCACTGGGTGTGTTCCTAATCTGGCTGGGTTGGATTGGATTCAATGGTGGTAGTGTTTTGGCGCTGAATGCCGTAACTGGTTTAGTCATACTCAATACGCTAATCGCAGGGTGTTCTGGCGGACTGGTTGGTTTAGTATTGGGCAGACTGTCTACCCGATACTACCAGGTCAACGACATTATGAACGGCGTCTTATCGGGGTTAGTTGCCATCACTGCCTGCGCCCATCTTGCCACCAGCTCTTCGGCAATGATTATTGGCGCACTCGGTAGCATTGCCTATTTAATCGGTAAGTCGGTATTGATTAAACTGCGTATCGACGATGCCATTGATGCCGTTCCCGTCCATCTGTTTGCTGGCATCACCGGAACATTGGCCGTGGCATTTCTTGTACAACCGGAACAGATTCTTCAACAACTGGAATATCAATTAACAGGCATTATCACAATTGGTGCCCTATCATTTGGCGTTACCTATGTTCTTCTGAGCATCATCAATCACTTTTTCAAACTACGGGTATCGGAAACGGATGAAATCCTCGGCCTCAATGTCACCGAACACAAGGCTTCAACTTCCATGTATGACTTGGCAAGCGCCATGAACATTCAGGCCAAAGAACAGGACTTCTCTAAAAAGATTTTGGTGGAGCCTCAATCAGATGCCTATTTAATTGCGACCTATTACAACCACGTGACCCAGGCCTTCAACCAGCTTAGCTCCGAGAAGGAAGCCTTGCTTGAAGAAACCTACAAGATGGCTCATTACGACCTGCTGACTGGCCTCGCGAAGCGTAACGTATTATCAGACACATTGAGCCGAACACTGTTAAGAATGGATCGCCAACCACAAGCCAACGCGCTACTCTTCGTTGACCTCGATGGGTTCAAAAACATTAACGACCAATATGGCCACGACGCGGGAGATATTGTGCTAAAAACCGCTGCCGAGAGAATTCTGTCAACCATTAGAAAGTCCGACCTTGCCTCAAGGTTTGGCGGCGATGAGTTCGTGGTTTTACTGGAAAATATTCAAAATGACAGTTTTGCTGCACAGGTCGCCGAAAAAATTATTGAGGTACTGCAAGAACCGATGACATTGGCGGATGAAATTTCCGGTCATGTCAGTGCTTCTATCGGGTTGAAAATATTCGATGAGAGATCAAACGTGTCTGTGGACTCGATTTTAAAGGACGCGGACAACGCCATGTATGAAGCAAAACGAAGAGGAAAAGGACAATGGGTCGTCGCTTAGTCAGAAAAGAAGGTGTCTACGCACTACTCTCGGTGATATGGATGGTTTTGCAATACCGACCAAGCCCGGTAAACCTGCTCAGCCACCACTACCCTGACCAGCGGATGAGGCAACGTGAGTTTCGACAGGCTCCACTTCCATCTGGCACTCGCAATCAAATCTGCCTGTAAACCATCTGGCCCGCCCACAATCAACGCAACATCCTGACCGGAACTCAACCACTCATCCAGTTTTTGTGACAGTTTCAAAGTCGTCGGTTGCTCTCCATGCTCATCCAATACGACCAGTTGAGCATTTTTAGGTACGGCTGCCAAGATACGTTTTGCCTCGTCTTCTTTGTAACCATCAACACTCCCCGTTTTTCCACGAGTCGCCATCGGCAGTTCCACCAACTTCAAAGAACAGGACTTCGGCAGGCGTTTCACGTATTCGTGATAGCCTTCCTGAACCCACTTGGGCATTTTTTGCCCAACCACAATAAAATGAATAATCATAAACAATCAATTTTTAGCGGACACTCTCCTGAAAACCCAAAACAACCTTTTTGGGCCAACCTGAGCATATAAGCTTTACCGCATCACGCTTTTGCTGAGTTGACCATTTCCTGAGCTGAAGGCGCTTGCCACAACTTTTCAAGTTGGTAATGCGCACGGGCAGATTCCGTCATCACATGAACCACGGCATTTCCCAGATCAACCAGAACCCAATCAGGTTCAGGACCAGCCTCTACACCTAACGGCGCTTCATTGATGTCCTTAAAAGCTTGAGCAACGGCATCACCCGTAGAACGCACATGCGTAGAGGAAGTCCCTGTCGCCACAATCATTCGGTCAGTAAAAGAACAAAGCTCTGTCACATCCAAAACCTGAATGTCTCTGGCTTTGCTATCTTCTAAGGTTTTAACAACCAAGTCTTCAACGTCTTTGATATCCATTTTTTTGTGTAGTCCCTCTTATTGGTAAAGTTGGTGTTCTTTAATATAGCGCGCAACGGATTCCGGCATCAGATAGTCCACCGAATCGCCATGACTCAAATAGGAGCGCAAGGCAGTTGCACTTAAATCCAGCTGTGTAATCGGCAAATCCAATATTTGTCCTGCATCCTGCGTTAAATTCGGCACCCATCGCTGATGAAACAATCGACCGATTTCACCTTCAGACGGCATCGGCTCTCCCGGGCGATGCGTCACCACCAAGTTCGCCAGCGCCAAAATACCTTTCCAATCATGCCAAGTGTCAAACTTTGCGAAGGCATCCGACCCCATCATCAACACAAAGGTCGCATCAGGCTCACGCTCTTTTAGGGCACGCAGGGTATTCACCGTATAAGACGGTCCACCCAGCTCGATTTCAATTCGATCCAGTTTGAACTTAGGTTGATTGTGAATCGCCAACTCAATCATTTCGCACCGTTGCTCGGCAGAAACTTGAGGCGTATCTCTATGGACAGGACGGTAGGCAGGAATAAACCGCACCTCGTCTAAATGAAGTGCATTTAAAACTTCAAGCGCCGGGCGCAGATGACCGAAATGAATCGGATCAAATGTGCCGCCGTTAATGCCGATTAAACGTTTAATTTGCAAATAACCATCTCTTTTTGGCTTTATTGTTTATTATAACAATTATGACCCAAAATCATAACGCTAATCCCGCCATTCCAGACGCTTTAGAACAAGCTCTGTGGCAACTCCTCTCCAGCGGCGCTTGCTATAAGGAATATGACCTGATGCGCATACTCGTGGAACGGGGCTTTGAGCAATTCACCCCTTCGCTCGAACCACTAGAACTTTTCCGCGCCCACTTCCTACTTTTTCACCTACTCTATCGCTTGCAAGACAAATGGATAAAGGAAGAAAAAGGCACGCTTGCCATTCACAGCCTGGAAATCCGTTTACTTTCTATGGATAACGCTTCCAATAACGATCTGACCAACCTGGCAGATTTTGGTGAGACACCAGAAGAAGTCAAAGACTATTACTTAGACTATGAAAAATTTATCAAGACACAAGAAAAGGAAGTCATCGAACTGTTAGATAGCTTCTGGCAAAGTTTTGGCAAATTGCCAACCATGCCCTCTAGCCATATCAGCATTGAGGAATCTATCAGCATCCTGCAAATCGACGGTGGCTTGAGCATTGAAACGATCAATCGGCAATTTAGAAAGTTGTCGCAAATCCATCACCCGGATAAAGGCGGCGAACCGGAAGCCTTTAGAAAATTATGCGAAGCGCGTGATAGATTGAAAATGGAAATTTAGAAAACCCCAACCTGGTAGATTTTGTATTGAAAACCTGCCAGGTTGGGGTGAAAGAGGAATGTCGATTACTGGCGAATGTGCCCGTCACCCAACACAATATATTTTTGAGACGTCAGCCCTTCTAAGCCAACAGGCCCACGTGCATGGAACTTATCGGTACTGATGCCGATTTCCGCGCCCAAACCATACTCAAATCCGTCGGCAAAGCGCGTTGAAGCATTCACCATTACTGAGCTGGAATCCACTTGCGCCAAGAAGCGACGAGAAATGGTGATATTTTCCGTAATAATCGATTCGGTATGACCGGAACTGTATTGAGCAATGTGATCAATGGCTTCATCCACATCCGCAACCACTTTAATAGATAGAATCGGCGCAAGATATTCCGTTGCCCAATCTTCATCGGTTGCCGCTTTCATCTCGACAATTGCACGAGATTTTTCACAGCCACGAAGCTCAACACCCTTCTCGGCATAAGCCTTAGCCAGAATCGGCAAAACTTCCTGAGCGCGACTTTCCGCAACCAGCAATGTCTCCATCGCATTACACACGCCGTAACGATGCGTTTTTGCATTAATGGCGACTTTTACCGCTTTATCGGTATTGGCATCATCATCGATATAAACATGACAGATACCGTCCAAATGCTTGATCACCGGTACACGGGCACCTTGGTTGATACGCTCGACCAAGCTTTTGCCACCACGTGGGATAATGACATCAATATATTCAGGCATGGCAATCATCTCGCCTACCGCTTCACGATCCGTGGTTTGCACCACTTGCACCGCTGCTTCGGGTAAATGTGCTTCTTTCAGTGCCTGTTGAATGCACGCCGCCAATGCATGATTGGAAAAATAAGCTTCTGAACCGCCACGCAAGACAGTGGCATTGCCTGATTTCAAGCACAAAGCCGCTGCATCAATAGTCACATTTGGACGCGACTCATAAATAATGCCCACCACGCCTAACGGTACGCGCATCTTGCCGACCTGAATGCCTGAAGGCAAATAGTTCATGTGTTCGATTTCACCGATTGGATCTTTCAAGCCTGCAATCTGGCGCAGCCCTTCTGCCATGCCTGCAATCGTTTTGTCTGTCATGGTCAGGCGATCAAGCATGGCATCATCAAGCCCTTTTGCTTTACCGGCTTCCAAATCTTTTTTGTTTTCCGCTTTCAGCGTTTCCGCTTGCGCCAGCAAAGCATCCGCAATACTCAATAATGCACGGTTTTTCTGTTCTGTGGTCGCCACCGCCAACTCACGGGAAGCTTTACGCGCCTTTTGCCCGAGGGTTTGCATCATTTGTTGAATATCATTGCTCATAACTTTCTCTTTTTTGTTCTATTGCGAGATTTTAAACACCAAGTCCGACAAGTTCACCCACTCATCCCCCTGACTCAATCCCTTTATCTGAAAATCTATTTGCATTGCCAATCCCAACAACGATTGCCAATAACTTAAATTATGTCTTCTCAAAGCGGCATTGAATTCATTTTGCTTTGAAGACCAAATATTCAATTGCTTGTAGGCTTGCGTCAAATTCATTGTCTGTTGCTTTTGGCTGACGGCAATCAACGAGCGCAATTCTTTGGACAACAGCCACAAAACAATCGGCGCTTCCAAGCCCTCTTGCTGCAACCGATGCAATATTTGTAAGGCGTATTGAGTTTTACCCAACAACATCGCCGTGCTCAGCGCAAACAATTGATAATGCGCTTGGTCGGCAACCGATTGACGAATATTATCAATCGTCAGCTGCGCGCCCTGTGGAAACAATAGCCCAAGCTTCTCCAACTCTTGATCTGCCGCAAGCAAATTGCCTTCCACGCGTTGCGCCAATTCCGCTGCCGCTTCGCCATCCAACTGCAAACCGATGTCAGCTGCACGCTTCTGGCACCACTGAATCAATGCATTGCCTTCTATCGGCTTGGATTGCACCACCAAACCTTGGGCTTCAATCGCTTGATACCACTTGGCTTTAGTTTGGCGACTATCCAACTTTTCACAGGTCACCACCACCACGGTTTCCAAGTCCATCACTTGCTGCTGTTGATTCAGCCAGTTACGGATAAACTCACCACCTTCCTTCCCGGGCGTACCCTTAGGCATATCCAGCTCGATAATACGCTTGTCCGCAAACAAACTCATTGCCTGAGTATCCATTTGCAAATCCTGCCAGTTGAATTGTCCTTCAACATCATAACGATCGCGCTGCATAAAGCCTTGCGCTTTTAGTGCTTCTCGCAACGCATCCAGAGATAAACGAACGTAAAGCGGCTCTTCACCATAGATCAACATCAGAGGCTTTATTTGAAAACCCGGTTGTTGAGTCTGCCTGATAAATGCCGGTGCGGTAATCACGAGTCTGTCGCTTTTTTCTCTTGTTGCTTAGCAGGGTGCATCAACGCATAAGCACGGTTCAACCGATCCAATACTTGCAAAGCAACTTCTGAAGCCATTTGGCGTTGAATCGACTGTAATTCACGACTGGAAGCCTGCGCTTGTGCAGCGTTAACACTTCGGTCACGATAAGCCACGGCTCGTGCTTGGATAACACTTTCTTCAGTCGCTACAACTTGAGCATTGAACGGCTGAATCATTTTCAGCAACTCACCGGACACATCCCCTTTACCGTCTCTAGCGGTAATAGACGTATTCATTTGAGTCGCCTGCAAATTCAACACCAGCTCAGCATCTGCTAAGTTGCTGACGACTTTAATGCCCATGGCCTGCAATTGCTGGTTCAGCGCCTGCGCGACATCACTTCTTACACCAGGATTTTGCACAATCTTGATGCTTTGATAAGTCGCCGTGGCTGCATCACCCATGCCTTTCAAATGAAAACCACAGGCGGACAACAACAAAGTCGCCGCAAGCAATCCCGCGAAGGCAACGTGTTTACCCCCCCCAACCTGGCAGATTTTTGCTACGACTTTTGTCATTTTTTATCCTTTGATTACAATATTGACCAAACGCCCTGGCACCACAATCTCTTTAACAATCTCTTTGCCTTCAATAAACTTAGCGGCTTGCTCGTTTTGTTTCGCGGCGGCGATAATCGAATCTTTATCGGCATCGGCCGCGACTTCAATCTTACCACGCAGCTTACCGTTGACCTGAACCATAATCTCGATTTCATCCTTAACCAAAGCGTTTTCATCAACTTCAGGCCAAGCAACATTCAACACCAGACCATCATGCCCCAACATTCCCCAAAGTTGCTGAGAAATATGCGGCGTCATCGGTGACAACATCAGCACCAAAATCTCTAGCGCTTCTTGCATGACAGCTTTATCTTCCTCGCTCTCAACTTGATAACGGGAAAGCTCATTCATCAATTCCATAGTCGCAGCAATAGCAGTATTGAAGTGCATTCTGCGCCCGATATCATCAGACACTTTCTGCAAGGTTGCATGCAATTTCAAACGTAATGCTTTTTGCGCTTTGTTCAAACCATCTTGTGAGTTACATGCCGATGTATTTCCAGCTTCAACATGTGCTACCACCTGACGCCAAACTCTGTTCAAAAAACGGTAAGCACCATCCACCGCGGAATCAGACCACTCCAGCGTTTGTTCTGGCGGAGAGGCAAACATGATATACAGCCTCAAGGTATCCGCACCATACTGGTCAATCAACGTTTGGGGATCGATACCATTGTTCTTCGACTTGGACATTTTAATCACGCCACCGTAGCGCACTTCTTCGCCCGTTGCTTTCAACTTACCGGAGACAATACCGCCTTTCTCATCAGCAACCGGCTCAACATCCAATGGTGAATACCAAGTCTGCTTGCCCGATGCATCTTGTTGATACCAACTTCCGGCAAGCACCATTCCTTGCGTCAATAGGTTTTTAAACGGTTCGTCTGTAGATACCAAGCCTTCATCACGCATCAACTTGTGGAAGAAACGCGCGTACAACAAATGCAAAATCGCGTGTTCAATCCCTCCAATATATTGGTCGACCGGCAACCAATGGTCTGCCGCCGCTTTATCCAACATCGCATCATTTGAGTTTCTTGACGTATAACGAGCGTGATACCAAGAAGACTCGAAGAAAGTATCGAACGTATCGGTTTCTCGCTTCGCTGGGCCACCACATTGTGGACACGAGCAGTTCTTAAAGCTGTCTAGTTTCGCCAACGGCGAACCTGCACCATCCGGAACCACATCTTCCGGCAAGCGTACTGGCAAATCTTTTTCAGGAACTGGCAGGGCACCACACGCCGGACAATAAATGACCGGAATCGGGCAACCCCAATAACGCTGGCGAGAAATCCCCCAGTCACGCAGACGGAAGTTGGTTTGCTTTTCACCCAAACCAAGCTCACCCAAGACTTTCGCCATCTCATTCAGCGCTTGTTTCGAGTTCAATCCATCAAATTGACCGGAATTAAACAACACCCCTTTTTCCGTGTAAGCGGCTTCAGAAACATCCACATCATCGGCGTCTTTCGGGCGAATAACCGACTTAATCGGCAAATCATATTTTTTCGCGAATTCGTAATCGCGTTGATCATGAGCAGGTACCGACATAACCGCACCCGTTCCATAGCCCATCAACACGAAGTTCGCCGCCCATACAGGAACGGTCTCGCCCGTGATTGGGTGTTTCACACGAATACCGGTATCGACCCCTTTCTTCTCCATGGTTTCGATATCCGCTTCCGCGGTGGAAACGTGTGAACACGCTTCGATAAAACGTTCTAAAGGTTCGTTATTAATCGCCGCTTTTTTTGACCAAGGATGATCTGCTGCCACTGCAACATAAGTCACCCCCATCAAGGTATCTGGACGCGTCGTGTAGACTTTTAAATTCTCCGCACCAGCTTCTAGACCTGACGCTAATGGGAATTGGATTTCCAAACCTGTTGACTTACCAATCCAGTTCTTCTGCATGGTTTTGACCTGCTCTGGCCAACCTTCGAGCTGATCTAAATCTCTTAGCAACTCATCGGCATAATCGGTAATCTTCAAGAACCATTGTGCGATTTCTTTACGCTCAACCGGTGCCCCAGAGCGCCAACCTTTACCGTCGATAACCTGTTCATTTGCCAATACTGTTTGGTCGATTGGATCCCAGTTGACGACCGACATCTTGCGGTAAACCAACCCTTTTGCCATCAAACGCGTGAACAACCATTGCTCCCAACGGTAGTATTCTGGGTGGCAAGTCGCGACTTCACGCGTCCAATCATAACCCAGCCCCAAAGCCTTTAACTGGTTACGCATGTAATCAATGTTTTCGTAAGTCCACTTGGCTGGCGCGACATTGTTCTGCATGGCCGCGTTTTCCGCAGGCAAGCCAAACGCATCCCACCCCATCGGCTGCAATACGTTTTTGCCTTGCATTCGCTGGTAACGAGAAATCACATCCCCGATGGTATAGTTGCGCACATGCCCCATGTGCAATTTTCCACTTGGATATGGGAACATCGACAGACAATAAAATTTCTCTTTACTGTCGTCTTCTTTAGCAACAAATACCTGCTGGTCGTCCCAGCGTTTTTGAATCTCCGCTTCGATGTTTTGGGGTTGATAATCGTTATAAATTTCTTCAGCCATTGACTTCATTCTTTTATGATAAGATGCGTTAAAAATAAGACAAAAATTATAACAGATTTGGAGAAATAAAATGGCCGACAATAAAATGCTTGAAGCCTATCGCTACCTTTTGGAAAAAGCGAAAGAAGAGCTGATTAAGGCGGATATGAAAACCTGGGAACTTCTCGGGCAAGCTGTCGAAAACATTGAAGAAAAAGAATCGATTCTGGAAGAGTTGACGGATGAAGAAATGGAACAAGTTCGCAAAGACCTGAAAGCAGACTTGGAGGCCGTTGCCGAAAACCTTTCGGAATACCAACAAGGCGTGGAGAATTTCCTAGAAATGGAACTACCGATCTTAGAAAGTTATTTAGAAGAAAAAGCGCTAAGCCTTGCTGATCCGACAGACCTTATGTTGTTACGTTTACGCATGAACGCTGCCATGCACAAAGGCCACTAAACCAAAACGCTCAATACCCAACCTGGCAGATTTTCTCTAAAATCTATCATGTTGGGGTTGAGCTCTTCACTCAGCGGAAACCGCCTTTTTCCGTGATTTATAAAACCTTGCTCCTAGTACAAACATCAACCCAACCCCCATCAATAGCTGAATCGGTAGCAGTTTCCACTTAGCAAAGAAAGTTTCGCCAACATAAGGCTGCACATCGCCTTTCAATACGCCGGCTTTATAAGCTGGAATTTTTGCCTTAATTAGCCCGTCCACACCAACAATCATGGTATAGCCGGTATTGGTGCTACGAGCAATTTCACGCCCCAACTCCAGTGCACGCATTTGTACATCTTGAACCTGCTGCGCTGGCTCAAAAGTATGGGCAAACCAAGCATCATTACTCACCGTAATCAGATAACGCGTCTTCGCAACCGTTTTTGCCATCTCATCCCCAAAAGCAATTTCATAGCAAATGGTCACACCAGCCATTTGACCACCCAACTTCATGGGCTTGTTCACCACATCTCCTTCGCTAAACTCGGAGAAGGGAATATTGAACAACAAGCTCAGAGCCTTGAAAAAGTTGGCAAAAGGGAAGTACTCGCTGAATGGCACCAAGTGTTTCTTGTAATAAAACTCTTGAGAATCACGTGCATTAACCAGTGCGTTGTAATATTTTTCATGATCGTTAGTACGCGCAATCACACCCAGTAAAATATCTTTTTCCAACAGCTGCGCGTCACGGATAAAGGATTTCAATACACCTTCCTGCACCAGATCGTAGTAGGCAGGAATCGCCGTTTCTGGCCAAACAATCACATCCGCATCCATGTTTTGCTTGGTTTGCTCTACATAGACTTTCATCGAAGGCATGAACTCGGACGCGAGCCACTTCTTGTCCTGTGGAATATTGCCCTGTAGCAATGCCACTTTGACGGGCTTACCTTCCGGGTGTACCCAAGTGATTTGTTTCAGGCCAGCGCCCAGCAACCAAACGCAAGCAAACGCCGCACTGATTGGTAGCCACAGTCTCGACTTGAGCAACAGCACAAACAATCCTGCGGAAGTCGCTATCGCCCAACTGACACCCAATACACCAAACACCGGCGCATAGCCATCCAACCATGTATCCAAGTGCGTATTACCCGCCAATAAAAAAGGAAACCCAGTAAACCAAGAGCCACGAATCCATTCCATCAATACCCAAACCAATGGCATCATGATGGCTAAATCCACCCATTTTCTATCCGGGTTGGATTGCTTGAGTTTTGAAACGATAAGCCCGGCGACCAGAAGATAAAGAGACAGAAATAGAACAAAGATAAACGTCGCCAACGCTGAAGAAACGATATTCATCCCAGAATAAAAATACATACTGGAAAATAGCCAGCTGGTACCTAAACCAAACATACCTAGCCCGAACCACAAGCCGATACGCATGGCTTCAAAACTGGTTTCAGCTTTTTGCCACAAGAAAAACAACCCCATCAGGGTTGCCAACATGGCTGGCGAAATATTAAAGGGCGCAAACCCTAGGACACTTGCTGCCCCTAATACAAATGCATAGAGTGCAGAACGATCCGGATTAAAAACAGTAAAGGGCTTTGCAATCGCTTTAAAAAACTTCATGAACACTTCTTCAAAGTTAACATAAAAAAGGAGCAACACTGCTCCTTTCATTCTCATCATTATGGGTACCACAACCCAGTGGCAAAAAGATTAATCCGCCGGTTGTGCGACGTCTTGCCCCGTTTCCAATGGCGAAACGATAAAGCAATCAACACGACGACCATCCGCTTTCAAAACCTTAAACATCAAACCTGCAAAGTCAAACTCTTCTTCTTCAGAAGGAATACGCCCAAGGTCTTTTGAAATCAAGCCACCTATCGTTTCCAACTGCTCATCTTCCAAGTCGGTTTTGAAAAACTTATTGAAGTCTTCAAGGGACGTAATCGCTTCAACCAAGAAACCGCCGGAGATGTGCTTTTGAATATTGTCTTCACTTTCGTCATGCTCATCTTCGATGTCACCAACGATTTCTTCCAACACATCTTCGATAGTTACCAAACCTGCAAGCTCACCATACTCATCAACGACCAGCGCCATGTGGTTACGGCTTTTCTTGAACTCCTTCAGCAGGATGTTCAATCGCTTGCTTTCCGACACCATAACTGGCGCACGGTACAACTCTCTCAACTGAGACAAGTCTGTCAAACTGTGCTTGGTGACAGCTTGTAATACATCTTTTGCCAGCAAGATACCAACGACTTCATCAGTATCGGCTGAAAAAACGGGATAACGGGAGTGGGCAGACTCTAGGATCTTATCCAGAATCACTTCGATCGGGTCAGCCTCATCGACATAACTCAACTGAACCTTAGGCACCATGACGTCCCGCACACGGGTTTCGAACACATTTAACACCCCCTTAATCATCATCAAGGCATCGTGCTCAATCAGATCTTGAGCTTCTGCTTCTTCCAAAAGGGTTTCTAAATCTTCCCGGCTCTCCGGTTCGCCTGAAAAAATCTTTGCAAATCTTTCAAGCCACGAAGAGCCGCTACTAGTGTCACTACTCATGCGAGCTGTTTTCTCCTTAACATGCAATTCATCTTAGCCATTAAAAATGACATTTTAATGGCAAGTGTTTAAAACCTATTCTTCAATCGGTTGATACGGCGAGTCAAAGCCTAGTCCGGTCAAAATTTCCGTTTCCAGAGCTTCCATTTCCTCTGCCTCAGCATCATTCATATGGTCATACCCTTGCAAATGCAAGCAACCATGAACAATCATATGTGCCCAATGGGCAATAATAGGCTTATGTTGTTCCGCCGCTTCACGCGCGACAACCGGTGCGCAAATAACCAAGTCACCCAAATAAGGCAATTCTTCTTCCAGCTCCAACAATCCCGGAGGGTTCTCAAATGGAAAAGACAACACATTCGTCGGGTAATCTTTACCTCGATAATCTCGATTCAACGTCTGGCTTTCATTCTCTTCGACAATGCGAATCACCATCTCCACTTCACCGGATGCCCAATCTTGCATTAATGATGCCGCAACCCAAGATTCACATTGCTCCAATGTCGGAAGCTCAATGGATTCACTAGAAACCAACTCAACTTGATAATCTATATGAATCATCCTGCCGCTCCTTCAGACTGTCTTCTATCGAACACATCGTAAGCCTGAACAATCTTTTGTACAAGCGTATGGCGAACAACGTCTTTTGATTGATAAAAGGTAAAACCGATTTCCGGCACGCCATCCAATACTTCTATAACATGACGCAACCCTGATTTTTGGCTTTTTGGCAAATCACATTGGGTAATATCTCCGGTGATCACCGCTTTCGAACCAAATCCAATTCGCGTCAAAAACATTTTCATTTGTTCGGTGGTGGTGTTCTGCGCCTCATCCAAAATAATAAAGGCTTCATTCAATGTACGACCACGCATAAAGGCCAAAGGAGCAATTTCTATAATATGGCGTTCAATCATGCGCTCAACCTGCTCAAAACCAAGCATCTCAAACAACGCATCAAATAACGGACGTAAATAAGGGTCAACCTTCTGATTCAAATCTCCCGGCAAAAACCCAAGTTTTTCACCCGCCTCAACCGCCGGGCGCGTCAGGATAATACGACGAACATCTTCTCTTTCCAGAGCTTCAACCGCCGCGGCAACCGCAAGATAAGTCTTACCGGTTCCAGCAGGACCGATACCGAAGTTCACATCATACTGTTGGATGGACTTGATATAGTTTGATTGATTCGGATTACGGGTCTTAATGGTTTTCTTGCGGGTCTTGATGAGGACTTCAGAGTCATCCACCGTTTTGACTTCATCATAACCAACGGACTGTAACGCCATATGTATTTTTTCAGGATCAAGCGGCTCCTTTAAAGCTTGCGCGTACAAGTCACGCAGAAAGCTTTCCGTTTTCACAAGCCTTTCAGGAAGACCCGTCACGCTAAATTTAAAACCTAGATGATTGATCTCAACGCCCAGACGTAATTCGACCTGAGCAATATGTTCACTTTGCCAGCCGCAAAGGTTCACCAAAGCATCATTCTGTTCGGGAGAGAGTTGGAACTGTATGGTATGAAGGGTTGTCAAAAGCCTGCTATTGCCTTAATTGAAATCGATTACAAAATCTTAATGAATTACTGATATAAATACAATGAAGAATTTATTAACCGATCATCTATGGGTGCTCGCCAAAGCTCACACGGCGTAATATTGGCGCTGCGCAAACTTCTTAGCTTCTGGGGTAGCCACCAACTTCCCTTTGAGAGAGTTGGCGTAGGCTTCAATAATTTCGACATCGACAAATTGCCCAATCAGCTCTGGTGAACCCTCAAAATTCACTACACGGTTGTTTTCCGTACGCCCGGAAACTTCCGTCGTTGAATTGCGCGACAGGCTTTCCACCAATACGCGCTGAACGCTTCCTTCCATCGACTTACTGATAGCCGCGGTTTGCTCGTTCAACAGATCTTGCAAGGCTTGAAGACGACGTTTTTTGGTATGCATTTCGACATCATCAGGCAAACTTGCTGCTGGTGTTCCAGGTCTTGGGCTATAGATGAAACTGAAAGAACGGTCGTAATTTAACTCTTTAACCAGCGCCAATGTTTCTTTAAAGTCATCACAAGTCTCCCCTGGAAAACCGATGATGAAGTCGCCAGACAAACTCAAGTTCGGGCGCAACTTTTTAATCTTGCGAATAGTTGCTTTATATTCGATCGCCATGTGATTGCGCTTCATCATTGCCAACACACGGTCTGCACCAGACTGAATCGGCAAATGTAAATGTGATACCAACTCAGGAACTTCTGCATAACAATCAATCAAACTTTGCGTCATTTCATTAGGATGAGATGTTGTGTAACGAATACGATCAATACCTTCTACCGCTCTTACTGCATGAATCAATACCGCTAAGTCGGCAATTTCACCATCTGGCATGACACCACGGTAAGCATTAACGTTTTGCCCAAGAAGATTAACTTCGCGCACACCTTGCTCTGCCAGCGTTTCAATTTCTGCCATCACATCCGCGAAAGGACGACTGAACTCTTCTCCACGGGTATAAGGCACCACGCAGAAAGTACAATATTTGGAACAACCTTCCATCACAGAAACAAAAGCGGATACACCATTAGATTCCGGTGCCGCCAAGTTATCGAACTTTTCAATTTCCGGGAAGGAAATATCAATAACCGCACGTTTTTTGAACTTTTTATCCTGCGCGGCTTCAGCTCGCATTGATAAAGCTTCGTCAATCATCGCTGGCAAACGGTGCAACGTCTGTGGACCGAAAATCACATCCACTACAGGTGAGCGCTTACGAATCTCTTCGCCTTCTTGTGACGCCACACATCCGCCCACTGCGATAACGCGATTAGGTTTTTCGGCTTTCCATTTTTTCCAGCGACCCAATTCATCAAACACTTTTTCCTGTGCCTTTTCACGCACAGAACAAGTATTTAGAATCAACATATCCGCTTGCTCAGGCATTTCAACCGCCTCAAGCCCGTAGGTTTTTTCCAACAATTTCGCCATACGATCCGAGTCGTATTCATTCATCTGACATCCGTAAGTCTTGATAAACAAACCGCCAGTGAATGGAGAAGCATTTGAAGTGTCTGACATAAAAAACCTAAGCCTAAATAAAGGAAAAAAGCAAAAACCTAACAAGAAACCCTAAAAACTGCATGGATAAATCCCCTGCAAAGCAAACAGAAGTTATTGATAAATATCTATTTTTAGGGCGCGTATTCTAGCAAAATCTGCCAGGTTGGGTCAATGTTTAAACACCCTGCTACCCCATAAAACAAAAAACCCGGACTAAGCCGGGTTTCTTTACAATCACTGTTACTTACATTCTAAAGCAAACAGTATTGTTGGTTGCAGTATAAGCTGCCTGTGTGCTGCGACGCACATCACCTGTCGCGCCTTGTCCATCATCCATTTTAGTATCCAACTCGGTTGCTGTCGCTAGGTCCAGCCCAGCATAGCAAACTGCCAAATTGAAACTTGCTTGACCGGTTGCAATATATACCTGTCCACCCCATTTATTCGATGGATAATTTGTTCCGGTGTAATTGCCTTTGATCAAACCATCGTTCATCAAGTCTTGAAATACATATGGGCGTTCTGCAGTTGAAATTTGCCCATTTGGCGTACCAGATGGCTTGCCATCTCCCGGAAGCACATTGTCATGCCTCTCTTGATAAGATGCTACAGCCGCGCTCCATTGTTGAACTTCAGATTGCGTAGCTTTGACTCTGGCGTTTTGAATCAATTCTTGCCCTTTCAAAACACCACCCAACAATAAGCCAATAATTACCAGTACGATAGCAATCTCAACCAGTGTGAAACCTTTTTGTGATTGCATTTTATTTGTTTGCGACATGTATCTTTCCTCACTTATTCTACAAACTTATATTTTAAGCTAATTTACGTAAATAATAACGTATTTTAATGAATATAGCGCTCTTAAATACAACTATTAAACACAAATATTTTGGCGCTTTCACCACCATCACTGCAGCGCCATGGGATTGTTTTCCAGAAAGGCTTTTTTAATATCGTAACCAGAAATGGTTTCAATCGAGTCATCAAAAAACGCTGTGGTACTGTTATTAAACCTTGCCGCCCAGTAAAGCGTATCTGTATCACAATTCTCACGCTCTTGAGTACTCAGCGAATTACAGTTAGAGATATAGCCATCTTTGTTGAAAGCAACCAACACTACTGATTGATTATCCGCAGCCATACTGGATGCTGCCGTACAATTATTAACAGTGGAATCACAAACGGAATAGTCACCCGTACTTGGCACCACCTGAGTAGGTAAAGTGTTTAGATCAAACTGCGGCAAGGCGGTTTTGGGTGCCGTTGGCGTATTGCAGAAATAGTTTGCTGCTCTTCCTGCTGGCGGCGATGCACTTTGCGCGCAAATATTACCCGATGCCGATTCTTGATTGACCGCATACCGAATAGGATTCCCCCATCCATCAGATACATTGGCTTTATTCAAGCCTAAATCAATATAGGGTAGGCGCCCGGCACTCGCAGTACACCTTGAACCGTTACGATTCTCTCTACCGTCTTGATTGGTGTCTGGACAAGGCAAATATTGATTCACCAATGCGTACGCTAACAAAGCCTGCTTAACCTGCTGTAAGTTTTGCTTTGAACTGCTATACTTCGCACTGTCTCGCTGGGTTTGTATCATTTTAAACCCACCAACACTCAAAATGCCGATAATCACCAGTACCAATGCCAACTCAACCAAGTTAAAACCAGATTGTTTGCGATATGATTGGCTGCAGCCCACGCTATCTCGATTCACTTTATTGCCCCCACTTCCAGCAAAGCTCGTTTAGCATCCAGCACTGTCATACTATCCAGAAAGTCTTGATTATCGCCCTTGGTTTCACTAAACACTTCATCACCATCGCAATTCTCTTTCTGGCGTGAACTATCTGCTTTTTGGCAATTATCCCAAGTTACCAACCCATCGGCACCGAAAGACGCCACCATATAAACCAATGCATTTTCTATTTCATTCCCAGACAAATCTTCCAACCACAGATTCTTGTGAGAGTTTGTACCGCTCCCAGCTTTATCCGACCCAATAGGTGGTGTTCCCAATTGCATATAAGGTGGTGCATTAAAGCTGGACACATCAATACTCCCTCCTGTTTTACATGCCGTACTGCAAACACTGTCACAGGCCTGACAGTAATAAACATGAGCACTCGCACAATAAGCCAACTTATTAGACACCGTTACTGCCCCCTGAGAACCAAACACACTGGAGGTTTGACACATATCGTTTACATATTTTTTATTTTCCGCTCTGGCGTTGACCTGATAGTAATAGGCATTTCCCCAAGCATCTTTTCCATCCACAGAAATATCTCGATAAGGCAAACTACCTGAACGACTTTTACAAACCGCCACGCCTGAGGTCACTTTTCTATTCTCTTTCCCATCACCATCGGTATCAGGGCAAGGTAAGTGCCGATTTACCTTTAAGTAAGTCAGCATTGCCTGATGGATATCTGACATAGCATTTGTCTGTTTTTGCTGCTTCTCAAGCAACGTGAGTGCGGAAGTAGACGTAAACATGCTGGTAAAGAAGATACCGACTAAAAGCAATGCCAAGGCAATCTCAATCAAAGAAAAACCTTTCATCAAGGAGTCATTCACAACCCTCATGGGCATACCGCCTGCCCACCAATAAATTGGTCTCGCCAATTGCTCCCTGCGGGATTACTGACAGCATTGTAGTCATTAAACCAGTGCGCAACACTTGGTGACAAATTGCACAAAGCAGATTTTTGCACCTTAATTCTGGCCGCCATCGCTGCTCTCCATTCATCAAAGGTAATTCCGACCACAATATCATTCACTGTCGGGCTGGTTTGCTGCCCAGAGAAGAAAAAGCGCGTACCCGATGCATTCCCATTATCTATTTTGTTACCAGAAGCATCAAAACGCATATCCAAATACTGGCCAACGACAGTTTTAGCATCACCAGCCTGAGTCCTGTCTTGCGATGTACCATCGGGAAAAGTTTGCGGCGCGCCTGGCGAAATAATCAATACAACATAATTTCCCGAACCATTGACCTGCAACCAAGGTAACGTATTAGCAGGCAATGCAGGTGGATTGCCCGAATCAACCCCCACAGAGGGCGTCATGGATGGATTTAAAGGGGCATAGCGATGTGTTGTCGTATTGTTGTAGTCGCCAGAGGCGTTAACAAATCGATCCGCCACCACATAATAAAATGATTTAGGAGAAACACCTTTTAAAAAGAAGTTGCGGGTTTTAAATTCTACCGGCAAGAAACCATAATCAAATCCGGTGGCATCATTACCAATCACTCTAGGATTACTACACGGGCTTTCCGCTCCGGACAAAGCACCATCTCCATCCATATCAGGACAAGGAAAGTAACCGGGAGACGGAATATTCGCAATCGAAGCATTGGTCACCGTGTTAGAAACAAGATCACTCTGAAACAGCTCCGGCTGAAAAACCGCATAATTTAAAAGCTGTTGCTTAACGCTATTCAGCTCTTGCAATGTTTTCTGCATTTCAGACTGGCGATGAGAAAAACTGTAATTCTTAGCATAGGTCCCAAAATAAGTCGCAGCCCCCAACACCAACAAAACCAGCATAAACATCAAGATAAAGCCGCTTTCAGCCCGACTTCTGCAATCCTTTTTCAACCTATTCAAAGCCATCAACAGGCTTCTCCTAAAATAGTACATTGATTCAATTATACGTGAGCGTACGCAAAACTGCCAAACAGACAAGCAAAGTAACTTCAACTTTTTTAAAGAGGTCAAAACTTTAAAGGGGTCAAAGCCCTTTTTGTGGATAACTTCCATCACAAAAGAGTACTGCGCCATTATATACTCTGCTCTGGGGACAGACCCCATTTATATAACTTTAACCAAAATAGAATTTTAGATACAAAAAACCCGCCGAAGCGGGGTTAAAATACCATTAGTTATAATTTTGTTTTCTACAAATTTTAAGTAACTATTTCGCCGCAAGAAAAGTTTAAAGGGCTCTGACCCCATTATACTGTTCAATTATACGTGAGCGTACGCAAAATTGCCAAACAGACAAGCAAAGTAACTTCAACTTTTTAAAGGGCTCTGACCCCATTATAAGAGGTTTAGACGCACACAAACAAAGTTATCCACAAAAAGGGCTTTGACCCCATTTATAAAGAGTCAAGTGCAACACTGAATAATAATATACAGTGTAAAAAAACCCCGCAAAAGCGGGGTTTTTACTCTAACGAATTGACTACCTAAGTAGTAATTGATTAGAACTTAGTAACGATACCAAGTGAGATCAAGCTAGTAGATTTACCGCCTGCAACACCTTTGTTCGCAAGGTTTTTGTCATAGCTCACATAATCAAGCATTGCAGTAGTAGATTTAGCTAGAGAGTAGTTCACACCTACACCGAATGCATTACCATCTTTCAAAGTTTTATCTTTGTAATCAAACATTGAGTATTTCAATTTAGGCATCAAAGCACCCATTTTGTAACCAACGTTGATCTGGATGTTAGAACCATTCAAGTTCTTACCGTTAACTGTGTTGTTGATTTCTTTATCAAAGTTTTGGTACATAGCGTTCGCCATCAAACCAGCAACAGTGTACTGAGCAACCAAACGAGTTTCTGTTGGTGAATCAGAACCATTTGTTACTTTGGTCATTTTCTTATCAAAACTATTGTAGGCTGCCGCTAGGTAAAGTCCTTTCTTTTTAGAACCATACATAGCTGCAATAGAGTATGCATTTGTTAAAGAGTTATCTTTATTACTAGCAGGAGCGGTACTATAATATGTAGTGTTTCCACCATCGTTGTTACCAGCTGACATGCCAGCAGCAATAAACTTAACACCATTAAAACTTGGAGAAACGTAGGCAAGAACGTTATCCGCACGCACTTCACCACCAGAGATACCTAGGCCACCAGCCATTGGCTTGTTATCACCATAGCCTTCTTTAGTTGCATCGTTAAATAAATCCGTACCTTGAATCATTTTGAAAGGTGTATCGTGACGACCCATCAACACTGTACCGAAACCACCTGCAAGACCAACGTATGCATTACGACCAGAAATTTTAGCTTTAGCGGTAGTTGTTGGATCTACACCAAACTCTAACTTATACACTGCTTTCAAACCATTTCCTAGGTCATTAGAACCTTTGATACCGAAACGTGAAGAGTGAGAGTTTACGGTAGTACCAGCATCCGTCAAGTTGTCGATAGACATGTAGATTTTACCGTAAACAGTAGGCGCGTCAGCCATAGCAACTGGCGCAGCGATAGCAGAAGCAACTGCTAGAGCGATAATGTTCTTTTTCATCATTTATACCCTATAAATAGTTAGTTAGTATGCCCACGTCACCGTGAACTTGAAAGCAACTATATTTAGTTTTATATGGTCATGCAACTTTTTTTAAGAAAAAAACAACAAAATTTAAAAGTGTAGTTTTTTTACAACACACAAACATAAAATCCTCCAACCATAAAGACTTCTTCACATTATTATTTATACACGCCTTAACAATAAATAAGCATCTTCTTAAATGCTTTTTTTTCAAGCTTTTTTTGCATTAATTTTTTTCATTTTTACACACAAAAAATTTTATCCATAAATTGATTTCTATCAGTTGCATTCATTTTTCATTTCCACTATATTTTGAGCTTAGCAGTGCAAAAAAAAACTATATATAGTAGAAATGCTCATTCAACACACAACAAAATAAAGCACTCTCTTAACAAGAAAAACTCACTCATTTTATTAACCTTCTGAATTTATTAAAGATTGTAGCTATGTCGAACGAAAATTTACTTGTCACCAAGCGCGACGGTTCAAAAGAACCGATTGATTTAGAAAAAATTCACCGTGTAATCACTTGGGCAGCGGAAGGGTTAGAAAACGTTTCCGTTTCAGAAGTTGAGTTAAAGTCTCATATACAATTTTATGACGGCATCAGCAGCTCAGATATTCACGAAACCATTATCAAGTCTGCAGCCGATCTTATTTCAGAAAGTTCACCAGACTATCAACACCTGGCAGCAAGGCTAGCAATCTTTCATCTTCGCAAGAAAGCATTCGAACGCTTCACCCCCCCAACATTGTTTGAACACGTCAACAAGATGGTACGCCGCGGCATGTACGATGTTCAGCTACTTGAAGATTTCACAAAAGCTGAATTTGATGAACTCGATGCTTATATCAAACACGAACGCGACATGGACTTTAGTTACGCAGCCGTTAAACAACTGGAAGGAAAATACCTAGTTCAGAACCGCGTAACAGGCCAAATCTTTGAAAGCCCGCAATTTATTTATATGTTAATCCCAATGAGTTTATTCGCACATTATTCAAATGATGCTGAAGAAGGTAAAACCCGACTGGATTACATCAAGCGCTTCTACGATGCTGCTTCAACCTTTAAACTATCTCTACCAACGCCTATTATGTCTGGTGTGCGCACACCGACACGACAATTCAGTTCTTGCGTCCTAATTGAGTGTGGGGACTCACTTGACTCCATTAACGCAACCTCTTCATCCATTGTTAAATATGTTTCTCAACGTGCCGGCATCGGGGTAAATGTTGGCCGCATTCGAGCTATTGGTTCAGAAATTCGCGGCGGTGAAGCTTACCACACAGGGATGATACCGTTCATCAAACACTTTCAGACTGCCGTCAAATCCTGTTCACAAGGTGGCGTACGCGGAGGTGCTGCAACATTATTCTTCCCTATCTGGCATCTAGAAATTGAATCCTTGGTTGTATTGAAAAACAACCGAGGTGTTGAAGAAAATAGAGCTCGCCATTTGGATTATGGCGTACAAATGAACAAACTAATGTATCAGCGCATGATTGAAGGCGGTGAAATCACTTTATTCAGCCCGTCAGACGCTCCTGGTTTATATGACGCTTTTTTTAACGATCAGGATGAATTTGAGCGCCTGTATAAAATCTACGAAGCAGATGAAAAAATTCGCAAGAAAAAAGTAAAAGCACTAGACCTATTAACAACAGTCGCTCAAGAACGTGCTCAAACAGGACGAATCTACATTCAAAACGTGGACCATTCCAATACACACAGCTCCTTTGATGCTAAAAAAGCGCCGATCCATCAATCCAACCTGTGCTTGGAAATTACACTACCGACCAAACCGCTAAACACTGCAGATGATCCTAATGGTGAAATTGCACTATGTACACTATCTGCTTTTAACCTAGGCGCAATTGCAAATTTGGATGAGCTGGAAGAATTATCAGATTTGATTGTTCGTGCTCTTGATAGCTTGCTTGATTATCAAGACTATCCAGTCGTTGCCGCAGAACACGCAAGCCTTGGCCGCAGAACGCTTGGGGTTGGGGTAACAAATCTTGCCTACTACCTAGCGAAAAACCACGTGAAATACTCCAATGGTTCGGCAAACACCTTGGTTCACAAAACGTTTGAAGCCATTCAATATTATTTGCTAAAAGCTTCTCTAGGTTTAGCAAAAGAAATGGGAAAATGCAGCCAGTTTGAAGACACTAAATATGCTCAAGGCATTTTACCCATTGACACTTACAAATCAGACTTAGATGAAGTTTGTAACGAAAAACTTCATTATGATTGGGAAGCGTTACGCGAAGAAATCAAAACTCATGGATTGCGAAACTCAA
Source organism: Hydrogenovibrio marinus (assembly GCF_013340845.1). Classification (NCBI taxonomy): domain Bacteria; kingdom Pseudomonadati; phylum Pseudomonadota; class Gammaproteobacteria; order Thiotrichales; family Piscirickettsiaceae; genus Hydrogenovibrio; species Hydrogenovibrio marinus. The sequence continues at coordinate 2,043,017 of NZ_AP020335.1, forward strand.
CCTTAACCGCACTAATGCCTTGTGAAACCTCCTCACAGATTACAAACTCAACAAACGGCATTGAACCGCCTCGTGGCTATGTTTCCGTTAAAGCATCAAAAGACGGCATCTTAAAGCAAGTTGTTCCAGGCTTTAAAGAACATAAAAATGATTATGAGCTTTTATGGCAAATTCCGGACAACAAAGGCTACTTACAACTTGTTGGGATTATGCAGAAGTTCGTTGACCAAGCCATTTCGGCTAACACCAACTACGATCCTGCCAAGTTTGAAGAAGACAAGGTTCCAATCAAAGTCGTATTGCAAGATATCTTATATGCCTACAAAATGGGGCTTAAAACACTTTACTACCATAATACTCGTGATGGCGCCAAAGACGCCGAGGAAGATGATGGATGCGCAGGCGGCGCATGCAAACTCTAACGTTTGCACTAATAAAAAAGGGCGATATCGCCCTTTTTTATTGCCTACAAAATACTCCACAGAAGGGTTACAACTGAAGAAGTCCAATATAATTGAAGCAATTTCAACCGCTAGCTCCAACAGCTACAACCTACTTTCTAGACACGTCAAATTCATTCGCATCACCCGATTAACAGCTTTTGTAAAACATTTTCTTTAGATACTTTTTCCACAACTGAAAAACATCAACTGCTACCATCTAAACACATTCAGAACTTGTTTTTTGAGGGCTGAAGGTGATTTGGTCATAGAATATGCTCCGTTAAATCTCACCCCCAACCTGTCAGATTTTAGGCATAAAAAAAGCGGGCAATGCCCGCTTTTACTAACTAACTATTAAGTACAAACTTATAGATCAAATGACTTTGTAATACCAAAAATCAAGTTCTCATCTGTCTGAGTTTTCTTTTGTTGCTTGTTAACATAAGTAATTGTACCGTCAAGCCCTTTTGCCAATTCTGTTGAGTAACCAACATCAAACCAAGTATGGTCTGTGTTCTTACCAAGCATATCATCACCCATACCATAAGTAGCTGATAAGCCACCAATAGAATAACCAACAGTATATACATTATAAGAAACAGACTTACCAGTTGTAGAAGTCTTAGCATGCGTACCAGTAGCCAAACCTAAAGAAAATCCTTTGTAACCTAAATCCAAAGAACCTTCAGTGTACTGTGAGTCGAATGCATTAGTATCACCCTTACCTGAATCACGAGTGTAGTTATATGTAGTTAGGTTTACACCAACATCTACACCACTAAAAGTACCAGACCAACCACCGTAAACATCCACTTCAAGACCTTGGCTGTTACCAGAACTGTTCGGCAAACTAGAACCCCAAGTTCCTACAGAGAAACCGTTACCGAAATCATAATCCAAACCACCTTGAGCAGCTGCAGTTCCAGTTTGCTGAATACCTCTGAAGTAGTAAGAAGAAACGATACCCATATTAGCAGAAGCACCTGCTTGTGAAGTAGCTGGAGCTAGAGCTGCAACTGTTGAACCTGCTACAGCCATTGCCATAACCAATGATTTTAATTGTGCTGTTTTTTTCATTTTGCTTCCTTATTTTTTGATAAGTTAATCATAAACTCATACACCACTAAGAAATCAAGATGCCAATTGTTACAATTAATTTAAATTTCAATAACTTAATGATTTATTACCTAAAAAACACAAGCTTTAAACACAATCATAAATTCCAACTTGGACATATGGCAATCCATATTGGTGCAACACTTTCTCAATTATTTCAGATACAAAAAAACCCGCATACAGCGGGTTTCTTGTAAAACGAAAATGATATTAACGTTTTGAGAATTGTGGGCGACGACGAGCTTTGCGCAAACCAACTTTTTTACGCTCAACACGACGAGCATCACGAGTCAACAATCCACGTTGACGCAACGCAGAACGGTTACCCTCTTCATAACTAACCAAAGCACGAGCAATTCCGTGACGAACCGCACCAGCTTGTCCAGTTGTTCCACCACCTGTCACTGTTACATAAACATCAAACTTATCAATGTTATCCGTTGCAGCCAAAGGTTGGTTGATAACCATCAAATCGGTATCACGAGCAAAATACTCATTGATATCACGACCGTTAACTGTCATTTTCCCTGAACCAGCACGCAAGAATACACGAGCGACTGAGCTTTTACGACGACCTGTTCCGTAATATTGTTCTGTTGCCATTATGCTTTCCTTCTTAGATATCTAGTGCTGTAGGTTGTTGAGCAGTATGAGGATGATCAACACCCGCATAAACTTTCAATTTTTTCATCATCGCACGACCCAAAGGACCACGAGGCAACATACCTTTTACTGCCAACTCGATTGGACGAGCAGGTTTTTCAGTTACCAACTTCTGGAAGTTAGTTGATTTTAGGTTACCAACATAACCAGTCACATGGTGATACATTTTATCTGTACGCTTATTACCAGTAACAGCAACTTTGTCCGCATTGATAACAACAATATAGTCACCACAATCTACATGAGGTGTATATTCTGGCTTATGCTTTCCACGCAAACGCGCAGCAATTTCAGAAGCCATACGACCTAGGGTCTTACCTTCTGCATCAATAACGTACCAGTCACGTTTTACTTCTGCTGGTTTTGCAACAAATGTTTTCATAACTTTGTCCTAAAATATGATTGTAATCCAAATTAACCGTCAAGGTTTTCACCTCAACGAAACACTTACTGTTTAACGGGCAATAAGGGTAAGGATTAAAGAAGTGGAATTTTATGGATTATTGAGACAATGTCAAGCTGTAATTCATTTGATTTCATTAAAGATTTAACTTTTTCGCTCTAAAAGGAACATTGTGAAGATTCTTTTTCTAAAAACTCAATCAAACCTTTTTCAATTCTCCTAAATTCCTTGACTAGATTTTTACCTTTTTCAGTCAACTGTGTGCCGCCACCCGACTTACCACCTTGCTCTTTAATAACTAAAGGTTCATCAAAAAACTGATTCATTTCCTCAATAAGACGCCATGCCTTTTTATATGACATCTGCATATCTTTTGCAGCAGCGTTAATTGACCCCAACTGCTGTATTTTTTCTAACAAGGTTATTCTGCCAATACCGACATAAGCGTCATCATTTCCAGTCAACCAAAATCGAGCTGAAATTTTATTCGAGTAACGTTCTCCAGGCATAACCTATCCTTTTTGTTTTATTCAAGATTAATGAGACACTCTATTATAAAGTCTAAATAATGACTCGTCAGATGTTTGCATCGCTGAAGCTTATACTTGACACACTGTTCAGAACAGTCGCATTTTCACTTTTTCAAAACAAAATTACCCTTTAAAAAAAAAGGGATTTGCAATTCCATTAAAAATTAATGAAAATGTGAGCCACGTTGTGTAAAGAAATGACTTAACCTATTACACATTGCGATATTGTTGCCAACACCGAGTAGTGCATGATACAAAGCCAAAAGAAAACGCTCTATAACGACCGTTTTATCAAATATGGAAAATACGTCATTCTGATTTTTGTCATTTCATTACTGACACTGGCAACCTTTCTTTTCCAAAAAACAAACCAGATTAAGCACAGGGACTTGATCCTTAACAACACTATTGAATTGATTGGTGAAGAAATCGATTTTTCAAAATCGGTTATTTTCTTTTCTGAAGACCATCAACTTGACTCTCAGGCGCTCACAAAACACACTCTAAATATCCAAAAGCTTCTCACGGAGATTCAGTCACACGACCACGATACGCCACAAATCAACAATGCGCTTTTCAAATTGGAACAAACCGTAAATTCACTTAAGGAGTTTATGTCAGAGTTCAATCTTTTATTTCGCCAAATCTCTCAAAGCCGCATTCAATTCCAAAGAGAGCTTGAACAATGTCAGGATCATTTAAGCACCAGCACTCAGCGCAATGCTTTATCAGATTTAATCCATGCGAACCAGCTGTCGCTATTAGCTATCAAAACAGACACTATTGACCACTTTGAGAACACTACAAACCGATTTGAAAACACTGTCACGATTGATGCCTGCAAACCTTTAATCTTCCAGAGCAGACAGCTCATTGATCTACAACAAAGACTGTCCGGTGTTTACCATCAAATTATTGACCTGCCACTTAAAGAAAATATTTTAAGTGTTCATGCACTTTATCAGACTGAAACTAATAACGATGTTAAGCTGAGCTTCTGGTACAACCTGACATTGGTCATTATCAGCTTGTTGTTCCTGACTTTTATTTCTCTGTCTTTGTACAGACTATTTCATGTGAATAAAAACTTAGTCATAACGCTTGAAGACTTAGAACAACAAAAGAACATTTATCATGCGTTAAGCGAAGCCAACCATGCCGCTTCAGCTTTAGCGACTAAAGAAGAAATTTACCAAACAATTACCGACATCATTATTCGCTATATCCGTATTCCATCATGTTGGGTTGCGGTTAAACAGCTCAACAGTAACTGGGTGAATCCGGTTGCCATGTCTGGTATTGGCCAAGAAGTTTTGAGCAATATTCAAGTTTCCGTCGACCCAAACATTCCAGAGGGTCAAGGTGCTGTTGGCATTGCCTATCGCACTAAAAAAGCTGTGATACAAAATGACTATTCACTCACTGAAAGTTCCAGACCATGGTTTAGTGAAGCCATGAAATGGGGCATCCATTCTCTTGCCGCGTTTCCGATTATGCGAGGCAAAGATGTGGAAGCAATTATTGTTTTCTATGCGCTGAAACCCAACTTTTTCAACAAAAAAGTCGTTAAGATCATTCAGGAGCTGATTGATGAAGTCAGCCTGGCGCTTGAACGTTTAAGATTTAGAGAAGCTGAACAAGCACACCAAACCTCTCAGAATATTTCCGCTATTGCATTCGAATCTCAGGAATCCATTATTATTACCGATAAAGACGCCAAGATTCTAAAAACAAACCAAGCATTCACGGAAATGACTGGCTATACCGAAAGTGAGGTTTTTGGTCGTCGTCCCGATATGCTTAGATCGAGCAAGCACCCATTGTCTTTTTACGATGACATATGGAAGACCGTTACCAAAACTGGTCGCTGGAACGGTGAGACTTGGAGTCGCCGTAAAGATGGCACAGAGTATCAGGTCTATCAAACCATCACCGCTGTTTTCGACGATAATCAGAAAATAACAAACTATATTCTACATCGCATCGACATCACACAAAGTAAACAAGCAGAATCCGAAATTTCGTACTTGAAAAACCATGACGATCTAACAGGGTTGGCGAATCGCTCATTCCTTAAACAAAAAATCGAACAGTTCTTACTGCAAGAACAGCAAGCCAATGTCTCTTTTAACGTCATCTTGGTCATTGTGAACATTAAGCGTTTCAAAACTCTGAATGAAACGCTAGGGCATTTAGCAGGTGATGAAATTCTAATTGAAACAGCAAACCGCTTGAAGAACATTCAACTCAAAGACTCCATCAACACCTCTATCAGCCGTATCGGTAGTGATGAATTCACCATTTTATGCCAACTCAACAACAGCAAGACAGTCAGCCTTAACCAACAGGTCAATCACATCATGAATGCGATTAACCAGCGGTTTGAGCTGCCATTCCAACTGGCTAACGAACAAGTAAACATCCAAATCTCTTTGGGCGTGACCCTCTTCGACACCCAAAGCCAGAACACGCCTGAAGAAATCATTCAGCAAGCACTGACCGCCCTTAACCGTGCCCGAAAAAACGATCAAAATAACTTTGAATTCTATCAAAGAGAAATGCAGGAACGAGCCATTCAAGAACGTAACCTTGAAATTGACTTAGCGCGCGCTTTAGAAAAAGAAGAGTTCGTACTTTACTATCAACCTCAGATCGAACTCAAAACAGGGCGAGTCATCGGTGCAGAAGTATTAGTACGTTGGCAAAAAGAAGATGGCTCTCTAATTCCGCCGCTTGAATTCATCCCAACATTGGAAAGTTCAAACCTAATCATTCCACTGGGCCATTGGCTTATTCAGCAAGCGCTTTCAGATGTGCAACCTTTCCAAGAGCAGTTTAAAGAACCCTTATTAATCGCGGTGAATTTATCTGCGTTGCAGTTCAAAGACCCCAACCTGGCAGATTTTATACAAGATACCATCAAGCGAAACAACTGCCATCCAGAGTGCTTGGAACTAGAAGTGACCGAAAGTATCCTGATGGAAAATCACACTGCTGTCACCGAGATTTTAGAAAAGCTTTCGAAGAACGGTACCAAAATCGCGATTGACGACTTCGGTACAGGCTATTCCTCTTTGGCTTACATCAAGCACTTCCCGGTCAACAAGCTAAAGATCGATAAGTCATTCATTGATGATATTGAAAAACCCAAAGATCTCGCAATCGTTCGCTCCATCATTGAGATGGCAAACGCCATGAACATCCGTTCTATTGCCGAAGGGGTTGAAACCATCACTCAAAAAGAAATGTTAGAGCAATTAAACTGCCAGGAAGTTCAGGGGTTCTACTATAGCCAACCCCTACCATTCAATGACTTCATTGAATACGCTCTAAACAATCAAGAATGTACTCTCAGCTGATCGGAATAAGATGAAGCCCCGCATTGCCGTCAACTTAATTTCCGGCGCTCTGGGTTCAGGGAAAACCACCTTTGTTCGCCATCTGGTATCACAAAAACCGCCAGAAGAACGTTGGGCACTACTGATCAATGAATTCGGCGTTGTAGGCATAGACGGTGCCATTCTGGCGCCTGAAAGCCTTGCCGATGCCAAAGTATCTACACATGAAATCCCTGGTGGCTGCATTTGCTGTACCGCCAAAGGAGAGCTCAAACAAAACCTAGTAGACATCGCCAAAAAACTCCGGCCAGATCGTTTGATCATCGAACCGACGGGGCTAGGCGAACCCGAAACTGTCGTAGATGTGCTCAAGTCGTTAGAATGTGCACCACTTTTTGACATTCAAACCCTTTTCTCGGTGTTTGACGCCAGCCGCCTTACCGTAGAAGACTTTCGCGACAAAGCCATTTTCCAAAGCCTATTGAACATGGCGGACATTATTCTGTTGAATAAAGCAGATCTTGCAGAAACCTCTCAAGTAGAAGCTTTAGAAGCATATTGCCGAGACCATATATTTCCCAGCAAACGCAGCATACTGAAAACCAAAAATGCCGAGGTGGATATTGCCGAAATCTACGGTGAACACTTCATCTCAGAGCACTTTCGTTTTTCACTACAAACCGAAACAGCAAACAACTATCCACTGCTGATTGAAAACGCTGCCCCTTCAATTCACACCCTGCCTTTTGAACCTATCAATATAGAAGGTGTCATTGAGCGTGCTTACCAAAAAAACCCGCATGCACAATCGATTGGCTGGATATTTGATGCCAGCTTGGTGTTTGACTGGAAAAAGGTTTTTGATTTGTTTGAGCAGTTTCAACACACACCTTCAGTGTTGAGGGCAAAGGGCATTTTCCGAGTGGGCAATCCCCGTATGCTATTTCAATACGTGTCTCAAACGGCTACTAGAGAAATCATTGCTTACCGAAAAGATAGCCGAATAGAACTGTTACTTGCAGAAGATGCCGAGTTTGACTTTCAAGCTTTCGAGCGCGCGCTCGACTCCGCTATCAAATTCCGTTAATCAATAAAAATCTGCCAGGTTGGGGTAGATTGAAAATGCCAATAAAAAAGCCCGTGACCATTTGGTGACGGGCTTTTTTTGTTTCAACAGTGCTTATGTTTATTTTTCTGGGCGAGGCAAACCGCCTTCTGTGTACTTCACACCGCTGTGCCATTGCCAGATGAAATACAACAATGGAATCACCAGCAAGGTCAATACTGTGGAAGAAAGCGTTCCAAAAATCAACGAAACTGCCAATCCACCGAATACCGGATCCGTAATCATAATCATAGACCCGAACATAATCGCCAACGCTGTTAACAGAATAGGTCTGAAACGCACCTTACCTGCTTGAATGACTGCATCGTGAAGACTATAACCTTCACGGCGATATTCCAGTATAAAATCGATCAACAGCAAGGAGTTTCGCACCACTATCCCAGCGAGGGCAATGACCCCAATCATGGAGGTTGCCGTAAACGCCTGACCTGTCAACCAGTGCCCTGGGAAAACCCCAATCATCGTTAACGGAATCGCACCCATAACGATGACAGGCATCATAAATGAGCGGTAATAACCTACCAGAATCAAGTAGATAAAGATCAATGCCACGATAAATGCACTTCCCATATCTCGGAATACATCCAACGTCAAACGCATCTCACCACCCCACAATAGGGTGTAACTCATCACATCTTTTGGCTGGGCATTGATAAAGCCAAGGTTACCCGTATGGAAAGTCACACCAGAACCAGGCAACTTCACACCATCCAGCATTTTATCCAGCGTCAAAACTGCATAAACCGGGCTGGATTGTAACAACTCTCCACCAACCATCACCATCTGATGTTGATCACGCCCCATAATCGGCTTGGCTTTCTCAACTTTTTTAATCGTCGCGAATGCGGAAATAGGCACTGATTCCCCAGAGCGAGAAGTCACCATCAATGACAACAACTGCTGTGGCACCGTTCTTTCTGAACGTGGCAATCGCACAATGATATTCACTGGCTCACGCACATTATCCAAGTGCATATAACCCAACTCGAACCCGTTGATATAATCACGCAGCATCTTAGAAACCTTCGCTGGCACCACCCCCAACAAATTTGCTTGCGTACGATCAATGTTGATTTCATAGCTTTGCGTGGTCGCCGTTACCGTGTCATCAATATTGATCATCCCGTAAACATGATGCATTTTGGCATTGATTTCTTTCGCCGCTTCACGCAACTTATCGTAATCAGGCCCATAAAGTTCAGCCAAAATTTGTGTCGTCACCGGCGGCCCCGGAGGCGTTTCATAAATCTTGATATTCGCTGAAGGGAAGCTGACTCGAACTGACTTCAATGCTTTGTTGAAAGATTGGACAATCTCATGTGACGATTGGTCACGGTCATGCTTATTGACCAGATTCACACGAATCTGCGCAAAATTAGCGCCCTTCTTAATCAAGTCACCACGAACCAGTGCCGCAAAATCAATTGGCGCATGTTCACCAAGATACACGCTATAGTCAGTCACAAAAGGCGTATGCCTCAAAACTTCGCCGACACGACGCACCACGATATCCGTAGCCTCAAGTGCCGTGCCCTCTGGCACATCCACTTGCACAAGAAAAGTACTGGTATTGTCATAAGGCAACATCTTCACCTCAACGCCACCAGCATGAAGTGGATGGTTCATCCCATCTGAACGGATGAACTGTAACGCAGGCTGAATCATCGCCGCAATTAACGACACCAATACCGCTGCTAAGAACACATTGCGCTTAGTACGACTATCCAGTAAAGGAACAATCGTCTTACCATAAAGCTTTTGCATCCAGTCTTCTTGATGCACATGATGCGATTCCGTACTTTCACGAGCTTGCATCTCGGCGATAGCGCTCTTTCCTAAGAAACGGTAAGAAGCATAAGGCACTAAAATATAGGCAATGACCAAAGAAGCAATCATCGCCACAGGCACGTTAAACGGAATTGGCGCCATGAACGGCCCCATCATCCCGGTTACGAACAACATTGGAATAAAGGCCAAGATTACCGCAAAGGTTGCAACGTTAGTTGGATTCCCGATTTCATTGGTGGCACGAATCAATACTTGATCAAACTCCTTCGGGTCAAAGCCATGATGAATATGCCGGTGAATATTCTCTATGACCACGATGGCGGCATCCACCAATAACCCCAACGAAAGGATCAAGGCGAACAATGTAATACGGTTAATGGTCTGCCCGGAAACATAACCCACAAACAGCACCACAAACAGAATCAAAGGCACCGTCAAGGTAACGATTCCAGCTTCGCGCCATCCTAAGAAAATAATCAAAATGACCACAACGGAACCTACAGCAATCGCCAAATGTTCCATCAACAAGTTAACAGCAGCATTCGCTTTTTTACCGTCATCTCGAGTGATATCTACATGAACATTGGCTGGCAATACACTTTTCTTAAGTTCGGCAAGCTTGGCTTGCACCGCGTCCGCCACGGTTACCGCATTGGTTCCCGGTTTTTTGGCAATCGTAATGGTTACCGCTGGTTTTTCGACATTCGCATACTTAGGCGATGCCATACCATAACCGATACGAGTATCCGTATCGGTTTCCATCGGACCGTCGGTAATTTTGGCAATATCCTTCAAATAAATAGGTTGTCCTTTGACAATACCGATAATGATATTACCCACTTGCTGAGCATTGCCAAGGTAGCCATTCACTCTGACAGGATAGGTTTTATTGTTGTTGACAAGACTGCCGACAGGTAATGAAACGTTATTACCCGTCAGCATTTTACTGATTTGCTCTAGAGACAATCCCGTTAATGAAATCTTTTGAGCGTCTAACAACACATTAATGGCGCGTGTTTTCCCACCCACAACATTGGTGAAAGATACGCCTGGAATATTGCGAAGGTTTTCGACCAACTTCAAAGACACATCACGTAAGTCATAGCCGGACAAATCATTCGACGTAATTGCCAATGTCATAATTGGCACATCATCGACATTAATTGGTTTGATAATCGGCTGCTGGGTATCCGGCGGCATCTTATCCATGTTTTGCATAACCTGGTTATAGAGTTTAACCAAGCTTGAGACCTGATTCTCTCCCACCTTGAACTGTACCGTGACCACACCATAATCTTCACTGGCATAACCGAAAGTATGATCAACCCCCGGCAAAGCACCCAATATGGTTTCCAAGGGTTTAACCACCATATTTTGCACTTCTTCCGGCGTCGCCCCACCTTTTGGCACAATGATATTTGCAGCAGGTACCACAATTTGAGGGTTATATTCTCTCGGGGTAATTAAATACGCCAACACCCCCGCCAACATGATGGCAATCATAATCATCATGGTGATTTTTGAGTGAATAAATATCTTGGCAAGTTTCCCTGCCATATTTAACGGCGCCTCGCTATGGGTCTGTTCAATTTTTTGTTGTTCTGACATGACTCGGCTCTCTGTTATTTATCAGCGGCTTTAACATCGGCAGGCTTGTTCTCCACGACCAAATGATCGCCATTCAACAAACTTTGGTTGTTTTTCACCACAATCACATCCCCCAGATTGAGACCGGCTTTCACTTCAATGTTGTCACCAATAGATTCACCCAAACGAACCATTCTGAAATTCGCTTGATTGTTCTCATCTACAAAAACGCCTTGAATGCCAGATCTCACAACCACAGCGGACTTGGGTACCATAATCGTTTGTCGGTCTCCACGCTTAAACCCAACATGTGTAAAGGTTCCACTGTTAACGTCAATTGAAGAGGTAGGCAAGCTCAGCTTGACCGTATGGGTACGAGTCTTAGGGTCAGCCGCGCTGACTAGTGTGTAAATCGTGCCAATCATCGGCTTATCTTGACCATCAATAAGTACTTCAGCAGTATCGCCAATGCGCAATACCGAGTACAGGTCTTGAGAGACCTGAGTTTGTACACTCAAAGAATCTCTATTTTCTAGAGCCAATACTGGGTTGCCTGGCGCAGCAAGGTCGCCAGCAACCGCCATTTTCTGAACCACTACCCCGTTAAAAGGCGCTTTAACATTAGAGTATTGAAGTTGTGACTTAGCTTGATCAAGGTTGGTTTTCGCCGCAACCAAATTTTCCTGTGCAACTTTGTATTGCAAGCTAATCTTATCGAATTGTTGCTTGGAAGCAGACTCTTCTTCATAAAGCTTCTTAAAACGGTCATAGTCCAGCTTTGCATCCAACAAAGCGGCTTCTGCTTGCTGATAACCTGACTTGGCTTTCAAAATGCCGCTTTTTACATCAGAAGAATCAATGGAAAAAAGCTCCTGCCCTTGTTTAACGGATTGACCAACTTTCACATTCAAATCTTTGATATAGCCCATCAGACGTGAAGAAATCATGGCCTTCTGATCTGGAACAATCGCACCCGGCACAACTACTTTTAGTGGGATAGCGCCTAATGAGACCGTCTCGACATCCACTTTCACGTTTTGAACTGGTGGCGTTTTTTCAGCCGAATTTTCTGATTGACAGGCAACCATCGAAACCGACATCACCCCTAATACAATCGCTTTAGCTAATACTTTCATGTGTTTCCATCCCTAAATCGAAGCTTTTAATACGGTAAATTCTGTTAACAGCGAACTCAGTTCACCATGCTTTTTGTTTGTAAATCACGCATATCCATCGTGCCCGTCGCCAAGCGGAGCTGTGCTTTTTGAATATTGATTTCAAATGTCGAACGAACCAAATCCGCTCTAGATTGGTCAAGTTGCGCCTGACTGGCAAGTACTTCCGTCATAGTCGCCACACCGTTTTTATAACGCTTCATAATAAGACGCTGAGCTTCTTCCGCTTGTCCAACCGCCAGTTTATTTGAATCACGTTGTTTCTCGGCGACCTGAAGTGATCGCCAAGCTTTTAGCACCATTAATTTGGTTTGATTTTCTTTGGATTGCAGCGCTGCCTGCTTTTCATTCGCCAGCGCGTTTGCTTGGTCGATTTTGCTGGATGTCAAACCAAAGTCTGTCAGCTTCCAAGAGACAACGCCCGCTACAGTATAGGATTGAGCACCGAACCCAAGGTTTTTATCATGCGTATCACCACGCGCTATGATATTGAAGCTTGGGTAGTTATCAGCCTTACTAGCATCTATCGCGGCAACCGATGAACGCACCACTTCACGTGATGCTTCCAATTGCGGGTTGGCGTTATTGGCCATATCCAATAATTTTTGAATATCATTTGATGGAACGGTCAAATCAACACGCGGGCCAACTGTCAACGAAGAATGGTCATCGACATTCATCAGCATTCTTAAATTGTCTTTTGCGATCTGCTCTTGAGTCTGTGCTTTTTCCAATGCTGTCATCGCTTGAGATAGATGCACGTTAGCACTCAGCAACTCACTCTTAACCACGATACCTTGCTCAACCATATTCTTGGTCGTCTCAACATAAGACTGTGCAGCTTTTACAGCCTGCTCTGCCACTTGAACAAATGCTCTCGCTGTGTGCACACCTTCATAAGCTTGATAAACGTTATACGTCAGCATTTGCTTAACCGCTGCATCACCATGCTGCGCGGCTTGAATCATTGCTTTCGCTTGCTCTTGATAACTGGATACACGACCGCCGTTCCAAACGGGAATCATGACCTCTAAACGTGTATTAAAATCGGAATGAGCACCCGGCTTATTCAAGTCGTCAGAAACAAACTGCATACTGTTATTAAAACCAAAATCCGATAGCTTAGCTTCTCTTTGACTAAGCTTCATTCCAAAAACATTCAATGCATCATCTGAATTCATCGCCGTTGCAGATAATGTGACTTGAGGTAAGCGGTGAGCATCAGACTCTTTCAAGGCAGATTCCGCTTGTTGCAAACGGTAACGGCTGGCACCAACCTCTGGATTTTGTGTTAGGGTCAAGTCAACGCACTGACCAAAGCTATATTCTTGAGCTTGAGCAGAAAAGCTCATCAACATTGTACTGGCAAGAATCGCTGATACCGACAACACGATTTTTTTCGGTTTAAAAGGCATAATCATTCCTTGGTTCCTATCTCAATTTCTAAAGTATGCAGACCTTTTTAAACAAAGAATAGGCACGTCCTAAAGCATAACAGACAAAAACTAATCCGATGCTAGGCTATATGAACCATACTTTATAAATCAATCTTATTAATATATTAGTAAATACTTATATTAAAGTAAATTATATATAAGAAAATTCTAATATTCTAGTAATATCACCTGTTTTAACCAAACTAATTGCTGATGAAAAAAATGGCTCGCTTGGCGGCGATAATAAATACTTGGGACATGAAACTGATTCATAGCCCAGTCCATCACCTCATGAGCCGAAACCACTTCATCTTCTCCACCCTGCACCAAGACCCAAGGAACATTGATATCAATAGTTGAAAAATCGTACATCCCCACTGCTGGCGCTACGGTACAAATTGCATTCGCCTTTAGTGGCGAGCATTGCTTTAAACTAACATAACTTCCAAAAGAAAAGCCGGCTAGTGTTAAATGCTCTACTTCATGATTTTCTCTTAGCCAACTTACAATGGCAGCCAAATCATGTTGCTCACCATCCCCGCCATCATATTCCCCATCGGAAGCGCCCACCCCTCTAAAGTTATAGGCGAGGGTGCCATATCCCAGAGATTGAAAGGTTCTTTCCATTGTCGTTATGACCTTGTTGTCCATGGTGCCGCCAAACTTTGGATGCGGGTGACTCAGAACCACCCAATGTTTTACATAGTGATCATGTTTTTGATTGGCTTCAGACTTTTTAGCCCCCGGTAACGTCAGACGGATTTCTAATTGCCCAGCATCACCCATAATTGTTTTTGACATATTTCTTTACCCAAGAGCGTTCATTTACAAGATTTATTTAGTCACTTTTCTTGACTCTATATAATAACAATGAGATTTGACACTAATAGAAAACATACCATGAAAAAATTGATTATTGATGACGCCGTTCCATTTGCTGAAAACATTTTTTCCCATTTAGGGGAAGTGACATTGGTTCCAGGCCGAGAAATCACCTCAGAAACCGTAAAAGATGCCGATGCACTCATTGTCCGCTCACGCACTCAAGTTAACCAATCTCTTCTGAAAAACTCCTCTGTGGAATTTGTGGGAAGTACCGTCGTAGGTCTGGATCACATTGATCAAGACTACTTAGCCTCGAAAAACATACATTTTTATTCCGCTCAGGGCTGCAATGCGAACTCGGTTTCCGAATATGTTATCAGTGCTTTATTACACTTTGCAGAAGAACACGGATTTGAGCTTAGTGAAAAATCCCTAGGCATTATTGGCGTTGGAAATGTGGGTAAGCTTTTGGAACAAAAAGCCATCGCTCTGGGTATGACCGTCTTTTTGAACGACCCTCCTCGACAAGAAAAAGAAGATTTACCTCATTTTGTGGATTTAGACAAAGCCTTATCTGCTGACATCATTAGCTTCCACACCCCATTAACAAAAGATGGAAAATACCCTTCACACCATTTATTGAACCAGAACAATTTTCATTTAATTCATCCTTCTACGGTTGTCATCAACGCAGCTAGAGGCGGAATCATTGACGAAAGCGTCTGGTCAAAAACTGAAACCGACATCAATATCATTGACTGCTGGGAGAACGAACCCAACATAGATGCCAACTTATATCAGAAAGCGGATATTGCCACACCTCATATAGCTGGTCATGCGCTAGAAGCAAAAATCAAAGGTAGCAGCATGGTCTATGAAGTCTTATGTCAGCATTGGAACCAGCCAATACAGTCCCATTGGAAAGCACAAGTCCCTCATCCAACAGAACCTTTAACCGCAAGTTACGGCGACAGTTTTCAGTCCATGCTATTTAAACTCGTACATCATTGCTACGACCCAGTCATTGATGACCTCGCCATACGTTCAAATGAGATTGATGAGATTCATAAAAAATTTGAATATTACAGACGCCACTATCCTACCCATCATGAATGGACGGAATTCACGGTTAAAAGCAACCGCCCTGAAGTGGAAAACAACCGTTTGAAAGCCCTTGGCTTCAAGGTTAAATTAATATAAGCAAATAATTATTTAGTAATCCGCAAATATTAGAGTTCGTTTATTAACTATAAAATATAGTTATTCCTTCACAAAAAATTTAATTTTTCTTTTATAGATGACAAGAGTAACCTTGCTATCTGAAAAATTGATACATATCAATTCGACAACTCAATGGAGATACCTTAATGAAATTAGTAAACCTTTTCAAAGTTGCCCTAGTTGCAGCAGCGATTTCTACCCTTTCAGGTTGCGGCACAATTAATGCAATTAACAACCTAGCACCAGGTGCTGGCGAAACTTTCATGCAAATCTGGGATAAATGGGTCAAGAACGATGGTGACATCGCTTCTGCAACCATGTGGGAAGTGAAAGTTGACGATGGTGTTGAGCTACAGGATGTTATCGATGCAATCAACAACGTGGGAATCAATAATAATATTAAAAACGTTGGTGAACTTCCTCTTTCAAAAGAATTGAATGCTCGCGGCATCAAGTCTGACACTGTTTACGTTATGTCTTTCTGTAACCCAGAAACAGCTCGCAAAATGCTAGACTTCTCACCTGCTATGGGTGGCTTCCTACCATGCCGTGTGACAATCGTTGGTGAAAAAGATGGTCTACATCTTTATTCAATGAATATGGACATGGCGATCAAAATGGGTAAAAAAATGCCTCCAGAGCTACGTGAAGCAACCATGAAAGTGCGTAACACTATCTGGGAAATGCTACAAAAAGGTAAAACAGGTTCTTTCTAAGAAGTCTCTATACTAAGTGCAAAAAGTAGCTATTCAAAAGCCCGACTTGTTCGGGCTTTTTTATTTTTATCTTCAAGCACCAATTCTCTTTATCTACTCTAAATCAGCCACCAATATTACTCCCTATGCAATCTCAAGCATATACACCGCCCCACTAAACCAGAGACAACATGAGTTAAACACCCTCTAATATTCGAAAATTAACATATTAATAACTAGTGATAAAAAAAAGCTCTCTCACCATAAAATTATTTTAAACATCTCTGCAATTTTTAAAAATAACAGCAATTACTTATATTAATAAACTCTTATTTCATTTAAAATCAATAAGTTACGATTTTTTTACGCTTTCGACCAAATAAAACCATCCTTTCTCAAGACTTTTAATTAATGCCGCTAATACAAGATAAAATTTTTTTGATTATCAACCCACAAGACTCTTAGGCATAGTAGTCTCCGACAAGCACGTAGCCCAGTGTTCAAAGGAAGAACACCTGTTTCTCAAGGAAGAGAATAAGAGCTACAAAAAAATTCAACTACAAGAGAGTAATGAAAAAATGAAGATGACTCGTATTGCATTAGCAATTGCTGCAACAGCTGTTGTTTCAACTCCTGCATTAGCAACTAACGGTGACAGCCTAATCGGACTTGGTGCCCACTCACGCGCAATGGGTGGTACTGGTGCCGCTATGTTCATGGGCTCAGAAAACGCCCTAACCAACCCAGGTCTACTAGGAAAATCCCAAGGAACTGAATTCGCTATTGGTGGCACACTATTTAAACCTGATGTAAAAGCTGAAGCTAACATTTCAGGCGCAACTTCATCTAAAAGCGGAAATGATACTAATATTATTCCAGAAGTGTCCTTATCTACCCGCCTAAGCAACAACCTAACATTCGGTCTAGGTATTTTCGGTTCCGCGGGTATGGGTGTTGACTACCAAGACGATCCAAAACTTTTCAGAGCATACAGCAACCTTCAATTAATGAAATTTGCACCAACGCTAGCATACAACACTGATAAGTTTGGTATTGGTTTCGCTCCAGTTATCCAGTACGGGGCATTGGACATCAACTACAAAAACTCTACTAATGCTACTGTTGGTAATGGCATGTCATCTGACTTAGGTATGGGTTATAACCTTGGCGGTTACTTCGACATTATGCAAAACCTGACTGTCGGTATTTCATACCAGTCTGCGATTGATATGAAATATAAAAACCAAATCACTACTGCTGCATCAGGATTCAGCTTAACTGGATTTACAGATCATTTAGAGCAACCAGCAGAAATCAAAGCTGGTGTTGCTTACGGAATGGGTAACTACACTATCACAGCAGACTACAAGCAAATCGCTTGGGGCTCGGCAAAAGGTTATAAAGACTTTAACTGGAAAGACCAAAATGTGTTTGCTCTAGGTGGTAAATACCAAGGTCAAGGCTACTGGGCGGGCGTTGGTTTCAACTACGGCGACGATCCAATTAAAAAACTTTCTGAAACTAGCTATAGAAATGAAGCCGTCAACATGTTTAACAACGTGTTCTTCCCTGGTATTGTAACAAGCCACGTTACTTTTGGTGGTGGTGTTAAAGTCACCAAAAACATGGCGATTGATGGCGCGATTGTTTACGCACCGGAAGTTAATAAAACAATTCAAACAGGTCAAGTATCAGGAGCGTTGGGTGGTAGCACAACATCATATGAAAAAACCACTCACTCGCAAATCGGGTACACGGTTTCTTTACGTATGAACTTCTAATCTAA
This sequence comes from Hydrogenovibrio marinus, assembly GCF_013340845.1. Lineage (NCBI taxonomy): Bacteria > Pseudomonadati > Pseudomonadota > Gammaproteobacteria > Thiotrichales > Piscirickettsiaceae > Hydrogenovibrio > Hydrogenovibrio marinus. The sequence goes on from NZ_AP020335.1 coordinate 2,061,149, forward strand.
TTAGAACCTTCATAAATTAAAGCCGCTCTCCGAGCGGCTTTTTTATATCTGCAAATCTATTCACCCCAACCTGGCAGGTTTTTAAATAAATTTGGTTGTTGTAAACAATTTGTCATTTATTATTTTTTGAAATTAGTGCATACTGCGGAAAAATTCAGTTTTCACTCACGGGGATTCAAAAGTGGCAAGAGTTTTAATAGCAGGATGTGGAGATTTAGGCTGTCGTTTGGCAGATATCCTAACGGCCGATGGGCACAAAATTTTTGGTATTCGACGCAATGTCGAAACACTTCCTGATAGCATTTCTCCAATTGCAGCAGACCTTTTTTCTCAGCCACCGGAAATACCGGAAAACATTGATTACGTTTTTTATATCGTCTCGGCTAGTAGCCATAAAGACATTGCCTATTATCAAGCTTATGTCTTAGGGCTAAAAAACGTTATTCAGTCTTTAAACGGGCAAAACATCAAACGCTTATTTTTTGTTTCCAGCACCTCTGTTTTTGGACAGAATGATGGTGAAGTGGTCACGGAGCAAAGTGCAACGGAAGCGAAGCACTTTACCAGTCAACGCCTTTTAGAAGGTGAAGAGTTGGCGTTCAACGCACCATTTCCTGCAACGATTATTCGCTTCGGCGGCATTTACGGTCCGGGAAGAACTCATTTGATTGATTTGGTACTTAAAGGCAAAGCGCACTGTATGGAAGGCGTTTATAGCAACCGTATTCACTCTGAAGATTGTGTAGGCATGATGTCTCACTTAATGAACTATGACAAGGTTGAAGATCTATATATCGGCGTTGATGACGAACCGACACTCACCTGTGACGTTTACGAGTGGTTGGCGGACCAACTTTCCGTACCTCAAGACATTGAACACTTGGAACCAACGGAAAACAGTCGCGCACAAAGAAGCAACAAACGTTTATCAAACGCTAAAATTCGTGCGACGGGTTATGATTTTAAATATCCTTCATACAGAGAAGGCTATGGAGAAATGTTAGAAAACTATTAATCTAACACCAAAACTGACAGGCCTGGCGGCAAGGCATCTCACTTGCCGCCATCAAATCACTATTTACCTATCCCTATTTATCATGCTTCTTTGATGAGTCATCAGAATCAAGCACCTCGCCTTCAATCGCGTCCGACTGATTCGTGTCGTAGGTCACATGCACTTGCTTAACATGCCCATCTTTTGCTACCGTCCACTCTGCTTCATAAACATTGCCATCTTGACCGTGATAACGTGCATAGTTTGATTGTCGTTGCATAATAAATCGCTTGGCAAAAAATCTTCTGGCAGGCGGAATCAACAGCAACAGTCCAATGGTGTCGGTAATAAATCCAGGGATCAGTAAAAACAAACCGCCAAGAAAAATGAACAGACCTTCCATCATCTCGGTTTCTGGCACCTGCCCAGCGGCCAAGTTTTGTTGCGCTCTTTGCATGGTTGCAATTCCTTGACTCTTCATCAGCCAAGCACCGGCAATAGCGGTAAAGATGGTTAACAAAATGGTTGGTAAAGCGCCAATCACGCTTCCAACCTTAATCAGAACATAGAGCTCCACCAAGGGTACCAACAAAAACATCAGGAAGAAAAATCTAAACATACCGGTCTCTTTTTAGGGTTCATTTACTCAACAAATCAAATCGCCTTATGGCAACTTTGGGTTTGGACAAAATTTAGGATAGAATTGGGCTCAGCTCTACAATAATAAGAATACGTTTGAAACATTAGAAAGACTATCGACTTAGATAGCATCTTTCCTAATTTTTAAGATAATAACAAAATAGACATTTTCAAGGCGCCACTATGATAAATTCCACTTTTCGTTCGATATTAAGACTGCTTTTGTTGTCTTTTGGATTATTCACACTCTCGGCAAATGCAAGCGCCGATGATGAACTTCTAGATGTTAACCAAGCATTTCAGCTGGCTACACCTGAAGTTAAAAGTGGCGAAATCGATCTTCACTGGACAATTGCCAAGGATTATCACCTATACAAACAACGCGTCTCCATTTCCTCAAATGATTTAAAACTGGGCACACCGACTTTCAGCCCTGCCGTCATCAAAGATGATGCTGTATTTGGTAAAACAGAAGTTTTCTTAAACAAACTGGATATCCAACAACCTTTCGAAGCGACCAAGCTTTCAAAAGCAACCATCACTGTAAAATACCAAGGCTGCGCCGACAAGCTGGGGGTTTGTTACCCACCGCAAACACGTCAAATTACAATTGACATCCCTGCCGCAAGTCGCTCTAACAGTTTGGGTAGTCTGAACGATATGTTGTCAGACAGCAATGATGATGGCGCTCTACTCCCAGCGGATAAAGCATTTGCCTTCTCTAGCCACCAAGATAGCAATGGAAACTTAGTTCTCACCTTTAAAGTAGCGAACGGATACCACCTTTACCAAAACAAGATTAAAGCATCTGTGTTAAACGGCCCTGCTCAACTCGGCACACTAGAGCTACCTAAAGCAGAACCTAGCAATGATCCAGTATTTGGCGATACGTTGGTTTACAAAACGGATTTCGAAGCAAAACTTCCTGTTTCCAACTTAACGGCAAACAGCACGATTCAAATCACCTACCAAGGTTGCTCTGACTTGGCTGGCGTATGCTACCCGCCGGAGAAGAAACAAGTCACTCTTTCTGCAAACTCAGCAAGCGCGACAACTGCATCTTCGGCGACCAGTAATTCTGCTGCCCCAATCTCTGAAACGGATCAAATCACACAAACGCTACAACACAGCTCGGTATGGATTGTTATTGGTACTTTCTTCCTGTTTGGACTACTACTTTCCCTAACCCCTTGTGTGTTCCCGATGATCCCAATTCTATCAAGCATCATCGTCGGTCAAGGCGACAGCTTAACCACTCGTAAAGCATTCATCATGTCACTGGTGTACGTATTGGCAATGTCTGTTACCTACACAGTTGCAGGCGTACTGGCTGGACTGTTTGGTGAAAACCTACAAGTCATGTTCCAAAACCCATGGATTATCGGCAGTTTCGCCCTAATCTTTGTTCTACTGTCATTCTCGATGTTTGGTTTCTACGAACTACAACTTCCTAGCGCCCTACAATCCAAAATCACAAACCTATCCAACAAACAACAAGGCGGTACGTTAACCGGTGTCGCGATCATGGGCTTCTTGTCCGCCTTGATTGTAGGGCCTTGTGTCGCACCACCACTAGCCGGAGCACTAATTTATATCGGTCAAACCGGTGATGCTCTACTAGGCGGTACGGCTCTATTTGCCATGAGCATCGGTATGGGCGTACCGCTACTGCTACTTGGAACGTCGGCCGGGAAACTACTACCGAAAGCAGGCATGTGGATGGAAAATGTCAAAGCCGTATTTGGTGTATTGATGCTAGGGGTTGCCATCTGGATGGCAGACCGTATTCTTCCAGAAAGCGTCACCATGGTTCTTTGGGCAACGCTTCTGATGGGTTCTGCCATTTACCTTGGTGCGCTTGAACCAATCGGTGAAAAATCCGGCTGGTCAAAGCTGGCGAAATCCATCGGATTTATCCTTATGACTTACGGTGTCATCCTATTTATCGGCTTAGCTGGTGGCAGTAAAGATGCATTGCAACCTTTGAAAGTTTATCAAGGTGGTGCAGATGGCTCTTCTGCCGCCGCAGAACAACACCTGGCTTTTAAAAGAGTCGCCACACTTGACGAACTGAAGGCAGAAGTCGCCAAAGGGCAGCCTATCATGCTCGACTTCTATGCAGACTGGTGCGTTAGCTGCAAGGAAATGGAGAAATTCACATTTTCCGATCCAGGTATCATGCAACAACTTAAAGGTGTAACACTACTTCAAGCAGACGTAACCGCCAACAACGAGAACGATAAAGCGCTAATGAAAGCATTCGGCATTATCGGACCACCGGCCATCCTATTCTTCAAAGATGGTCAGGAAGCTAGACAAAGCCGTGTTATTGGCTTTCAAAAACCAGAACAGTTCTCAAAAAACATTCAAACCTCATTCAACTAAAACACCCCCAACCTGGTAGATTTTCAAAAATCTGCCAGGTTGGGATCATGCTTTTTACCGACAAAATCCCCCTTCTTGTACTCAAACACCACTTTCAAAACATTTCACGCATTTTCAATAGACTTTTAACGAGTTTCGGTATCGTTTTTATTGATATTTAGGTATAATTTCAAAAATTTATAAACAACTTATTCTTCAAAATCCTAGGGTGTATTCATGGCAAACATTTTGGTACTGAACGGTCCCAACCTTAATATGCTTGGCAAGCGTGAACCTGAACATTACGGTAGACAAACCCTATCCGGCATTATCGAAGAACTTGAAACCTTGGCGGATGAGTATGAAGTTCGTCTGCATCACTTCCAAAGCAATGCGGAACACGAACTGGTTGAGCGCGTACAAGAAGCATTGGATGAGAAAATTGATTTCATATTGATTAACCCCGCTGCTTTCACGCACACTAGCGTCGCACTTCGTGACGCAATGGCAACTGTCAAAATCCCATTTATTGAAATACACCTGTCAAATATTCACAAACGTGAAGATTTTCGCCAGCACTCCTTCTTTTCAGACCTAGCGGAAGGTGTTATCGCAGGTTTAGGGCCAATCGGCTATCAATTGGCACTGGCTGCCGCAGTTGAAAAACTGAAATGATATGACAACAGAATCACATGAACTTAATTTTAAATATTAATTAGAGGAACTCCGAAGATGGACATTCGATCAATTCGCAAGCTTATCGAAATCGTAGAACAATCCGATATTGCCGAAATCGAAATTAAAGAAGGTGAACACAACATTCGCATTACACGTAGTCAGGAGCCTGTTTATATGCAAGCACCGACTATGGTACCTCAAGCAATGATGCACGCCCCAGCTCCTGCTGCCGCTGCACCAGTGCAAGAGCCTTCTGCTCCTGCCGCTGCGCCAGAAGTTTCTGGTCACAAAGTAGCATCTCCAATGGTCGGAACTTTCTACTCAGCACCTTCACCAGATGCCGCTGCTTTCGTTAAGGTCGGCGACAAAGTTTCTGAAGGCGACACGCTGTGTATTATCGAAGCGATGAAAATCATGAACCCAATCGAAGCGGATAAGTCTGGAACAGTCAAACAAGTATTGGTTCAGAACGCTGAACCAGTTGAGTTTGGTCAAACTCTATTCGTTATTGAATAATCAGACTCCGCGGAGAAGCTATGATTGAAAAAATACTAATCGCGAACCGTGGTGAAATCGCCCTTCGCGTCTTACGTGCCTGCAAAGAAATGGGCATTAAGACCGTTGCGGTTCATTCCACCGCTGACGCTAACTTAAAACACGTCCTCCTTGCGGATGAGTCTGTCTGTATCGGGCCTGCACCTTCTTCAGAAAGTTATTTGAACGTTCCTGCCATCATTGCAGCGGCAGAGATTACCGACGCAGAAGCCATCCACCCAGGCTATGGTTTCCTATCAGAAAACGCAGACTTTGCAGAGCGCGTTGAGGAAAGTGGTTTTGTCTTCATCGGCCCTAAAGCCGAAACTATCCGCATCATGGGTGACAAAGTTTCTGCCATTAAAGCAATGGTTGCAGCTGGCGTTCCTACTGTTCCGGGTTCAGGCGGACCTTTGGGCGACAATGATGACGAAAACAAACGCATGGCAAAAGAAATTGGCTACCCAATCATCATCAAAGCATCCGGCGGTGGCGGTGGGCGCGGTATGCGCGTGGTTCATACTGAGGCCAACCTGATTAAATCCATCCAGTTGACCAAATCAGAAGCGGGTAGCTTCTTTGGCAACCCAGAAGTTTATATGGAGAAATTCCTAGAAAACCCTCGCCACATCGAAATTCAGGTATTGGCTGACGGTCAAGGAAATGCTGTCCATCTTGGCGAGCGTGATTGTTCCATGCAACGTCGCCATCAAAAAGTGGTCGAAGAAGCTCCGGCACCAGGCATTACCGATGAACAACGCAATAGAATCGGTACTGCTTGCGTAAACGCTTGTATTGAAATCGGCTACCGTGGCGCGGGAACGTTTGAGTTCCTATATGAAAATGGCGAGTTTTATTTCATCGAAATGAACACTCGTCTTCAGGTAGAACACCCAGTCACAGAACAAGTAACTGGTGTCGACTTAGTTAAAGAACAAATCAAAATCGCTATGGGTGAACCTTTGTCGCTTAGACAAGAAGACATTGAAATTCGTGGTCATGCGATTGAATGCCGTATCAACGCGGAAAACCCTGCGAAAAACTTCATTCCTTCCCCAGGCACAATCGACAGATTGCACTTGGCTGGTGGATTAGGCGTTCGTTGGGATTCCCACATTTATACAGGCTATCCGGTTCCGCCAAATTACGATTCCATGATTGGAAAACTGATTTGCTACGGTAATGATCGCCAAACGGCTATCAGCCGCATGGATGTTGCCCTTCAAGAACTGATTATCAAAGGGATTGAAACCAATATCCACATGCAACGCGAAATCATGAACGATGCTGGCTTCTGCGAAGGTGGACAAAACATCCATTACTTAGAGCATAGATTAGAACACCTAGTTTAACCTCTAGCGATTGATTTCAATAACCACGGAAGGTGCTGATTGCACTTACCCGTGGTTTTTTCGTTTTAGAAATCTTAAAAAGACCTTTTAGGAAATATAAATGGCTTGGATACAAATCAACCTCACCGTCGAAGAAAAATTGGCTGAACCTTTATCGGATGCATTTATGGAAGCCAATGCCGCTTCAGTGACGTTTATCGATGCCGAAGATCGTCCGATTTATGAACCGGAACTGGGAACCACCCCAATTTGGCAACAAACAACCGTACAAGCACTATTTGATGCCGAAGTTGAAGTTCAACCTATCCTAAACTTGGTCACTTCCATTGTTCCAGAACTCAAAGATGCAACTTTCAAAGTTGAAGTCCTTGAAGATAAAGATTGGATTCGTGCTTGGATGGATCAGTTTCAACCGATGCAATTTGGCGACAAGCTATGGATTATCCCTAGCTGGTGTGAAGCGCCACAACCTGATGCCGCCAACTTGATGCTGGATCCAGGAATGGCATTTGGCACAGGTACCCACCCCACTACAGCCATGTGTTTAACTTGGTTGGATGCAAACCCACCTATGGGTAAAACCGTTATTGATTATGGCTGTGGTTCCGGCATTTTAGCTCTGGCTGCGTCAAAGCTTGGCGCTGTAGAAGTGAAAGGCACAGATATTGACCCGCAAGCCATTACTGCCAGTGAACAAAACGCTGAACGAAATAATGCCCATATTGCATTTGCTTTAGTAAAAGACTTTGAATCCGAGCCTGCAGATGTTCTGGTTGCCAATATCCTTGCCGGCCCGCTTAAGGAGCTGTCCCCAGAGTTTCATCGTTTAACGAAACCACAAGGTACATTAGTGTTGTCAGGCATTTTAACCACGCAAGCCAATGACTTAATTGCGCATTACGAATCTATCGGCTTCCGTTTGCAAGAACACCACCAACAGGAAGAATGGACGCAACTGGCTTTTCAAAAGCACTAAGCAACCAACTCAAAACCAACAGCCATGACCAACTCCTTCATCTCGACTATCCGCCTCCAAACTACTGGCAAACCCATGCTAGCACTTGCCCCCATGGCTGGTGTAACCGACAGAGTGTTTAGGGATATTGCTCGTGCATTAGGTGCGGATTATGCTGTTTCGGAAATGGTGGCGTCCAAAAAGGAGTTATGGAAGTCTGCCAAATCATCCAGCCGTCATGCTGACGAAAGCGAAGAATCACCCCGCATCGTTCAACTGCTGGGAACTGACCCGGAAGAATTGTCAGAAGCGGCAAAATGGCAACAAGACAAAGGGGCTCAAGTCATTGACCTCAACATGGGCTGCCCTGCGAAGAAGGTTTGTGATGTTGCCGCCGGTTCAGCATTATTGGCTTACCCTGAACGCGTACAAGCCATTTTTGAAACCGTACGAAAATCGGTCGACTTGCCGGTGACAGTTAAAATCCGCACCGGCACATCACCGGAAAATAAAAACGCGTTGGAAATCGCCAAACTGGCGGAAGCTTGCGGACTTTCTGCCATCACCATTCACGGTCGCACTCGCGCAGATAAATTCAATGGCAAAGCTGAATATGACACCATTCGAGAAGTGAAGTCCTCTGTCTCGATTCCGGTCATTGCGAATGGTGATATTTGCACCCCCGAGGATGCTGATTTTGTATTAAAATATACGCTTTGCGATGGCATCATGATAGGACGCGCTGCCCAAGGTAACCCTTGGTTATTTAAGCAGATTTCCCACTATCTTGACACGCAAACGCTATTGGAAAAGCCTGCTCTGTCTGAAATAGAAACAGTCGTCATGCAACATTTGAACGGTCTTTATCAGCTATATGGAGAAATACAAGGGCACCGCATAGCTAGAAAACATATAGGCTGGTACAGCCAACATCTTACTAACGGCACCGAACTTAGAAAACAATTTAACCAACTAAGTAGCGCTCAAGCACAGCTTGGGTTAGTAGAAGAGTTTTTTAAACCATGACTTCATTTAATGAAAAACAGCATAGCTCTTTAAGCGATCACGTCACCACGACACTAGATGCTTATTTCAAAACTCTGCAAGAAGAAGTGCCTTCAGATGTTTACCAGCTCGTCATCGGGCAAGTTGAAAAACCGATGATCGAATATATTTTGAATCACACTGAATACAATCAGAGCAAGGCGGCAGATATCCTCGGCATCAACCGAAACACCTTGAGAAAAAAGATTCAAACCTACCAGATTTCAAAAGCTTAAATTTTTAATGTTACTTAACTTCGGAGAAAAACTATGAAACCTGTTCGCCGCGCGCTTATCAGTGTGTCCGACAAAACCGGCATTTTGGAATTTGCCCAATCACTCAGTTCTATGGGGGTTGCCATCCTGTCTACAGGAGGAACTTATAAAGTTCTGTCGGAAGCAGGCTTACCTGTTACGGAGGTTTCCGAATATACCGGCTTTCCAGAAATGATGGATGGTCGTGTTAAGACATTACACCCTAAAATTCACGGTGGATTGCTAGGCCGTCGTGGTACGGACGATGCCATCATGAACGAGCACGGCATTGACCCAATCGATATGGTGGTTGTAAACCTCTATCCTTTTGAAGCAACTGTTGCTAAAGCGGATTGCTCTTTGGAAGACGCTGTTGAAAACATCGACATCGGTGGTCCAACCATGTTGCGCTCTGCTGCTAAAAACCATAAAGACGTTGCTGTTGTAACAGACCCAGCTGACTACTCGCGCATCCTTGAAGAACTGTCTGCAAACAATGGTCAACTTAGCCATGCGACTCGTTTTGATTTGGCGATCAAAACGTTTGAACAAACGGCTCGTTATGACGGTGCCATCGCAAACTATTTCGGCACCATGTTTACCGACAATGCTGAAGACAAATTCCCTCGCACCTACTCAACGCAATTTGTTAAGAAGCAAAGCATGCGTTATGGCGAAAACCCTCACCAAGCAGCAGCTTTCTATACCGAGCGCAACCCGACTGAAGCCTCTATTTCTACTGCAACCCAAATCCAAGGAAAAGAACTTTCCTTCAACAATATCGCTGATACCGATGCGGCACTGGAATTGGTAAAAACCTTTGACAACACGGCTTGCGTTATCGTCAAGCATGCAAACCCTTGTGGTGTTGCAGTTGGTAACAGCCTATTTGAAGCTTACGATCGCGCTTATAAAACCGACCCAACTTCTGCATTTGGCGGCATCATCGCTTTCAACCGTGAGCTGGATGCTGAAACCGCTAAAGCGATTGTTGACCGTCAATTCGTTGAAGTCATCATTGCACCAAGCGTTTCCAAGGAAGCCGAAGCGGCCGTTGCCAGCAAGCAAAACGTCCGTCTATTAGCATGTGGCGAATTGGGGGCTCAACAGGCAGCTTACGATTACAAACGTGTCACAGGTGGTTTATTGGTTCAAGACCGCGATTTAGGTAGCGTGACTGAAGCAGACTTGAAAGTCGTGACTGAGCGTGCGCCAACTCAACAAGAAATGGCAGACTTACTATTCGCTTGGAAAGTAGCTAAATACGTTAAGTCGAATGCCATCGTCTATGTGAAAGACGGCATGACTATTGGTGTAGGCGCAGGACAAATGAGCCGCGTTTACTCTGCTAAAATCGCTGGTATCAAAGCAGCGGACGAAGGTTTGGAAGTCCCTGGTTCAGTCATGGCTTCTGATGCTTTCTTCCCTTTCCGTGACGGTATTGATGCGGCAGCGGCGGCAGGGATTACCGCGGTCATCCACCCAGGCGGATCTATGCGCGATCAGGAAGTAATCGATGCCGCTAACGAACATGGCATTGCAATGGTGTTTACCGGCATGCGCCACTTCAAACATTAAAATGGCTTGTTTACTTGATTTCTTTGTTGGACAGTAAACTTCCGGTGCTCATGTACTCAAAAGTACACTCCGCTCCGGTTTTACTGCCCGCCGCGAACTCAAGCAAAACGCTCATTTTAAAATAGAAAATAAACAAATTTCTAACTCGGAAGAGAGAGTCAAAAATAATGAATGTATTAGTTATCGGAAGTGGTGGTCGTGAACACGCCCTGGCATGGAAATCGGCGCAATCAAACAAAGTGGCTAAAGTCTTTGTTGCACCAGGCAATGCTGGAACCGCACTTGAACCTAAGTTGGAAAACGTCAATATTGCTGTTGAAGACATCCCCAACCTGGTAGATTTTGCTCAAAATAACGACATCGCTTTGACGATCGTCGGCCCTGAAGTGCCATTGGTATTGGGTGTGGTTGATGCTTTTGAAGCGGCTGGCTTGAAATGTTTCGGCCCATCAAAAGGTGCGGCACAATTAGAAGGCTCAAAAGCTTTCTCCAAAGATTTCTTGGCAAAGCACAATATTCCAACTGCGGACTACCAAGTTTTCACTGAAATCCCACCTGCTATCGAATATATTGAGAAAATGGGGGCACCAATCGTCATCAAGGCAGACGGTTTGGCTGCGGGTAAAGGCGTTATCCTTGCGCAAACCAATGAAGAAGCCATTGCCGCTGTCGAGGACATGCTGGCGGGGAACAAGTTTGGTGACGCGGGCGCTCGTGTCGTTATTGAAGAGTTCCTATTTGGTGAAGAAGCCAGCTTTATCGTCATGGCAGATGGAAAAAACATCCTGCCAATGGCAACCTCTCAAGACCACAAAGCACGTAACAATGGTGATACAGGCCCAAATACTGGCGGAATGGGGGCTTACACGCCTGCACCAGTCGTGACTCGTGACGTGCACGATCGCATCATGAAAGAAGTCATTGAGCCGACTATTGAAGGCATGGCAAAAGACGGCTTGCCTTACACAGGCTTTTTGTATGCGGGCGTCATGATCTCTCCTGATGGAGCACCAAAAGTATTGGAATTCAACTGCCGTTTCGGAGACCCTGAAACGCAGCCGATTATGATGCGTCTTCAGTCTGACCTGAATGAACTTTGTCTTGCTGCGTTAGACAAGCGCTTGAACGAAGTAACCGCAAAATGGGATTTCCGTGCAGCACTTGGCGTTGTCATGGCGGCAGGCGGTTACCCTGATGATTACCGCAAAGGAGATGTCATCAAAGGTTTGAATTCTGACGTGATTAAAAATGCAGCAGACATCAAAGTCTTCCACGCGGGTACAACCACTAATGAAAATGGTGATGTGGTCACCGCGGGTGGTCGTGTCTTATGTGTCACCGCCCTCGGTGAAAACGTGACTGAAGCTCAAAAACGTGCCTATATCGGTTTAAACCAAATCCAGTGGGATGATGTTTACTACCGTACAGATATCGGTCACAGAGCCATTAGCAGAGAATCCATCAGCTAGTCAGACCTAACTCAAGGATTGACTTAAGCGATTCAACGCTAGAAACAAAAAAGGCAACCAACTGGTTGCCTTTTCTTTTTGTTAAAACACACCCCTCAAAGGTAAGCACCCGAAACACCTATAAAGGCTTCCAAGATTCCTAACCAAAGATTTGTCACGATAATTGGACGCATTTTGGTATTAAGCACCTTACCTGCCTCGGCAAAATTCTCTTCCTCGACGTATTTTTTAAAACGTTTGAAAAATACGAAATACAACCAGGCAAACAGAATAATCATTATCCAGCCAATCACTTCCATTGCGACGACATAAAGCTGCGTGCTATTAAAGCCGCCCAATCTTAAAATCCAATCTGCATAGCCAGAGACAATCAATACAAAGATAAATCCCCAAACCCAAGGGAAGAATTTATTGAAAATCCCCAAGAACATCGTCAATCGTTGAGACGGCTCCAACTGCATCGCCACCGGACGAAACACCTTATAAACTAAAAAAATACCGCCAACCCACAAAATGGCTGCAAGCAAATGCGCGAAACTGGCCAAACTATATAGAAATTGCATGATGTACGTCTCGTTCAAAACAGTGTTGAAATCAGTGGCATCGCATTCGCCACTTGTTGGCATTGATTATCATCACTTACCAGGCAAGAAGCAAGCTATCGCCTCAATTTACAATTAGACCAAGACGCTTTTCACTTATATTGGATAAATCCCTTCCTTAGCTTGCAAAAATTCATTATGATGTTTTGAAAAACAATGCATGTAATCTATGCCACTGGAGGTTTCGATGTCTGATTTGGAAAGTGTTCACAACTTTTATGAAAAAAAAGTATTCGACGAAATCAACGATAATTATCTAAAATCCGGCCTGACTGAAAACCAATTGGCCGATATGGCTTGCATCGCTCTCAACCGCATTCCGCCCAAATATATTCGCTACGATATTGATATGTCTTTTTACATGTCCGGGCAAGAGCATCATGAAGTCGAAGAACGCGTAAAACAAGCCGTCAAAAAAGCTTACAAAAAAATCAAAAAACTAGACGATGTCGAAGAATAAGCTCATTCACTATGCCTGAAAAAATTGCTCAGCTTGCACGAAACGCCACCCTAAGACAACTTCAGGTTTTTGAGTGTATCGCCAACAATCAAAGCTTTTCAAAAGCTGCTGAGCAACTCCACCTGACACAACCGACGGTGTCCATGCAGGTGAAGAAGCTGTCTGATATCCTCGAAGTTCCCCTATTCGAACAAATAGGTCGTAAAGTCTATCTTACTGAAGCTGGCAAAATTCTTTACGATGCTTGTCGCGTGATTTTGTCGCAACTATCGACTGTTGAACAAAAGATAAACCATCTCAAAGGTTTCTCCGGCGGTAGCGTTAAAATGTCTGTTATATCAACGGCTCAATACTTCGTACCGGAAGTCATTCATAAATTCTCACAAGCCTACCCTGATGTCACCGTATTAATGCGTGTTGGCAACAAAGAAAACCTGTTGGAAAGACTCAATGAGAACAAAGACGACTTCTACCTTTTGGGTCAACCGCCTGAAGACCTGAACGTGAACTCATCGCGAATTGCACTAAACCCTCTTGCTTTTGTCGCCAATAGCAGTCATCCCTTGGTTGGCAAGAAATTACGTATTCAAGATTTGACCGATGAAGCGCTGCTTATGAGAGAAACGGGATCAGGTATCCGCGCGCAAATCGACAACGTCTTTAAACAATTCGACTTTCAACCTAAAGTGAAAATGGTGTTAGGCGGAAATGAAGCGATTCGTTTAGGGCTATTGCAAAACCTAGGTATTACTGTTGCTTCCATTCCAACACTCATGAAAGAAATCGAAACCGGCGAAATCTCAATTCTCAATGTCAAAGGTTTCCCCATCAACCGTCACTGGTACCTAACTTACCCGAAAGGTAAAGATCTATCTATTGCCGCTGAAAAGATGATCGAACTTCTCAAAGTTGAAGGTCAAAAAATGAGCGACAAGGCTTTTGGCCTGTTTTCTTAATATAAGTCTACGTCTATACTAATAATCAAAATTATTGATTTTAACTTATCCTTTCTGTTCCTTATAATGGCACTTCAAATTTCGGGATTGATTCGAAATTTACCTAATTCTCCTTTGGAATCAAATAGGTAACACCGAATCAATAAAAAAAACGGGCCTGTTGACCTTTGTGATCACCGCCCAAACATGAGAGGTAAGAAAAATGGATCAGTCTAATCGTTACGCTGACTTAACTCTAACTGAAGAGAAATTGGTTGCTGATGGTAACCACCTTCTAGTTGCATACCGTCTAAAACCTGCTGCTGGTTATGGTTTCCTTGAAGTTGCTGCTCACGTTGCTGCTGAGTCTTCAACTGGTACTAACGTAGAAGTTTCTACAACTGATGACTTCACTCGTGGTGTTGATGCATTGGTTTATGAAATCGACGAAGCTGCGTTTGGTGACAAAGGTGGTCTGATGAAGATCGCTTACCCTGTTGACCTATTTGACCCTAACCTAATCGACGGTCACTACAATGTTTCTCACATGTGGTCTTTGATTCTTGGTAACAACCAAGGTATGGGTGACCACGAAGGTCTACGTATGTTGGACTTCTTGGTTCCTGAGAAAATGGTTAAACGTTTCGACGGCCCAGCAACTGACATCTCTGACCTATGGAAAGTTCTAGGTCGTCCAGAAGTTGACGGTGGTTACATCGCTGGTACAATCATCAAGCCAAAACTAGGTCTACGTCCAGAGCCATTCGCGAAAGCATGTTATGACTTCTGGTTGGGTGGTGACTTCATCAAGAACGATGAACCACAAGCTAACCAAAACTTCTGCCCAATGGAAGTTGTTATTCCTAAAGTTGCAGAAGCTATGGATCGTGCTCAACAAGCGACTGGTCAAGCAAAACTTTTCTCTGCCAACGTAACTGCTGACTTCCACGAAGAAATGATCAAGCGTGGTGAGTACGTTCTTGGTGAATTCGCTAAGTACGGTAACGAAAAGCACGTTGCATTCCTAGTTGACGGTTTCGTAACTGGTCCTGCTGGTGTAACAACTTCACGTCGTGCTTTCCCTGATACTTACCTTCACTTCCACCGTGCAGGTCATGGTGCGGTAACTTCTTATAAGTCACCAATGGGTATGGATCCACTATGCTACATGAAGCTTGCTCGTTTGATGGGTGCTTCTGGTATCCACACTGGTACTATGGGTTACGGTAAAATGGAAGGTCACAATGATGAGCGCGTACTAGCTTACATGCTTGAGCGTGATGAGTGTCAAGGACCTTACTTCTATCAGAAGTGGTACGGCATGAAACCTACTACTCCAATCATCTCTGGTGGTATGAACGCTCTACGTCTTCCAGGTTTCTTCGAAAACCTAGGTCACGGTAACGTTATCAACACTTGTGGTGGTGGTTCATTCGGTCACATCGATTCTCCTGCAGCTGGTGGTATCTCACTAGGCCAAGCTTATGACTGCTGGAAAACTGGTGCAGACCCAATCGAATACGCGAAAGAGCACCCAGAATTCGCTCGCGCATTCGAATCTTTCCCTGGTGATGCAGACAAAATCTTCCCAGGCTGGAGAGAAAAATTGGGTGTACATAAATAATCCATTCCGCAGGGAAGAATTATTTAACACTCAAAAAACCTCTGCTTCGGCAGGGGTTTTTTTAACCTTCCAAACAAAAACCTACTGATTTTAAAGGTTATTTGGGTCTGTCATCTTCTGAAGATAACAAGCCTAAATAACTTTATAAACCACGATCAAGTACGGCTTGAAGAACATAGCTAGCCGTTCGAATTTATCAACCATAAATGTTACGGGGAACAAATATGGACATTTCACAATACAAAATTGATAACGAACCTTTTTACGATGCTCAATCCAACGAAGTCGAGCTATATGAAGCCGCTTATGCGCAAAGACTACCTGTCATGGTTAAAGGCCCGACTGGTTGTGGTAAATCTCGTTTTGTCGAACATATGGCATGGAAACTTGGCAAGCCAATCATCACAGTATCCTGTAACGAAGACATTACCGCTTCTGACTTGGTAGGTCGTTACTTGTTGGATGCCAACGGTACGCGCTGGGTTGATGGCCCTCTAACCCTTGCTGCTCGCTATGGCGCAATCTGCTACTTGGATGAAATCGTTGAAGCGCGTCAAGATACGATGGTTGTTATCCATGCGTTGACTGACCACCGCCGTGAGCTTTCTTTGGACAAAAAAGGCGAGCTAATCAAAGCACACCCTGACTTCCAATTGGTTATTTCCTACAACCCTGGCTACCAATCTTTAATGAAAGATCTAAAGCAATCGACTAAACAACGTTTCTGCGCTTTGGACTTTGACTATGCAGCGCCTGATGTTGAAGCCCATATCTTGCAAAAAGAAGGTCAAGTCGATGCAGATGTCGCTAAAAAATTGGTGCAAATCGGTGAAGCTGCTCGTAACCTTAAAGGTCATGGTTTGGATGAAGGGATTTCAACTCGTTTGATGGTCTATGCAGCTATGCTGATCAACCAAGGTATTACGCCTGTTGAGGCTTGTAAAATGGCTTTGGTTCGCCCAATCACTGATGATGCAGATATTCGTCAAACACTAGACAACACTATTGAGATGATTTTCGGCTAATCACCATTTGAGAACAAGTTCTTTTGGCGCTGTGCGCATTGGCTTCGGTCGAGTGCAATTAGTTCACTCCCTCAGCCAGCTTGGCACAGCTTCCAAAATTGATTTGCCTCAATTTGATGATAATTCTTTCTAAATAAAAACAGAGAGAATATTTTTCAACTAAACGAGAGCGTTTAAGTATGAATGAAGAATTATTTGCTGAATATCAAGAAAAGTTTACCTGTAAATTTCCAAAGGCGGTCGAGCTATTTCCCGACCTGATCGAAAATGCTGCTGCTAAGCTTTCACCACAGGGTGTTCAAGCTTATTTAGACGGCGCAAATTTCCTGTGCAAAATCGGTCAGGGTGTCGAGCCTGTTTTGGTGTTTATGGAAGTCATGCCGGATATCGCATCCCACTTCGGTCAGGGCACCAACAAAATGATTGCGGACTACGGCTACCTGCTAGCACGTAGTCCGAACAAAAAAGCTCTGATTCCTTTTTTGAATTCCTTAAGCACTGTTTGCCGCCGTATTGATACGGTTGAAGACCTTCAACATTATCTGGATATCATCGACGAATATGTCGACAAGACCCAAACAGTTATCCACGGACATCACTCTCTATATGAAAGTCCTGGAATGGTCGCATTGCTTGAGTCCATGCCACAGCTGATTTCTAAATTATGCCTGAACGGTATTCGCAACTTTATCGATTATGGTGCGCGAAATTACCTGAATGCACCTGAAGAACAGATAGCCTATTTCAAACTAGAATCACATGACGCCAAAAGCATTATTACCCGTGAGCGTAAAGGCACCACCTTTAAGGATGTTGAACGCCACATGGATATGCTGAAAGAATGTATGTGGGATTGCGATTTGCCTTTCCAAACATTCGCCACAGCATTCGACCAATTGCGAAAACCTGTGCCTTACCTTGATGACACTTTGATTGCCATCCCAGATGTGTATGACGAAGAGAACGGCATTTCCGGTATTGACCGCTATCGCGCAACCCTCGCACACATGATGGCACACCACAAATGGTCAACAAAATTAATGGCGGATAACTATGCCCCGCACATGCAGTTGTTTATCTCAATATTCGAAGACAGTCGTGTTGAGTATCTGGCAATACAAGAATACCCTGGTCTGAAAAAACTGTTCTTAGCACTTCACCCTTATCCGGAAAAAGGTGCTTGTGATGACACTAAACAGTCTTGTCTACGCTACCGTGCAACTCGTATGTCTCGCGCGCTTTTGGATGAAAACTTTGACCCGGAAAATCCATTACTAGAAGAGTTCCGTCAACGTTTTCACAGACTCATGGCTGAAAAAGGTGAGAACTCGACCACTGCCGACATGGCTGAGATTGGCATAGATTTCTATGTTAAATCCCGCAAGCAATCGTCAGATAGTATGCCAAGTGTGTTCTTTGACGATACTGAAATCTCTTATCGTGACGATAATCGTTATATCTGGTTTTTCTATGAAGAGTACGATGAGCCGGATGAAATTCTTCCTAATGAATATGAGAACGAAGAAAAAGTTGTCGACAATGAAGGTGGCTTGCCACCACGTCATTACGATGAGTGGGACTATATTTCCGAAGGCTATCGTCCTGATTGGACAACCGTCTACGAGCGTCTTCACCCATCCGGAGACGCAGGCAAAATTGACCGCTTAATGGAAAAACACAGTGACTTGGCCAATCGTTTGAAAAAGATGATTGAAATGCTGAAACCGCAAAACAAAAAACGTATTCGCTTCCAAGAAGAAGGTGAAGAGCTGGATCTGGATATTGCGTTGCGTTCAGTTATTGATTTCAAGAGTGGACAAGCACCTGATCCGCGCATCAACTACAGCCACACAACCGACAGCCGTAATATTGCCGTGATGTTGTTGGTAGATACGTCTCAATCACTGAATGAACGTAACCAGGAAACCGGACAAACCTTATTGGAGCTTTCCGAGGAAGCTTTAGCTATCACTTCTTGGACAGTCGAACAACTGGGTGACAAGTTTGCAATTGCCGGGTTCTGCTCAGATACACGCCATGAAGTGCGTTACCAGCACATCAAAGGCTATTCGGAAGGATACACCAGCGATGTCAAAGCACGTATTGCCGCGATGGAAGCGTCTTACTCAACTCGTATGGGCGCCGCCATGCGTCATGCTGCGCATTACCTAAGTGCTCAACAGGCTGAGAAAAAGTTGATGCTGATATTAACTGACGGTGAACCGGCAGATATTGACAGTAAAGACCCGCAAACACTTATCCACGACACCCATAAGGCGGTGGAAGAACTCAAATCAGAAGGTATCTACTCTTACTGTATTACGCTTGATCCGAACGCTGATGAATATGTCGAAACCATCTTCGGCAATCAATATACCGTCATTGATCAAGTGGAAAAATTGCCGGAGCAGCTGCCGCAAGTGTTTATGAAATTAACCCATTAATTTCATCTATCCGCTATAATTACAGTCATAGACGAATCTCAATGCCCAAATCTTGGGCATTTTTTATGCCTTTTTAAGACATATTATGGGGAAGAGAATGTGCGAAAAATGTGATTGTAACTCGGCGATAGATCAACTTTTTGAAAACAACGAGGAATGGATAAAAGAAATGAACGCCGAGCGTCCCGGCTTTTTTTCAAGCCTTGTTGCTCAACAATCTCCTGAATATCTATGGATAGGTTGCTCAGATAGCCGAGTACCTGCAAACGAACTTGTAAAGATGGATCCCGGCACCATTTTCGTCCACCGGAACATTGCCAACCTTGTTAACTCCAGTGACATGAACGTATTGACCGTTATCCAATATGCCGTCGAAGTACTCAAAGTCAAACACATTATCGTCAATGGTCACTATGGTTGTGGTGGTGTTATGGCTGCCTTACAACAATCCAATCCCGATTTAATCGACCACTGGATTCGTCCCATTCGAAAGTACTACCACCACAACAGAAAAGAGTTGGAAACCATTGGAGAAGAACAAGGCGAAAAAGCCAAGGTAAACCGCTTATGTGAAATAAACGTAGTTGAACAGGTTCGAAATATCGCCCATGTCCCTGCTGTTCGTCATGCTTGGGAAAAAGGCCAGGAACTGGCTATTCACGGTTTTATCTACGACATCAAAGATGGTCGTTTACATAACATGAACGTCACCATCGATAATATCGAAAAAGCAGAAAAAGCCGTTCTTAGAGAACTTTGCTAAATCTACCCTGCCCCAACCTGGCAGATTTTTATCGACATCTAAGAGTTTTGACCTAGTAGGTAAGCAGCCTGAAGCGCTTGATGCATTTCCGAGCCTTTAACCAATGGCTCGGACAAATACTGTTCGGAAATCCTGCTCAATCCTTGGAACGATAGCTCCAGCTGCCAATCCTCTCTAAATCCATCAAAATCAAATAACTGATTTTCACCATCATAGAAATCAACCGCACGTCCGGTAGGGGACTCAAACACCATTTCCGAAACTTCCATCACTTCCAGCTCATAACCGTAAGGATTCATTCCGCTGGCTTCTGCCACCAAGCCATACAAGTCAGAAGATTTATTTAGATTTCTACGTGCCCAATTCTCCAAATCTATTACCGCTGAAGGCTCGTGCAATTCTCCTCGAAAATGGAAGGGAACCTTTGCCACAATGCTTGCTTTCATCTTTCTATCCATCTCTTAATCTTATTGTTTAGTTAGGCTAACTCGCCAAGGTATTAAAACATGCTTATATCAGCGTTTTTTTAAATAACTTTAAACAATAACTCCATTGAAAATCATAATTTAGCTTATGTAAACCAACAAGCTATACTTGCTCTTTTAAAGCTAGTACAGACACAAAAATGACCGTTTTTAAACTGCGCCCATTGAGTATGATTTTTTTAGTGGTTTTTTTAATCGCCGCTACCCTATTCAAAAACAATTATCTCACGTATTTCTTGATTGGGTCACTTCTCGGTGCCGGATTAAATTATTTTCAATTTGGATTCCGTACCTGCTCGCAACAATTACTGGTTCAAGGAAAAACACTGGGGATTCGTGCCATCATCGTCATGCTGGCAGTCACTACAATATTGTTTTTCCCACTACTCTATGCCGGCCACTTTGGTTCACGAGCTTTGACAGGTCTGGTTGAACCCCTGAGTTTGTCCGTTGTTTTTGGTGCATTTATCTTCGGCATCGGCATGCAGCTTTCAAATGGTTGCACCTCGGGTACCTTCAACAGACTGGGACAATTACAGCCACTCTCCATTACGGCACTGATCTTTTTAATCGTAGGCGGCACGCTAGCAGCTTATAACATCAGTTTCTGGCGTGAACTTCCGGCGTTGCCTGCAGTATCGATCATCAACACCCTTGGCATATTCAATGCCCTGTTGATTCAGCTCGGTATTCTAGGCACACTCTATTTTCTGATGTCTCATCGAGAAAGAAGTCGCCATCAATCGGTTGAGCCGCTTTTTCCAAAGCGCGGAACCTTGCGCGATTGGCACCCTTGGCTGCTAGCAGGTTTAACGCTTGCAATGTTCAACACCCTACTGCTCATTACCAGCGGACAGCCTTGGTCTATTGCCAGTGTGCTCCCTGTATGGGGCGTTAAAATCGGCACTCAGATGGGACTGCCTTTCGACTTCTCATTCTGGGATTACAGCATCACCTACTCCCAGCGCCTGGAAACTCCAGTCTGGCATGATACGGTAAGCCTGACAACCTGGGGCGTTATTTTCGGTGCAGCTTGGGTCACCTTATTTGATAAATTCCGAAACCAGAAATCCATCTCCGCTACAACGCCGGTAAGCGAACATTTTATGGCAATACTGGGTGGATTGTTGATGGGTTATGGCGCGGTCATTGCATTTGGCTGCAATATCGGCGCCTTTTTCAGTGGCATCGGCTCAGGGAGTTTACATGGATGGCTTTGGGCATTATCCGCATTGATGGGAAATGCTCTGATTATTACACTCAGACGAAAAGGTATCCTCGCTAGGATTTAATGTCGCAGGTCTGACCAATGTACTGTTGGCAGCTCTGAAGGGATATCATTTTTCTGACACTGCAAGCAGTCCGTCTCACTTACCTCTGTTCCGCAAACATCACTAAAATCACATTCACGACACACTTTGTTGGCACAGGCATGCAAACATGCTTGCTGAACCAACTGTTTGGTTTGATGGTCCATGGCTCGTATATCCGCGCCACACAACAGCCCTGAATGCATTAGCTCCAACAATTTTGCCGCTGATATACCAATCACCACATCCCTATTTTCACCTGTAGTGACTTTAGACAAAGTTTCAGTATTCATATAACCTCCGACTTTCGCTTTCCTACTATCCTAATTCATTATACCAACAACATAAATCTAATAATAATTATTATCATTTGTATTGACACTTAGAAATTCAACCTGTAACATATCGACAAAGTTATTAATAACGTTTCTCATAATCATTTATATAAACAAATAAAAACATCAACAGGTGTAAAAATGAAAAAATAATGGAGTTTTATCAAATCTTCACCAGTCGAAATGATAAAGGCAAAGGTACATACAATGCACTAGATTCAAAAACAGAAATTGAATATGGATTTACCAACCGTTTTTCGGGCTCATTTTCTGTTATCGGTCATCAACTCGAAACCAAAGGTTTATTGATTGATGGTTACCTTCCTCAAGAGAAAAACAAATCCTTTAGCTTCAGCGGGATGGAAGGTGAAATCAAATATGCATTTTTAACACCTGCATTAGATGATATTGGCGTATCCACTACCTTCGGCCTGTCTTATGACACAGTTGACCCCCACTCAGGACAAAAGAAAGACACTTTATCCGCTGATGTCGGTGTGCAAATCCAAAAATATTTTCTTGATGGGCAATTGGTCTGGCTAAACAACGCTAGCATGGAATCCACTTATGCAAAACGCCCAGCAATCAACGGCATTAACGATGAAAGTGTCTGGCCTACAACACCCGAAATGGAAATTGAGCTAACCGCTAATACCGGTATTTCATATCGTTTCACTTCCAACTGGTCAGTCGGTGCTGAAGCGGTTTATCAAACAGAATTTGAAACTGAAGTCGGTCAAGAACGCTGGTCTTTATTTGCTGGCCCTTCAATACATTACGGTAACCAAAAATTCTGGGCTACCTTGACTTATTTACCACAAGTAGTTGGTGGCGGTGAACGCTACGCAGGCCAAGAAAAAGGCTTGCATTTGATCGAAAAAACAAAATATGAAACAAAACTAAAACTTGGCTACAACTTCTAAAAACCTTTTTCCTCCTAAGCCGAAAGCGTTTGGACACTTGTCCAAGCGTTTTCGTTTTTTTTATTTTCGGAGACAATGATGAAACCTTTAATTCCTATATTCACACTGCCGTTAACGGTCATTGCCTACCCTGTTTATGCGGTCGAATATTTCACTACTGAGCAAGCGCAAATCGCGCTGTTTGGTGACAAAGCCAAACTGACTCCCAGCTATGTTGAAATGAATGACGACCAAAGAGATGCCATAGAAGACATCAGTGATGTTCGTCAACGATGGAAAACTCAAAAAGCCTGGAAAGCCTATGAAGATGGGCAGTTCAAAGGCTGGTTCATTATCGACAAAGTCATCGGTAAACATGAATTCATCACCTACGCCACTGCTATCTCTCCAGAAGGCAAAGTGCTTGGCATTGAGGTCATGGACTATCGCGAAACCTATGGCGATCAAATCCGTCATGATGACTGGCGCGCTCACTTTGTTGGCGCTGACAAACACTCCAGACTGAAACTCAATAAAGATATTCCGAATATCAGCGGTGCAACGCTCTCCTGCCGCAATGTGACTAATGGCGTGAAACGCTTGCTGGCGCTTTATGACGTAATGCTAAAAAACCAAACGCAATAATCACCATGCAAATAGAAAAAAGAATGAGGCCGATGCTCGGCACTTTTATTGAAATAGGACTTGCAGTAGACTCACAAATGCATTCAGCGTTTGATGCTGCCTTTTTTAAAATCGAGCAGATTCAATCTCTAATGAGTTTTCACAACCCGAAAAGTGAGTTGTCGAAAATCAATAAACACCCCTATGATTGGGTTCAGGTTTCCAGACAAACCGTTCAGGTATTCCGCTTGGCAAAACAACTTTCAGAACGTTCTCAGGGACTATTTAACCCTACCGTGGGTGGTGAGTTAATCGAACGCAGAGTCCTGCCAAATCATTTCACCAGACCTTTTGAACTAAAAGGCAGTGAAAAAGATATTGAAATCGACGGTCAAAACATTCGCCTGAATGCTCCTTTTCTCGTCACGCTGGACGGCATTGCCAAAGGCTATGCGGTTGATCAGGCAGTTGCAAAACTTCGGTCATTAGGGGTGGAGCATGGCTGGATAAATGCGGGAGGCGACATTCGAGTTTTCGGCAATCTGAAACTTCCGGTAGCTTTACGCCAACAACAGACTGTGGACATTAGTGAAATGCCAGTTTGTGAACTACAAAACCAATCCATCGCCTCCTCTCATGTTGGCCAGCCCATTGATGAGACCTTTCCCGGTCATATTCTTGCAACGGATAACCGAAAACCTACACCAGCATTAGTCAGTGTCGTGGCTAAAGAGGCTTGGTTAGCCGATGGGCTGACCAAAGTTTTTGGGCTTGCCAATGAAGAAGAACGCGAAAACTTCGCCCAAGTATTTGACGTTTCCTATTATCACCTTCCCTTTGAATTGAGCACCCAATCATGAATCTCTGCGCCAAACGCGATAGAATAACCGCTTTGAATTAACGAACGATTACCAACCCGTATGAATGGATACCCCAAGGGCTTTTTACCCTCGCTAATTACGACCAGTCTGTTGGTCATGATTACCGGCCTACTCTTAATCCCCGCCTTCCTGATTTTCCGCATGGAGCAGGAACAAGACTGGCTGATGAACTTAAGCATCGCCAGTGGCAGCTTAAGACACACACTAACCATGCTGCACGCTGTTGTTGGTTGGACAATGGTATGGTTTATCGGCGCTCTCTGGACGATTCACGTTCGCTCCCATTGGCGTCGTCATGAAAATCGAGCCAATGGACTCATGTTTATCGGAATTTGGTCGGTGTTGATTATCAGTGCTTTAGGCATCTACTACTTCGGTGATCCGGGTTGGTCAAAAACCAGCAGTCTGATCCACGTGATTGTCGGACTGATGGTTCCTTTCATGCTGATTGTCCATAAAATCATCGGCAAAAAAAGCTTAAAAACATCTTCCCCTCGCAGATAAAATCTGCCAGGTTGGGGGATAGCGTAACTCGCCTATCAGTCGTCAGACCATTTAAAAGCATAGGCACCAATGATAATGAATACCAACGTCATCAAACTTAGTACCCATAGTGACTGCATTATATCTGCCAACCCTGCACCATCAATGGTTATAGCACGAACAGCATCTAACATATGGGTTAGAGGAAAGAGCTGCGCGAGGTATTTCAATGGCGGATAAGCGCCCTCCAGTGAAAACCACACGCCAGACAATAGCATCATTGGCCAACTCACCAAATTAAGCAGTCCGCCAGCAAGTTCTTCCGAACTCACCCTTGCTGTCACCATCAAACTCATGGCAATCATTGACAAACTACCGAGTGTTGTCACTAATAGCAACAGCCAATAACTGCCGTTCATGGCAAAGCCTAAAATCCATTTGGAAATCATGAAAATTACCACCGCCAAAAAGACCACGATGAACAATCTCGAAATCAGTTGCGCCAAAATAAACTCGACAGGTCTCAAAGGCGTTGCATTGAGTCGTTTTAAGTAGCCACTTTTCCGGTAGCGTACAATGACAAATCCCACACCAAACAAAGCACCAAACATGATGTTCATGCCAATCACACCTGGAATCACCCAGTCGATATAACGGATCGGATGATTTTCAGTGTCATGTCGTTTGAGGTTGGGATCAACTTGCTTCAACAACTTTTCCATAAAATAACCATTCGGCGAATCAATATTCACCCAATAGCCCTGCTCGGCATTAGCCGTTGACGGATTAAGGTTAATCAATAAATCCGTTTGGTGACGCGCCACCTTATCTATCGCTCTTTGCAAATTGTCCGTGGTATAGAAATGCACATGCTCCAAACCGAAAATCGGGTTCAGCTTTGCCGTCATCTCTGCCGAAGGTTGATACACCGCTACCTTAAATAAGGGTTTGTTGTCGCCATAGAAAGCCAGCGCCAAAGCAAACACCAAAAAGAATGGCATCGCCACGCTCCAACCCAAGGATGCCCTATCTCGGAAGAACTCCAAATTACGGGCATGAATCAAAGTCATAATCCGACTAAACATGAGCCATCTCCTCTGTGTCTTTGGCAGTCAACTCAAGGAACAAGTCATCCAAGGTTCGTGATCGGATTTTCAAATGCGTCAAATCAATACCGCTATCCATCAAACCTCGCAAAGTTTGGTTCATATCCTTGGTGTAGATTTCGGTTTTTTCGCCTTTATGGAAGTGCGTCTCCTGTGGCTGATAAGCTCCAAGTGCCGCGGTCGGTAATTCAAGAATATTGTCACCGAAGTGCTGCGCTAACAGACTGTCCGGCGTGCCGCGAGCAATCAACTTACCCTTTGCCATGATTGCAATCTCATCACAAAGCAGATAAGCCTCTTCCATATAATGCGTGGTTAGAATAATGGTCTTATTGCGTGCTTTGATTTTCTGGATCAGTGCCCAGAACTGGCGACGGGCATTCGGATCAAGCCCAGTTGTCGGCTCATCCAAAAAAATCACTTCTGGGTCATGAACCAATGCCAAAGCCAATAATAGTCTTTGGCGCTGACCGCCCGAAAGCTTGGAGGCATCTTGTTCTAAAAAGCTAGACAAATCACAGTCTGCAATCAAATCCTGCAAGTCAGCATGACGATCATAAAAGCTACGGAATAACTTCAAGTTGTCGGCCACACTGAGAAAATCCTGCAACGCCGTGCTTTGAAACTGAATACCGGCGACTTTTTTAAAGCCAGAATTCATCGGTCTGCCATCGTATAAAATCTCACCTGAAGTCGGCTTTTTCAAGCCCTCAATCATTTCAATAGTCGTTGATTTGCCTGCACCATTAGGCCCCAGCAATCCGAAACAACATCCTTTCTCTATGGCGAAATCAATCCCATCTACTGCGATGAGTTTAGGGTATTCCTTTCGCAAGGCCTTCACTTCAATTATGGCAGTCAAAATAAGCCCATCCTGTAAAAAAAGATTTAAATCAATAACAGGGATATTAGCATAAAAAAACCCGCTCAGCCGTCACCTGCTGGCGGGTTCTTTTTTATAAAACCTTATCAGGCTTTATTCGGCAATCACCTGTTTTTTCTCATGCGCTTTGATGTTGGCCAACATAGCGATTGAAATCACCAGTGCCACCACGAAGAAGCCGGAAAAAACATATAGGGTTTCTGCATAAGAACCGGTTAGATCTTTTACACGGGAAATAATCAACGGCCCGACTAATCCGGCTGCGGCCCATGCAGTCAAGATATAACCGTGAATCGCGCCCAGTTCCTTGGTGCCGAAAATATCGCCGATATATGCCGGAATAGAAGCAAACCCACCACCGTAGCAAGACATGATGAAATACAGAATCACTTGGAAAATCAAAATCTCAGTAATCGAAGGCAATACATAGAAAGCCACTGCTTGCGTTGCGAAGAAAATGATGTAAACCACGGGTCTGGTCAGATAATCCGACAAAGATGCCCAGAAAATTCTCCCCGCACCATTGAATATCCCCATCAAACCAACGGCTGCTGCCGCAACCAATGCAGAAACGCCAAGCACTTCCTGCAACAATGGCGATGCCACACCGATAATAGCGATACCACAGGTGACGTTGATGAATAACATCAACCATAAACCATAGAATCTTGGCGTTTTCACCGCTTCATGTAAGCCTAAAATAGCTAGATCGGTTTTCAGTGTTTTATGACCTGCTTCCACTTTCTTCTTAAAGCCTTCAGGCAAATAGCCTTCTTCCGGTTTTTCCAAATACATCGCCGATGCAAACATCACCACAAAATAGACCGCACCCAAAATGATGAAAGTCGATGCGACCCCCACTTCGGAAATCAATACTTTAATCGTTGGCCCCCAAATCGCCGAGGCAAAACCAAAGCCCATAATTGCCAAACCAGTCGCTAAACCACGCTTATCGGGAAACCATTTAACTAGCGTGGAAACTGGTGAGATATAGCCTATCCCTAAACCACAACCACCTAAGACGCCGTAGAAAAAGTACAGCAATAGCTTGGATTCCATCAAGATTGCCAAGCCGGAACCTGCTGTTCCCAAACCGAACAACACGGCGGCGATAATTGCAGAAACTTTTGGTCCATTTTTTTCAACGAATTTGCCCATCAACGCAGCAGACAAACCCAAGAAGAAAATCGCGATACTAAACGCAATAGTGACATCGGTTAGTGTCCAATGCATGGTGTCCTTAATCGGGTTAACATATACGCTCCATGCATACACCGAACCGATACAGATATGAACGCCCACGGCGGCTAACGCCATCAGCCATCTATTTTTATTCATTTCACAAACTCCTTTACTCGTTTTAGGTGAGGACTCAAATCTCACCCGCTCCTCTTTTAAATATTGTTTTTCTTGGAATAGGAAAACTTTGGCGAAGTCTAATCAAAAACCGCTCAAACATAAAGCGAGAATATTTAATCCTGTCATAGAACAAGTATTTTGGGCATAAAAAAACCCGCTAAGCCAATCTGGCTTGCGGGTTAAATGCATTAAATAACAAACTTAGACGAAAACGAGGAAAAATCCGCCGGCTCTAGGCAGGCGAACACTGGTCATAAATTGACTATTACCAAGTTCTCCTAACGACGAGCTGGCGGATTAACCGGAGATAAAAACGGGGAAAAACTCGCCAGAGCTAGGCGGAAGAGCGCAGGCCATAGACTCACTATTACCAAGCTCTCCCAACAACGCACTGGCGGGTTTTAACCGTTTTTTAATGGAAATCGATTTCTCCGCCGGTTAATCCAATGTGGATTGTGTCACCCGGTGCAAACTCACCTTTCAACAAGCGTTGTGCCAATGGGTTTTCCACCATTTGTTGCACGGCACGTTTCAAAGGTCTTGCCCCATATACAGGATCAAATCCGGCTTCGCCAATCAAATCCAATACATTTTCCGCCACTTCAAGCTGCAAATCGTTGTCTGCCAAACGGCGACGCAGATGGTTCAGCTGAATATTGGCAATCGAACGAATCTGAGCCTGATTCAACGGATGGAACACCACAATATCATCGATACGGTTGATGAACTCAGGACGGAAATGACCACCTACCACTTCCATTACATCCTGCTTCATTTCTTCGTAAGTGGCTGTCGCCGCTTTTTCCTGAATGATATGTGAACCCAAGTTCGAGGTCATGACAATCACCGTGTTCTTGAAGTCCACGGTACGACCTTGGCCATCAGTCAAACGCCCATCATCCAATACCTGCAACAAGATATTGAAGACATCAGGATGCGCTTTTTCCACCTCATCCAACAAAATCACGGAGTAAGGTTTACGGCGAACCGCTTCGGTCAAATAACCACCTTGCTCATAGCCGACATATCCTGGAGGTGCACCAATCAAACGCGCAACCGAATGTTTCTCCATGAACTCGGACATATCCAAGCGCACAATGGCATCCTGCGTATCAAATAGGAAATCCGCCAAGGCTTTGGTCAATTCGGTTTTACCAACCCCTGTTGGCCCAAGGAACAGGAATGAACCGTTCGGACGATTCGGATCAGACAACCCGGCACGCGAACGACGAATGGCATCCGAGACCGCTTTGACCGCTTCTTGCTGACCAATCACTTTGGCACCAATCGCTTCTTCCATGCGCAACAACTTGTCGCGTTCACCTTCCAACATGCGGGAAATAGGGATCCCCGTCCAACGGGCAACCACCTCGGCGATTTCTTCTTCCGTTACCTTATTACGCAACAGATGCATTTCACCATCGGCATTTTCATTTTCCGCCGCTTCCGCCGCTT
This sequence comes from Hydrogenovibrio marinus, assembly GCF_013340845.1. Lineage (NCBI taxonomy): Bacteria > Pseudomonadati > Pseudomonadota > Gammaproteobacteria > Thiotrichales > Piscirickettsiaceae > Hydrogenovibrio > Hydrogenovibrio marinus. The sequence continues at coordinate 2,090,686 of NZ_AP020335.1, forward strand.
GAATTTTGGCTTCCAAGTCAGGAATCACGCCATATTGCAACTCGGACATTTTCGCCAAGTTTCCTTCTCGGCGTGCCGCTTCCATGTCGATACGCGCTCTGTCCAACTCTTCTTTGAACTGTTTCGCACCTTGCAACGCTGCCTTGTCTTTTTTCCAGATTTCTTCTAAATCCGCGTACTCCTTTTCCATTTCTGAAATACGCTCGTTCAGCTCAACCAAACGTTTTTTGGTGGCTTCATCTTTCTCTTTCTTCAAGGCTTCGCGTTCGATTTTCAATTGAATCAAACGACGATCCAATTTATCCATCTCTTCCGGCTTGGAATCGATTTCCATACGAATGCGTGACGCCGCTTCATCGATCAAATCGATTGCCTTATCCGGCAACTGACGATCCGTGATGTAACGCTGAGACAAGTGCGCTGCAGCGATAATTGCCGGGTCGGAAATCGCTACCCCGTGATGCACTTCATAACGTTCTTTCAAACCACGCAAGATGGCAATGGTGTCTTCTTCAGTCGGCTCATCGACCAAAACTTTTTGGAAACGACGTTCCAACGCCGCATCTTTTTCGATATTTTCACGATATTCATCCAAAGTGGTCGCACCGATACAGTGAAGTTCACCACGTGCCAACGCAGGCTTCAACATGTTACCGGCATCCATTGAACCTTCGGTTTTACCAGCACCGACCATGGTGTGAATTTCATCGATGAACAAGATGACTGAGCCTTCCTGTTTTTCCAAGTCTTTCAACAGGGCTTTCAAACGTTCTTCAAACTCACCGCGGTATTTCGCACCCGCCAACAGACCTGCCAAGTCTAGAGACAGCAGCCGTTTGTTTTTAAGCCCTTCCGGCACTTCACCATTAACAATACGTTGCGCCAAGCCTTCGACAATCGCGGTCTTACCCACACCCGGTTCACCAATCAATACCGGGTTGTTTTTGGTACGGCGTTGCAACACCTGAATGGCACGACGGATTTCATCGTCACGTCCGATAACAGGGTCTAACTTACCGGCTTCCGCACGTGCAGTTAAATCCAAGGTATATTTATCCAACGCCTGTCTGTTTTCTTCCGCATTTTGATCTTGCACGCTCTCGCCTCCTCTTACCTGCTGAATAGCCGCATCAATGTTTTGTTCACTTGCACCCGCTTGTTTTAAAACGTCTTTTACCGCATCGTTTGACTGTAATGCCGCCAGATAGAATAGCTCGCTGGCAATATAGGCATCGCCCTTTTTCTGCGCCTGTTGATCCATTAGGTTCAACACACGGCCTGCGTTTTGCGATAATTGCGCATCACCACCGGCACCAGACACTTTTGGCAAACTGCTTAACTTTTGTTCCACTGCCGTTTTCAATTGAGCAACATTCACGCCTGCCAACTGCAACAAATGGCTTGGTTCTTGAAGCAAAGCCGCCAAAATATGCATCGGTTCGATAAATTGTTGTCCACCTCTCACCGCAAGTGATTGCGCCTGAGACAAAATCGACTGAAACTGCGACGTAAATTTATCAATCATGAAAAACTCCTACAAAAACTATGGTTTGATACTTCAACTAATATGGGTGTTTTTTGGGTTTTAAAGTCTTCCGAAGAAAAAATATTTCTTGCTGTAATATCAAATGTTTATTTCTTTGAATCAAATCAATAAATTATGCCGACTTTTGTGCACACGACTATATTGTTAAGTTTATAATGATGAACAAATTTATACGTAATAGCACTTTATTTTCTAATTTTGTTTGGCGCTCGAAACCGCTTCTAACCGAGGAAAGCATGAAAGAAATTACGGCAGATAAATTGCCTCAATTGGACGTGCTGTTTGAATATGTCGCTGATGGCGTATATTTAATTGACCCTGAAACATCAAACATTGTCTGGTGTAATAAAGCGGCACACCAAGACCTTGGTTTCGAGCGTCATGAAGTACTCAATCACTCGGTACTCAGTCTGCAAAAAGATGTGGTCGGCATGCCTCAATGGCAGGAAATCGCCGAAGTCATTCGTAACCACTCCCCTTATACTTTTGTTGGTAGGCATGTCCATAAGTCCGGCGGTGAAATCTCCGTAGAGGTTGTCACCACTCACTTTGAATTTAACGATGACGACTTCTTCCTTTCGGTCGCCAGAAATGTAAACAAACGTGTCGCCCTTGAGCAAGAAATCATCTCTCACCATCAAAGCATCTGGTTTGCTTTGAATGAAGCCAGTGATGGTATCTGGGAGTGGGAAATCAGCAATGGCAAAGTCTTTTTCAGCCCGCAACTAAAAACCATGCTCGGCTATGGTCCCGATGAAATGGATCCACACATCACCACTTGGTCTGAAAACGTCCACCCAGATGATAGAGCCCATGTCATTAAAATCCTCAACGAACACATTCATGGCTTGCGCGCAAAATACGATGCCGAATACCGACTGAAAAACCGAAATGGGCACTACGTCTGGGTGCATGACCGCGGCAAAGTTTATAGACGTGATGACCAAGGCAATCCAACTCATGCTGTTGGAATGGTACAAAACATTACCGACCAAAAATTCATGCAATTTCAATTGGAAGCGTTGGCAGCAAATGACGTCCTCACCAACCTGCCAAATCGTCGAGAAGGTGAAAAACAGGCAAGACTACAGGTCGCCCTAAGCAAACGTAATGAACAGCCTCTTTGTTTGGCCATTATCGATCTAGATCACTTCAAAAGCATCAACGACCTGTTCGGACACCAAAAGGGAGATGATGTACTTGTTTTTGTGTCTGACCTTTTTCAAAAAACATTGCGATCAACTGATTTGATTTACCGTTGGGGAGGCGAAGAATTCGTCATTATCTTCCCAAACACCACGATTGAACAGGCAAGACAAATCTCAGCAAAACTACACGAAAGCTTTCAGGGCGCGCAATGGGAAAATATCGGCGTCACGCCAATGACATTCAGTATGGGCATCTCCTGTTTTCCATGCTTGGAAGCGGATTTTGACGTTTTGATTAAAAACGCGGATACCGCTGCTTACCTTGCAAAAGAGCAAGGACGAAATCAAAGCGTTTTTGCTGAGAAAAGCTAACTTCCACTTCTATAGGGGCTGACTTTTGGATCAAGTCTTCTTCGTACTTTCAAAACTGGCGTGGGCGTTCTTAAGCCCAGGAAATCTTATCCTTTTCGGTTTTATTCTTGGTACTTTGCTGCTGGTGATCGGATTCCGCCCTTTGGCAAAACGCCTATTAGTCATTGATGCCATTGTGGCTTTTATTGTATTAGGCTACCCGGTTGGCGATTATCTTATTCAACCTTTGGAAAAACGTTTTCCTGTTCCGACCATTGCAGAGTTGCCAAAAGATGTTGACGGCATCATTATTCTAGGCGGCGGGGAAGACTTACCGCGCACCCTGAGCTGGCATCATCCTGAAGTCGGCAATGGTGCAGACCGTTATTTCGGCGCGAAGCTTCTAGCCGAACACTATCCAAATGCCCCAGTCATTTTCACCGGCGGCAGTGGTCAAATTAAACTACAGCATATGGGAACTGAAGCATCTCTTGCCAAGCAGCTCCTGACCATCATGGGGGTTTCTCCTGAAAGACTGATTATCGAATCCAACTCCAGAAACACCTATGAAAACTTCAAATACACCATGCAATTACTGCCAAAACAGGATGGAACTTACTTATTAGTGACGTCCGCATACCACATGCCGCGAGCGGTTGGTGTTGCCAAAAAGTTTGGTGTTCATGTCATTCCTTATCCGGTAGACTTCCGTTCTAACAGTGACGAAATTCGATCTTGGGACTTTGACTTCTTTGACCACCTTAAAACTTTGGAACCGGCCTGGCGCGAGTGGATTGGCTTAACCGTCTATTACATCACAGGGAAAACGTCTGCTTGGTTCCCTGCCGCACACCAAAACGATTAGCTGAAAATCTGCCAGTTTGGGTTTGTTGTATCTGCTACAGACAAGGGGTTTTTGGATTGCGTTTTGCGTACCACTCCATGTAGAAGTCGATAAAAACCCGAGTTTTTTTCGATAAATATCGGTTCGGCAAATACACCATGTAGATATCGGTATCAGCGGCAGCATATTCATCTAAAGCCGTTTCCAACCTCGCCGCCTTCACTTCCTGCAAGATGGAAATGGATGTCAAACGAATCACGCCCAACCCACCGACTGCAGCTTCGCGAAGTGCTTCAGGACCATTGACCACGAAATTTCCTTTTACTCTGACGCGTTCTTCAGCTTCATTGCTATTGAAAAGCCACTCCGTGTTATTGGGCAGTGATCCATAAACAATACAATTGTGGTTTGCCAAGTCTGCGGGCTTAAGAGGTTTACCATGCTTGCGCCAATATTCAGGAGACGCACATACCAGTTTACGAGTGGTGGTCAAACGTCTAGCAACCAAGTTAGGCTGAGGTTCATCGGTTTGGCGAACCGCCAAATCGAATCCATCTTCAGCCAAGTCGATGATGCGATCGCTGAGTACCATTTCAACACTGACCTCCGGGTAACGTTCCAAAAACTCAGGAATGGCGGGCGCGATTTGGTTTGAACCAAAACTGAAGGGTGCCGTAATCCTCAATAATCCTCGAGGCGCCTCGTTTAAACGGGCAACAGCCACTTCTGCCATTTTGGCTTCTTCAATCAGTCTTACACAATGTTGATACAACGCCGAACCCGCCTCCGTCAAACTGAGCTTACGAGTGGTTCTATGCAATAAGCGAGTGCCGAGTTCGTCTTCAAGCGCAGCAACACGCTTGCTGACCACCGGGGTGGACAGACCCAAATCTCGTGCAGCCGCTGTAAAACTCCCCGCCTCGACAACACGTGCAAAGGCCACCATGGCAATCAATGAAGGTAAGGTTTTATCTTTATTACTAAACATATGGAAACAATATTATTCAATTTAGCTAGATTATAAAAAAATAAGAAACATTTACAATAGCTTCAAACAACAAGGAGAAACTTTAATGAACAGAACATACCTTATCGGCTTAGGGTTACTGTTAACAGCTCCCTTAATTTGGGGAGGGATGTTTTCAGTTGCCAATCTAGTCATGCCTACCGTTGATCCTTTCACCATCACGGCAATTCGTTATGGTGTGGGCGCGCCTATTTTCATTTTGATATTGCTAATGCTTGAAGGCAGATCAAAAGTCAATTTTGAAGGCAGAAGCTGGCGTTTGTTCTTCTATGGCACACTTGGATTTGCCGGTTTCAACATGCTTGCCTACATAGGATTGAATGATTCAAGTCCTGAGCATGCCGCCATCATTCTTGCCCTAATGCCGATGATTACCGTTTTGGTTACCTGGCTACGCAAAGGTCAACGTCCTGCGACTTTTACATTAACAACCGTTGGCATCGCCTTTTTAGGTGTCTTCCTTGTGGTGACGAACGGCAGCCCTGAATTAGCCTTTGAAAAAGGTGAGGTGTCGGGCGACTTGCTACTGCTGATTGCAGCATTGTGTTGGGTAATCTACACACTGGGTGCGGCAGATTTCCCATCTTGGTCGGCATTGCGCTATACCGCTATGAGCAGTATTTTAGGGACGGTATCTATTTTTGTCATTACTGCCGGATTGGCACTGAATGGCAATATTCATCTTCCAACCTTTTCAGTGATCGCCAGCTTTGGTTGGGAGTTTTTCTATTTGGTCATTTTGGGCGCGGTGGTTGCCGTGCTGAGTTGGAATGCAGGCATCAGAATTATCGGCCCGCTTAACGGCGTATTGTTCATCAACCTCGTTCCAGTCACCGCTTTTGTAATCGGTGTTCTACAAGGTCATTTGTTTACTCAAGATGAATTGATTGGCGCACTGCTGGTCGTGCTGGCACTGATTGCAAACAACCTTTACAGCAGACGTCGAATTGAACCCGAGCCAATCCCGATCCCTCTAGATCGTGCGATGGTCAAAATAGATTGAGAGAAATAAAAAAATGCCAGGTTGGGGCACTGAACTTATAGCCCCCAACCTGGCAGATTTTAGAAAAGCTTAGTGCTGTTGATAAGCTTTGTGAGAAAGGTAAAGCGCCAGTGCAACCAGCATGATTGCCAAGGCATAGTAAAGCAACTCAAGTGGTGCCGTTGGTTTCAAGAACAATGCTTGTTCAAAGAACATAACCACCAAAATCATTAGAATCACTTTCGCCAGTTTATCTTTCAGATCATCCAAAGAATGAATCATTAAAATCTTGCTGGAGCTTTTATTGCCTTCCGCTGCATCAATTTTTGAGATAAACAACTCATACAGACCCAAAGAGAAAATCAGCATAATGGTTCCCAACAAGAAGCCATCTACTGAACCGACCACATGCGCAACAGTCTTCGCTTTCAGATCCGCCCTAGCAATATCATCCATCTGCGCATAATGACTCAAATGCGACAACGTATAGTAAACATCAATTGAGGTTACATAAAAAATACCAAACGCCATCAGCAAACTGGCAATAACCGCGAATAATACAATGAACCGGCTATTCCACAAAAACGATTCAAACCAGTCTTCCGCTCTTGAACGGTTGGCAGGTACGCAAATCAACTCTTCACTTGACTGCGCTGAGTCTTGCTTTTGATGTTCCATTCTAATCCCCTTAGTGCTGAGCTTATTTAGATAGCTCTTCAATTGTTAAGTTATGGTTAGTATAAATGCATAAATCGGCGGCGATATTCAGTGATTTCTCAACGATATCACGCGCACTTAATTCAGTGTTTTCCATCAAAGCTTGTGCCGCAGAGTGCGCATAGTTTCCGCCAGAACCGATGGCAATAAAATCATGTGCAGGCTCAATAACATCTCCCGTACCGGAAATCAGCAACATATTTTCTTCATCCGCCACCAGCATCATCGCTTCAAGCTTGCGTAATGCACGATCAGTACGCCAGTCTTTTGCCATCTCAACGGCGGCGCGCATCAATTGTCCATTGTGGCTTTGCAGTTTGCCTTCAAAACGTTCAAACAGAGTAAAAGCATCCGCCGTAGCGCCTGCAAACCCTGCCAAAATCTTACCATTGTGAAGACGACGAACCTTACGAGCGTTGCCTTTCATCACAACATGCCCCAAGGTGACTTGACCGTCACCGCCGATCACCATTTTGCCTGCACGTTTAGCACATAAAATCGTGGTTCCGTGAAAAGTTTGTTCACTCATGTTTTTCTCACAATATTCATTCGATAGTTATTTGTTCTGTCCGCTTTTTTTGGCTCGCGGATGAGCCGTATCGTAAACTTTTGCCAGATGTTGCAAATCCAACTTGGTGTAAATTTGCGTTGTTGACAAGTTAGCGTGTCCTAGCAAGTCCTGAACGGCTCTTAAATCTCCGCTAGATTCTAACACATGCGTTGCGCAGGCATGTCTCAATCTATGGGGAGACATTTTGGTCGGCAAGCCCGCCTGCAAGGTGCGTTGATCCAAGCGCTGCTGGATGCTCCTCACGCTCAATCTATTGCCAAATTTATTCACAAAAACCGCTTGTTCATCACCCTTGGCATGTTCGTCCCGAATTGACAGCCAGCGCTGCAATGCCGCAATCGCTTTACTGCCAAGAGGGGAGATTCTTTCTTTGCTACCTTTCCCCAAAACTTTCACCCAGCCTTCACTCATTTGATCCAGTCCGGGGGACAAATCCAAGTCCGCCAACTCGGAAACACGCAATCCCGCAGAATAAAGACACTCAAACATCGCTTGATCGCGAATATCCTGCCAAGTGTTTAAGGGTTGTTCCAGCAGTTGTTGGGTCAAGTCTATATCGAGACTTTTGGGTAACGGCTTGGGCTGTTTAGGCGCTTTAACGCTTTTCGCAGGATTAGCAAATGCCCAATTATGCTCAATGAGAAACTGATAAAAGGTGCGCAAAGCCGATAGGTTTCGTGACAATGTTCGCGGGTGAATACCGGCTTCCATTCTGCTGGCAACAAACGCCTGAATGGCTTCTACCGACACCGACTGCCAGTCTTGAAAAGCATCGATAAATGGTCGATGATCATGCAAAGAATTTTCGATTTCTTCTGCGAGAAAATCGCCTTGAAAGAAACGCAAAAAAGCGACCATGTCTCGCTCGTAATTCTCTATCGTTTCCGGTGAACGATTAAGGCGCGTTAACTCCGCCACAAACTCGCTAAATTGGTTTTTGCTCATCTAGACTGTCATTCTTGAAAAACATTAAGACTATTTTAATGTAATTGCTGCCGCACAAACGTGATAATTACACCACGGTATTTTCAAACACTACTCAGGAGATTTTATGACTTCAGCTTCAACCTCAGTCTCTGATGCCATCAGGCAACGCCACTCGGTGCGAGCATTTTTACCAACCCCTGTTGAGGAAAAGCTTATTCATGACATTTTGGAAGATGCGCGTTTCGCCCCTTCAGGTGTCAACACCCAGCCATGGCAAGTAGCGGTGGTTTCCGGAGAAACCAAAACCCAATTGCAAAACAAAATGGTGGCAGCATTCGAGGCTGGCGAAACCGGACAAATGGACTATCAATACTATCCGAAAAATTGGGTCGCCCCTTTCAAACAAAGACGTGTGGAAACGGGAATAGCCCTTTATAACGCCTTGCAGATAGAACGAGAAGATAAAGCTGCAAGACTCGCTCAATGGGCTGCAAACTACTGCTCTTTTGATGCGCCAGTGTCGTTGTTTTTCTTTATGGATCCCAGCTTGGAAACCGGGTCTTATTTCGACTATGGCATGTTTGTGCAGAACATTATGCTACTGGCCGTTGAAAAGGGATTGGCAACTTGCCCACAAGGCGCTCTGGGAGAGTACCCTACCATCATCAAGCAGCATCTTGGTTATGACAATGACCTGATATTACTGGGCGGAATGGCGCTTGGCTATGAAGATAAAGAACATCCGGTCAACCGTTACCGAACAGAACGAGAAGCGGTGAATGCCTTCACTCGCTTCTTTGATTAGTGTTAAAACAAACGCTGTAAGCGCTGGGTAACCATCTCCCCCATTACTTCCAAAAAGTAAGTCCCGAGATCTGGTTTGAAACGATCGACCGGACTCCCCAGCGCCAGCACACCCCAAATACGGTGATTTCCAAGTGGAATCACACAGACCGATTCCATTTTTTCAGAGGTGGCAAATAAACCTTTTTGCCACTCGTTCTCCACCAAGCCGCAAGCAGGGCGCCCGACTCTTAAGGTCGATTTAAGCGTTTCAGCCCATTGCTGACTGATGCCCAGTTGGTTCATCCCTTTCAAACTTTGGTTTGGCAATTCCCAAGACATCAAAGAAACAAATTCAACTTGAAAAGTCTCTTGCATCACCTCGTAAACGACATCAACAGCATCCTGTTCGGTTTGCGCCGACAACAAGGCATTGGAAAGTGTATAGACATTATGTAGCAATTTACCGTTCTCACCGGCAATGTCCTTTAAGGTCGCAATCTCTACTTGCAAACGATCACGTTGTTCACGTAATTGATAAACTTGACGTTCCAGCAAAGAGATTTCTTGTCCGGTCTTCGGGTGAGGTAAGCTGAGTTCATCCAGCAAATTCGGAAACACATGAAAAAACTGACGATTTTGATTCAAATAATTCGCCACATCTTCTGCATGGATATCATTGATTAAACTCGACACTTATACCTCTCCCCAGTACACAATCTATTATTCATTTTTTAGTTTAATAAAGGTGACCTAAACGGATTAGAGCGCTATTTCGGCATCAAACACCATCACCGCTGGCCCCGTCATCCAAACAGGATGTGACGCATCACCATCCCAAGCAATGGTCAAATCACCGCCAGGTAAAGAAACCTTGACCTCGTCAGCGACTTCTCCCAGCTTACGCAAACTTACCATCGCAGCGCAAGCCCCTGTTCCACATGCAAGGGTTTCAGCTGCTCCACGTTCATAGACACGCAACTTAATATGGCCTGAATCAATACACTCAGCAAAACCGACATTCACCCTTTCTGGAAAATGTGCATGGGATTCAATTTTCGCACCCAATTCTGCTACTGGCGCCGCCCCCAAATCCGTGACACGCAAAACCGCATGCGGGTTTCCCATAGAGACTGCGCCGATTTGGTAAAACTCACCATCCACTTCCAATTGGTAAACATCAGACTCACCCGGCACAGAAAATGGCAAACTGTTTGGTGCAAAGTTCGGTGCCCCCATATTGACCCTAACCTCTCCGTTCTCAGTGATATAAAGCACAATAACGCCAGAAGCCGTCTCAACCGTGATTTCGGTTTTGTCGGTCAACCCTTTGTCGTAAACAAACTTCGCGAAACAGCGCGCACCATTACCGCACTGCTGCACTTCGGAACCATCCGCATTGAAAATTCGATAACGAAAATCCACCCCGTCGGTATCCGTTGCTTCAACCAATAATAACTGATCGAACCCCACACCAAAGTGTCTATCCGCCCATCCGCGAATTTGTTCAGCAGACAATAAAACGTCCTGAGCAATGGCATCAATCACCATAAAGTCGTTTCCAAGTCCATGCATTTTACTGAAGTGGAGCTTAGCGCCCATGATCACCCTCTTAAAAATTTTTCATACTATTGCCAAGATTTTACACTGCTTCACTCGGCAGATTTGGTTTATGATAAACCAAACAACCTCTAAACCCTAGCCTGAACAGGCGTAACAACTATTTTTGTCAAACAAAAAACGAAGGTTTTTGCTGCTTCATTCATATAAATGAAAATCAAACGGAGAGCTTATGAGGTATTTTTGGCTGGTTTTTGTCATAGCAATTCCTGCTCTTACGGCTTGTTCTACGATAGAAACGCGTTCTTTTCCCAAGCAAACTTTTCCCAAACAGTGGGCTCAGCAAGTCGCGAAAATGCAAAGCCAGAAGCAAGCTACGCCCTGGTGGCAAGAACTGCATGACGATGATCTTAACCAGCTAATCAGCGAAGCGATTAAAGCCAACCCGGATGTACTATCGGCGGAATCCGTCATCCGTGAGTCCAGAGCTTACCGAGTACAGGCCAAAGCGGGATTATTGCCAAAAGTCACCATCGGCGGTAGCGCGAAAAGCACTTATCTAAAAAGTACCGATGCCACAACAGATACCTACTCTGCAGTACTCGATGCCAGTTGGGAACCCGACGTTTTCGGCACACAACAGCATGCACTTGCCGCTGCCGAAGCAAAAGTCAAAGCTGCCGAAGCCAGCTATGCAGACGTTTTGGTTAGCCTAAGCGCAGAAGTCGCGACCAATTACGTCGCTCTACGTGGCTATCAGGCACAATTAAATGTGACGCAAGCCTCCCTAAAAAGCTGGTTGGAAACCCTGCAATTGACACAATGGCAACATCAGGCAGGCATGGTCACCGAGCTGGATGTCGAGCAAGCAAAACGCAGCTACGAACAAACAGCTGCCTCCGTGCCGACACTGAAGCAAAACATACTCGAAACCCAAAACCAATTGGCAATTTTGTTGGGACGCACGCCGGAAAATCTACCGCCGAGCCTGATCAAAATCGCCGATCTGCCCAACTCTCCGAAAACGGTGTTTTTACCGATTCCAACAGAAGTATTAAGACAGCGTCCTGATGTCAGAGCTGCCGAACAAAATGTATTGGTAGCCATGTCTAAAACAGACTCGGCAAAATCTAACCGCTGGCCATCCTTTACTTTAGGCGGCTCCCTAGGACTCACCTCAGCAACCTTAGGAAAACTGTTGGATACTGACGCTCTGATCACCACTCTAAGTGCCGCTGTCAGTCATACTCTGTTTGACGGCGGTGCATTGGATGCGCAAGTGGACATCCAAACCGAACAGGAAAAACAAGCCATGTACAGCTACAAGAAAACGGTGTTGAGCGCCCTACAGGAAACAGAAAATGCGCTTGCCGGGCTTTATAACAGTCGCGAAAGTTACGCTGCACTCAATCGAGCACTAGATGCTTCAAGAAATGAAGAGAAACTTGCTTTAATGCAATATCAAGCAGGCCAAACCAGTTTCACCGATGTCTTGAATGCACAGCGCACACAACTAACGCTTAAGCAGCAAAGCATCCAAGCCAAAGCGACTGAGTTGGCAAAACTGATTACATTGTCCAAGGCTATTTCCGGCAATTGGGCAATTCAACAAACAACACAGAACAAAACGGTCAAGGATGCAGACACCTCGTCGCTACAGACCTCATCAACTGGAACATCGTCATGAGCCAAGACAGCAATTCATCTACCTCTCAAACTGAGTTTGAACAACTCCTCAAACAAGGTGATAAAAAACACCACCGTTACCTCAAGGTGTTGATTCCTGTTTTATTACTGGCGGGCATCCTCTTTCTGGGTTGGCGTTGGTGGGTTCCGGCACAAGTCAACGCACCAGCTTTCAAAACTGATGAAGTGAAAAAAGGCGACATTCTGGCAACCGTCTCAGCAACTGGAACCCTGCAACCGACCAATGAAGTGGATGTGGGAAGTGAACTTTCCGGCACCATCGACAAGGTGTTTGTCGACTACAACGATCAAGTGAAAAAAGGTCAACTACTGGCACAATTGAATACCGACAAAATCAATGCACAAGTCCTGCAAACCAAAGCTGCTTTGGCTGTTGCTAAAGCCGGTGTCATCGAAGCACAAGCAACGCTCGAAGAATCGGATGCGCAACTTAAACGCTTGGAACATGTCCGCAAACTGACAAACGGCAAACTACCTTCTCAAGCGGATTTTATTTCCGCCGAAGCTGCTGAAAAACGTGCGATGGCTGCTAAAAACACAGCTATCGCAAAAGTCGAACAGGCTCAGGCAAATCTAGACCAAAACCTCACCGACTTATCCAAGACGAAAATCATTTCACCAATTGATGGCGTGGTATTGGTTCGATCCATTGAACCAGGGCAAACCGTTGCCGCTGCCATGTCAGCTCCTGTCTTGTTTACGTTGGCACAAGATTTGACAAATATGGAACTACAGGTTGATGTCGATGAAGCCGATGTTGGACAGGTAAAAGCAGGCCAAAAAGCAACCTTCACCGTTGATGCTTATCCAAACCGTTTGTTCCCCGCTGTCATCAAACAAGTGCGTTACGGTGCACAAACTACTGATGGGGTTGTTACCTACACCACGCTATTGGAAGTCAACAATCCAGACTTAAAACTACGCCCTGGCATGACTGCCACCGCTGAAATCCTGGTGAAGGAAAAACGTGATGTCCTGACGATTCCTGTTGCCGCCACTCGCTTCACACCTGAAATATTGGGCGATGCAACACAGACCAAATCAACCAGTATCATGGACTCTTTAATGCCGGGTCCAGGTCGCATCAGACACAGCCTCAATATCAAAGCCGAGAAAGTGAAAAAAGGCTATGCGCGCGTTTGGAAACTGGTCAACAAACAGCCTGAACCGATTTTGATCAAACCTGGCGAGTCCAACGGCAATCGCGTTGAAGTCCTTGAAGGGGATGTAAAACCCGGCGACAAAGTCATCATCGGAGCAGAGGTACGCTTGAAATGACCGCAGCCAAACCTTTAGAGCAGACTTCCGGCAAAGAAGCCCCTCTAATCGTCTTTGAAAACATCACCAAAACCTACGGACAAGGAGCTTCCGCCTTCACAGCATTGAAAGGCGTGAATTTCCAGATTTCCGCAGGTGAGTTTGTTGCCATCATGGGACCCAGTGGTTCGGGCAAGTCCACTGTCATGAACACGCTCGGCTGTCTGGACACACCCAGTGATGGTCACTATTACTTTCAAGGCGTGGCCGTTGAAACCTTAACGCATGACCAACGTGCTATTTTACGCCGCCATTACCTGGGTTTTGTATTTCAAGGCTTCAACCTGCTGGCAAGAACTTCTGCGATAGAGAATGTCGAGTTGCCATTACTTTATCGAGGCATGAAAACAGCAGAACGCCACGAAGAAGCTCGTAAAGCACTGGCATTGGTTGGCCTTGATGGCTGGGAAAATCACGCACCAAGTGAGTTATCAGGTGGACAACAACAACGTGTTGCCATCGCCCGTGCGTTGGTCACTCACCCCAAAGTTCTATTGGCTGATGAACCTACAGGGAATCTAGACACCCAACGCAGTAAAGAGATTATGGAGCTTCTCACTCAACTAAATCAGGAATTGGGCATCACCGTTATCATGGTAACGCACGAATCTGAAATGGCTTCCTACGCTTCTCGACTGATTCATTTCGTGGACGGCATGGTCGAAACAGACACACCTCAAACGGAGCGTGCTGTATGATTTGGAATGCCTTTTTACTTGCCATACGCGAAATCCGCCGTAACCTGATGCGTTCTATTCTCACCATGCTCGGTATTATTATCGGCGTCGCTGCCGTAGTAACAATGGTGACGGTCGGGAACGGCGCCACAGCAAAAATCGCTAAGGAAATTTCTACCTTGGGAAGCAACCTATTAATGGTCAGACCCGGACAACACTTTGGTCCGGGACGAGGCAACTCCAATGCCAAAGCCTTCACAATGGATGACGTCAAAGCCATCAAACAAGACGTCAGTTCTATTATCGCCGTCGCGCCAACAGCCACCACCAGTGTCACCGCCGTTTTCGGCAACAATAACTGGACGACAACGGTCGTAGGCAGTGACAACGACTACTTCACCACCGGTAACTGGACACTGTCAGACGGTCGTTTTTTCTCCAACGCAGAACTCAAAGCCGGCAAAACTAGCTGTATTATTGGACAAACCATTATCAAACAATTGTTTCCTGAGCTTCGTTCACCCGACTCGGTTGTGGGTCAGAATATCCGTTTAAAAACCTTTTCCTGCCATATCATCGGCGTGCTTGATTCCAAAGGTCAATCCATGATGGGGAACGATCAGGACGACACGATTATCATGCCCATCAAAACCGTGCAACGACGTTTGGTCGGCGACCAGGATGTCAAAATGATTCGCATCTCGGTCAAACCAAATATTGATACCGATGTGGTCAATCGTGCAATCACGCTCCTGCTGAGAGATCGGCGTCATCTAAGTGATCGTGAAAAGAACGACTTCTCAGTACTCGATACCCGTGAAATCACCAAGGCCTTGACCGGCAGTACCAAAGTCATGACCATGCTGTTGGGTGCAGTAGCTGCTGTTAGCTTGGTTGTGGGTGGAATCGGCATCATGAACATCATGCTCGTCTCGGTGACGGAACGTACTCGGGAAATCGGCATTCGTATGGCAATCGGCGCACTGGAAAGAGAGGTGTTGTTGCAGTTTTTGGTCGAAGCCGTAGTGCTCTCCTCGCTGGGGGGTATTATCGGCATCATCCTCGCCATTCTCGCATCCGCCGGACTAAGTCATGTCATGTCGGTGCCCTACATACTCGATTTCGACATGATGGGTATCGCCTTTGCGTTTTCCGCAATGGTGGGAGTGGTTTTCGGTTATTTTCCGGCAAGAAATGCAGCAAGACTGAACCCAATCGATGCGCTACGTCACGAATAAATTCGACCATCACAGCAACTGTCCGTTTGCCGTTAATTTCCTTTATAATAACGCCAAGTCTACAAATGTCAGTTGCCAACGATGGCCTAGCATAAATCAACCACGAGATAATGAATGAAGGAAGCTTCAAGCAAAATGATGACCCCAAAAGAAATCGTCCATGAGTTAGATCACCACATTATCGGACAGAATGATGCCAAGAAATCCGTCGCAATCGCATTGCGTAATCGTTGGCGGCGCTCGCAGCTGTCGGAAGAACTTCGTCAGGAAGTAACACCGAAAAACATCCTGATGATTGGACCGACCGGTGTTGGTAAAACCGAAATCGCGCGTCGCCTTGCGAAACTGGCTAATGCCCCTTTTATCAAGGTCGAAGCAACCAAATACACGGAAGTCGGTTATGTTGGTCGTGAAGTGGATTCCATCATCAAAGACTTGGTGGAAAGCGCGGTCAAAATGGTTCGCGAACAGGAAATGGTTCGCGTGCAAAGCCAAGCCGCAGATATTGCCGAGAACCAAATTCTGGATACCTTATTGCCGCCTGCTCGCGGACACGAATCTGAAAGCTATGACAACATGGCGGAAACCCGTCAAAAATTCCGCAAGCGTTTGCGCGAAGGCGAGCTGAATGACAAAGAAATAGAAATCGACCTGGAAGCGCGTTCTCCTCATGTAGAAATCATGGGCGCGCCGGGTATGGAAGAAATGACCAGTCAACTTCAGGACATGCTCGAAGGCATGAACCGAGGTAAGAAGCAAAAGCGCAAACTCCCAATTAAACAAGCCATGCGCATCCTTACCGAAGAAGCCGCTTCTCACCTGATTGACTTGGAAGACATTAAGACCAAAGCGGTCGAAAGTGTTGAACAACAAGGAATCGTATTCATCGACGAAATCGATAAAGTTGCCAAGCGCCATGAAAGTGGCTCGGGGGGTGATGTCTCTCGCGAAGGGGTTCAAAGAGACCTGCTACCTTTGATTGAGGGGTCAACCGTTTCTACAAAATACGGCATGGTGAAAACAGATCATATTCTTTTCATTGCATCCGGTGCATTCCATTTATCAAAGCCATCTGATTTGATTCCTGAACTACAAGGGCGCTTGCCTATTCGTGTTGAATTAAAATCTTTGAAGGTTGAAGACTTTGTCCGCATCCTGACGGAACCAAAAGCAGCACTTACAAAACAGGCGATCGCTTTACTGGAAACCGAAGGCGTAAACGTCGAGTTTTCCGAATCTGGCATTCAACGTTTGGCGGAAATCGCTTTCCAAGTGAATGAAACCACGGAAAACATCGGGGCGCGTCGTTTACACACCGTCATGGAGCATTTGTTGGAAGAAGTTTCCTTTAATGCACCAGACAACAGTGGTCAGCAAATTATGGTTGACCGAGATTTTGTTGAAGCACGTTTGGGCGACTTGGCACAAGACCAAGACTTGTCGCAATATATCCTATAGAATGTCCGATATTACGACACAATAGAAATCAGTAGCGCCGATGCATCAGCCGACAGAAATCAAACTACAGCAAAAATCTCACAAGTTGGTTATCACCTTCAACACAGGCGAGACGTTTGAACTTCCATGTGAATACTTACGAGTCTATTCGCAGTCGGCGGAAGTGACAGGACATGGTCCAGGGCAAGAAGTCTTGCAAGTCGGCAAGCAAAACGTCAATATCGACGCCATTACGCCTGTGGGCAATTATGCCGTCAAACTTCATTTTGACGATGGGCACGACACTGGTATCTACAGTTGGGAAACCCTTTACGACCTGGGCAAAAACCACAATAGTTATTGGCAGGCTTATTTACAAAAACTGCTTGCCGACGGACATAAGCATCCTGACATGGAAACCCATGTTGCGGACTTGCTTTAAAAACACTTAGAGGCAAAACTTATGAACAACACAAACAGCTCTCAATCGGAACGCACCATTGATTTCGGCTTCAGCAAAGTGCCTCTTGAGGAAAAGGTCAAACACGTCAAAGGCGTGTTCGACTCTGTTGCTGAGAACTATGATTTGATGAACGATGTCATGTCTTTCGGCATCCATCGCCTGTGGAAAAAACATACAATTGAACTGAGTGGCATCCGCCCAGGCCAAACCGTTTTAGACTTGGCTGGCGGCACAGGTGACCTCACCAAAGCCTTCGCAAAACGTGTCGGCAAAACCGGCAAAGTTGTCCTGGCAGATATCAACGAAAACATGGTTCGTGTCGGTCGTGATCGCCTAACCAACGAAGGCATTATCGGCAATGTCGAATATGCCATCACCAATGCTGAATCCTTGACTTTTCCAGACAACACATTCGACCTTGTCACTATGGCTTTTGGCCTACGTAACGTCACCAACAAAGATAAAGCTCTCGCTGAGATCTACCGCGTGCTAAAGCCCGGCGGACAAATGATGGTGTTGGAGTTTTCTAAAGTCACACAACCGATGATGGCAAAAGCTTACGACTTCTATTCCTTCAACATTCTGCCAAAAATGGGCAAATGGATCGCCAAGGATGAAGCCAGTTACCAATATCTTGCCGAGTCCATTCGCATGCACCCGGATCAGGAAACCTTAAAACAAATGATGCTGGATGCCGGCTTCGATAAAGCTGAATACTTGAACATGAGTGAAGGTATTGTCGCACTCCATCGCGGCTGGAAATATTGAAGAGGTCACACACATGAGCACGGAAAATCTGCAGGACAATACTCAAGGTATCGATACCACGCAGCAATGGACATCAACCACACTTGCCAAAATTTTTGAAACCATCTTGAATCAATCGGTAGCCATGGATGAAATGCAGGGCATCGGCTTTCAAATGCTGGATGAAAAAGTTATCCAACTAACTTTTACCGACTTGAAGTTAACCTTCTTTATCATTTACCAGCTGGATGCCGCCAAAAATGAAAAATCTACCAGGTTGGGGCACTTCACCGTGCAGGCTCATTTGATGGGCAGTGCTGATACGCATATCAAAACAACCTTGACCGACTGGCTACGCCGCAACACTGAAACCGAAAGCCCTCTTGGCTCCGCTTTCCTAGCTGCTCTTTATACAATCGACATTGACTGGGAAGAGCAACTTTCCCATTTCACCGGAGACTTCATTGCTTTCAATATCAGCCAAACCGCACGCAGCACCAAGCAAAACTTCAAAGCGGCAAAGCAGAAAGCCGGCGTCACGCTGAAAGAATACCTACAATTTGAAATCAACCTTCTGCCGACCAAACTACAGGTAGCTCACTTCAATCAAGAAGTGGAAGATCTTGCCGATGAAGTTGATGCCCTGGCCGCACGAGTCGATGCGCTAACCCACTCAACCCCAAAATAAACTTTTCGTATGCTTTCTTTTATCAAAACACCTTTCAAGCAGTTCAAAAGACTGATTAAAATCAATCGCGTCTTAACCTATTACCGTATAGATCATTTACTGTTTGCCAACACGAAATACGAATGGTTCACGCTCATCAACGGCATCCTTCCTTGGAACTGGCGCTCACGTTCCAAAGTCTCCAGAGGCGAACGCATTCGCCTCGCCTTGGAAGAATTAGGGCCAATTTTCATCAAATTCGGGCAAGCCCTTTCCACGCGTAAGGATCTGTTACCGGA
Organism: Hydrogenovibrio marinus; assembly: GCF_013340845.1. NCBI lineage: Bacteria > Pseudomonadati > Pseudomonadota > Gammaproteobacteria > Thiotrichales > Piscirickettsiaceae > Hydrogenovibrio > Hydrogenovibrio marinus. The sequence continues at coordinate 2,109,694 of NZ_AP020335.1, forward strand.
AGATATTTCCGTCGAGTTGCGAAAACTACAAGATGACTGTCCTCCTTTTGATGAACAACACTCTATTGAAATCATCGAAAAAGGGTTAAAACGCTCTATTTCGGAAGCCTATGCAAGCTTTGACCCAGTGCCGATGGCATCCGCCTCTATTGCTCAAGTGCATGCCGCCACGTTAATGGATGGTACTGAAGTGGTTGTTAAGGTCGTACGCCCTGATATCAAACCGGTTATCGAACAGGATGTCTCGATTTTGCGTTCCTTAGCACAACTACTGGAAGCTGCCATTAAGGAATCGCGTCGCCTACACCCAACGGAAGTGGTTGCCGAGTTTGAAAAAACATTACTTGATGAACTCGATATGATGCGTGAAGCATCAAATGCTGCACAATTGCGCCGCAACTTCGAGAACTCCGAATTACTTTATGTTCCGGAAATCTACTGGTCACATACTAACGATCATGTCATGACCATGGAACGTATCTACGGTATCCGCATTTCCGATACCGACAAATTAATTGAAGCAGGTGTCGACTTAACCGACTTGTCCGCAAAAGGCGTCACCATTTTCTTCACCCAGGTTTTCAAACACAACTTCTTCCATGCGGATATGCATCCTGGGAACATCTTCGTGTTACCGGACGGCCGTTATGCGGCTATCGACTTCGGTATCATGGGCACACTCACCCCCGAAGACCAGCGTTATCTAGCCGAGAACTTCCTGGCATTTTTCAATCGCGATTACCTTCGCGTTTCCGAACTGCACATTGAGTCTGAATGGGTGCCGAGAGATACTCGTGTCAATGAACTTGAGTCCGCCATTCGCTCAGTCTGCGAACCGATTTGGGACAGACCTTTGAAAGAAATTTCATTCGGTTTGTTCTTGATGCGTCTATTCCAAACCGCTCGACGCTTCGGCATGGAAGTTCAGCCACAGTTGGTATTGCTACAAAAGACACTATTGAATATCGAAGGTCTTGGTCGTCAATTAGATGATGAACTGGATTTGTGGGACACCGCTAAACCTTTCTTGGAAGACTGGATGCAAGAGCGCGTTGGCCTCAAAAGCCTTATCAAAAACACCAAAGCCAATCTTCCTTACTGGATTGAGCAAGCACCGACCCTTCCTGGGTTACTGCATGCCAGCTTAAGTAAGCTTGCTCACGCCGACTTCCAGCAAACCGCCGAAAAGCTTGAAAAAGTACAACAACAAATGGAAAAACAGCGCAAAGCAGAGCACCGCCGCTGGATAGGATTATTGTTGGTTGGCGCAGCAGCTTTTATCCCTACCTTAGATCTCCCTTCGTTTTTACACGAAGACTGGTTTAGAGCCATTATTGCCCTAACTGGGGTTTATCTTATTATAAAAAAATAACATCCACGCACTGCTCCCTACAGGGTAGAAAACCCAAAGAACTCGTAGTAGGATTGTCTTATAAGAGTGAAAATATTCACCAATACAAAAAAGCAACAGGAAATGCTTAGAGCTTAAATAATTGCACTTAATTAAGCTGATGGTTCACGGATTTTGAACCTTTTTGACAGAGGATACAGACATTGCTGCCCAAAATTGTACGATCTCGTTTAGCAAACAAGATTTATATGCCCGTTTTGCTAACGATTTTTATTGGTTTGTTGGTCATTATTATCAACTCGTTCTATACCCTAACCAATATTACCGATATTAAATACCAGGAAATCCGTAAGACCTACCAAAATTATTTAAAGCGAGCATACGAAAGCAAAGCATCCGTTGCGCTAACAAATGCCATCTCCCTCTCTCAAAACCCAATCATCATTCATGCATTAGAAACCGGCCAACGAGATGATGCGCTGAAGTTGCTTCAACACATTTCCAGTAGCCTAGGCGACTATTCCTCGTTTAAAAATATCCGTATTCATGTCCACACTGCTAACTTAAAAAGTTTTATTCGCAGTTGGCGTCCTAACGATTATGGCGATGACCTCAGTGGTTTTAGGGATTCTTTAATCTATGTTAAACAAAACCAACAACCATTCGTCGTAAGCGAGATTGGCCGAGCAGGTCTTCTACTAAGGGGAATCTCGCCTGTTTTGAGCAATGGAAAATATTTAGGTTCGATAGAGTTTGCAACCGGCTATGAAAATATCGGTCGCTCACTACAGCAAGACTATGGCTTGGATTTTGTTGTTTTGGCAGCACCATCGGACAGTAAAAGCTTCAAACGCTTCCACCACTCAAAAGCAATTGGCGACCGGTATCTCGCCATGGACGAATCTGCGGTTGAACCAGAACTTCTCAAGGCACTAAAAGGATTCCAATCCATTGATATCCGAAAAACCGGGATGATGATTCGCAACAACCTTTTCCTAACCTCTATTCCGATTAAGAACTTGGATAACAATGTCATCGGCTGCCTCATGGTTGGCGACAAAATGTCGCACATCACCGCCATTGTTGGTGAAACTCGCCGTTCTATGATTATTCAAATTCTTTTTATGGCACTCATTGATTTGCTCATCCTGCTATCACTGACTTGGATGATTAAACGCAATGTTATCGCACCTATCATGGAACTTTCAGAAGACGTCAAAAGCTTTTCCAAAAATATCGGACGACACCTTCCTACCACCTCTGCTAATGAAAACCTATTGATGCGGCGAGATGAATTAGGCGGCATTGCCCGAGCGTTCAATAAATCTGCAAAACATATCCTCTATTTGTTTAAAAAAGTCGGCGAGTCCCAAAAGGTACAAGATGAATACTTGAAGGCAGTCTATGCAGGAAGCATCGTATCCAAAGGGGATCTCGAAGGAAACATCACTTTTGTAAATGATGAACTCTGTAAAGCGACAGGCTACTCGTCCGAAGAACTCATTGGCCAACCTCACAGCATTTTAAGAGAACCTTCCACACCTAAAAGTACATTCCGACAAATGTGGCAAATCATCACTACAGGTCATATATGGCATGGCCTCCTGAAAAACAAAAGAAAAGACGGCAGTGTATTTTATGCAAACACCACGATCGTTCCTATCCTGACTCAAGATGGTGAAATCAGTGAATACATCGCTTTGCGCTATGACGTGTCCGAATTGGTGAACAGCCAACGACAATTACGGAAATCTCTTCTAAGCGATACCCTGACACAACTCGATAACCGTTTTAAGTTACTGGATGACATCAAAAAAGATGACCCTAAGTTCATGGCGATTTTTGATATCCGGGCTTTTAAAGAATTAAACGACTTCTACGGTTATGAAATCGGCGACAGAATACTCACCTCTTTTTCAAAATATCTGTTCGATCAAGTGAAAAACAGTTCCTGTAGCGTCTACAGGCTTCAAGGGGATGAGTTCGCACTGGTCAGCTTTTCCAAAGAGCAGTCACTTGATGATTTCATAGACCGCGTCAAAGTCATGCAGTACGGTACAAATAACCAAATGATTTCAGTTGATGACCATAAAATCATTATTGACCTAACAATCGGTGTGGCTCAGAAACATGAAGACCTGCTGTTTGAAGCTGCACTAGCACACAAGAATGCTAAAAGACGCAACAAAACCATGGTGATATTTGAAGAGAATCACAAACAACTGCAAGAACAGCAAAACAATATTGAATGGGTTAAAAAGCTGAAAACCGCTATCTTGGATAACCGAATCAAATCGTTCTACCAACCCATCGTCAATAACAAAACGGGACAAATCGACAAGCATGAATCTTTGGTACGGTTCAAAACACCCGAAGGAGAGCTCATTGGGCCATTCATGTTCCTAGATATCGCCAAAAGGGCGCGACTGTATACCGCTACCACCCAAATCATGATTCAGCACGTATTTGCTACCTTGGCGAGATATCAAGGAGATTTCAGCATCAACCTCAGTATGGAAGACATTCACACACCGGAGATTCTGGAGTTTTTAATTGAAAAACTGGAAATGGAACCACAATTTGGATCGCGTTTGGTTTTAGAGATTGTCGAGTCGGAAAGTATCCAAAGCTTTGATATGGTTGAAAGCTTCATCAACACTATGCGTACTTATGGGTGCCAAGTGGCTGTTGACGATTTCGGGACAGGATATTCGAACTTTGAATTTCTATTAAACTTGCATCCGGACTACATCAAGATTGACGGCAGTCTGATTAAAAATCTTCCTCAAGACCAAAAAGCACATGCCATTGTTGAAAGCATCGTCAGCTTTGCCAAGAAGAATGGTATTAAAACCATTGCAGAATTCGTGCATTCCGAGGAGGTTTATCAAGCGGTCAAAGAACTGGGAATTGACTATTCTCAAGGATATCTTTTAGGCAAGCCTGAAGCGGAGCCAAAAGCATAGTAAAGCCGAAAGGCATTCTAGGCGGAAAATGGCGCGCCCAAGAAGATTCGAACTCCCGGCCTTTCCCTCCGGAGGGGAACGCTCTATCCAGCTGAGCTATGGGCGCTTAGTAAAAGCGAAGCTATTATAAAAGATTCAGGTCCAGGATTGGAAATGAATCCCTAGCCACCATCATAATTACTTTTAAACCTTAACCTTGCTAAACAGTTAAAACCTAAACTTCTGAACGTTGATTAACCATTAGACTGAACACCCTCTTTGCTACGACGAATGATAAGCAAGAGTGGCATCAATACCACAAAGCTCATCATCACCACCCAAAAAGTATCCATAAAGGCGACCATCAACGCTTGACGATTTAATTCATCCGCCAATTTTTGTACTGCCGGTTGCAGGTTGGATAAGCTCATACCTTGCAGCGCTAACCAACGACTTACCTCTGGATTTTCCGGTACGATATGCGCGCTTAACCCCTGTTGACTCATTCTGTCGGCATGGTTCAAAACCGTAATCACAATCGAAATTCCCACCGAGCTCCCCAGTGTTCTTGAGAGATTGTAGATGCCCGCTGCCTGACTGGTCTCCGCTTTGGGTAGCGTTTCATAGGCAAGTGTCGATAAGGGGACAAAAATCATCCCCATTCCCAAGCCTTGGACAATACTCGGAATAATGAAATCAATTTCCGCCGCATTCAAACTGACCGTGGTGAACAAATAGGTACCGCTGGAGGCAAATAGAAAACCCGCCAAAATAATCAAGCGCAAATCTACTTTGTGAATAAAACGCGAAATAGCAAACATCCCCACTGCCGAGGCAATGCCTCTCGGCGCCATTACCAACCCTGCGGTTTGTGCGTTGTAGCCGAATAAGTTCTCTAACATCAGCGGTTGCAGGGCAATGGTACCGAACAATCCCAAACCGAAGGTAAACATCATAAAACAGGATGTGGCCAGATTCCGGTCTTTGAGAAGTGCCAAGTTGACGATACTATTCTCTCGCCCCCAGGAGCGCAAAATAAAGGCGATTATCGCTAGAAAACTGATGACTGACAGCAAAAGAATAAATGAAGAATCAAACCAGTTTTCCTGGTTACCTCTGTCCAACATCAACTGGAATGAACCAATTCCCAACGCCATGAAAAACGCCCCAAACCAATCTGCCGTCACTTTATGTGCAGGTTCGAACTCAAGCAGCACCCACACCATGATTACATTAATGATTCCGACAGGAAGGTTCATATAGAACACCCAGCGCCAATTCAGGTGTTCGGTAATAAAGCCACCGAGTGTCGGGCCAAGGACTGGCGCGATCATAATCCCTACTCCCCAGAGAGCCATCGCTTTACCGCGCTCTTTCTTGGGAAAAGTATCGACCATAATGGATTGAGACATGGGCACAACAGGTGCACCGAAAAAGCCTTGAAGCAATCGGAACACGACCATTTCCGCCAAGCTGTCGGCCTGCCCACACAAGGCTGAAGTCACCAGGAATCCAACAATACTGATCAGCATCAGTCGCTTTCGCCCAAACATCCTGACGAAAAACCCAGTGACAGGAATCATAATGGCTTCAATAACGATATAGCTCGTCAGTACCCAAGTGATTTGTTCGGAGGTGGCGCCCAGCGCCCCCATCATATCGGGCAGAGTGACGTTGACGATGGTCATATCCAAGATGACCATAATGGTCGTCAACATAACCGTAATCGAAATCAGACCTTTCGATACGCCGGGCTTGGCAACGCCCCCTACTATGACTTGAGCCTGTGCATTGCTCATAAGGATGTGTCCGTGATTATTGCGTTGTGTCTATGGTTACATCGACACTGGCACCAATACGAAGTTTTTGAAGCCATTCATCACTCAGCGTCTCGGTATGCAGGTGCACACGTACTGGAAAACGCTGGGTCACTTTTACCCAGTTTCCGGTTGCGTTCTGTGAGGGAATTAAAGAAAAAGCGACGCCACTTGCCGGACTGATCGACTCGACCGTACCTTCAAAACTGTGTCCAGGATACATGTCCAATTGTAACACTGCTTTTTGATTCGGATGAATTCGCAGCAAATCCGTTTCTTTGAAGTTCGCAGCAACCCAAAACGCATTATTTTCAACCATCGGGAACAGTTTCTCGCCAACTGAGACATATTGTCCCGGCTGCACCGTTACTTCACCCAGTAAGCCATCAGTAGGCGCTTTGATTTCGGTATAAGACAAGTTCAACTTGGCTTTGTTAATCGCAACCTGAGCTGCTTCAATTTGCGCAGCGGCTTGTTGCAAACGTGCTTGAGCCGAATTAATTTCCGACTCGGCGGCATCATACTTAGCGGCGGCTTCTTTCAATTTGTAAAGACTGTCATCAGACTGTTGTTGTGAGGCCAAACCTTTCTTACTAAGCGATTTAACACGTTTGTAATCTATTTCCTGAAAGTTCTTAACATTCAAAGCGTCTCTGGCTTGCGCACGTGCAGTTTTTTCGTCCGCAGTTGCTGAAATTGCCTGCGTCTTCGCCAAGGTCAATTGCGCTTGCGCCTGTGCTAATGCCAATGAAAAATTGCTTGAGTCAATGTGCACCAGCACTTGCCCTTTATGGACACTTTGGTATGACTGAACCAAAACTTTAGCAACCTGTCCCTCTACCTGAGGACTTAAGTAGACGGTATTTGCTGACAAGTAAGCATCCGAAGTGGATGGATGCAAATCACGGTACTGGAACCAAAAATACCCACCAATGGCGATAGCGGCTACCAAAGCCAGAAAAAACCACAATTTCAATCGCTTCACCATAGACTCAGTACCTGAATAATCCCGAATTCATTCCTTCACAGTTCAATACAAGCGCATACTACTTAAGGGCGCATCAAAAACCTGTATCATGCATTTGATAATATTCTAAGCGATAACAAATTTATTATCTTCGCTTTTAGCGCCACCAAAGCGTTTTAAGGGCAAAATTCATAAAGGATTCATTTTCTATCCTGCAGAAAAGACAAACCCCGGAAGAACCGGGGTCATCAACAAAGCAGGATGCTTTGAAACTACAAATTGCAGCTGGGAGAGTTAGGCCGGAACAACGTTTTCCGCTTGAGGACCTTTTGCTCCTTCAACAACTTGCATCGTTACCGCCTGACCTTCAACAAGTGTCTTACGACCAGAACCCTGGATGGCTGAAAAGTGTACGAATACATCTTTCCCACCTGGTTGCTCGATAAAACCGAATCCCTTTTCGTCATTGAACCACTTAACAGTGCCTGAAACTACGTCTGACATGCTTCTTCCTTTTACTTAACTAATGATATTGCTTGGAATTCCTAATCGATCGAAGGTGTTCTGAGGAAATACATCCAGTCAGTCAAAACATGCCCGACACAAAATACCAAAAGGCGTATTGACAGAAGTGACTTTGAAAAATCAGTTGTTCCGCTTAGCTTTTTAACAAAAAAGCGTTGAGGAATCAACGTAAAACAACTTTTTTACCAAATATTGCTTCCGTTAAGTGCTTTCAATGGCCGCTAGTTTTTCTTATGATAGTCTCTAAACATCAAATTCAGGAACCGATAAAGCATGCTTTACCACAACCCAGTTCAATTCCAACATGGTGACGACCAGGCCGTCGGCATTTTAATCACCAACTTAGGAACACCTGACGCGCCAACCAAGGAAGCTCTAAAGCCTTATCTAAAAGAATTCCTGCTCGATACTCGAGTGGTTGAGCCGCCGCCAGCAAGATGGCTATGGAAACTGATTTTAAACGGCATTATTTTGAATACACGCCCCGCAAAATCCGCGGAAGCTTACCAAGAAGTTTGGGGGCACTATGGTGAAGGCTCTCCATTGCTGGACATCGGCAATGCACAGTTAGAAGCCATCGCCAATAAAGTCCGTCCACACTTCAGCGGTCGAGTCGAATTCGCAATTGGGATGCGCTATGGTAACCCTTCCATTGCTTCGGCATTGGAGTCGCTTGCGGCAAAAGGTTGTACCAAACTGGTCGTCCTGCCACTTTACCCACAGTATGCGGCTGCGACAACCGGCTCTACCTTTGACGCCGTCTCCGCAGCCATACAGACTTGGCGCTGGGTTCCTGAATTACGCTTTGTCGCTAAATATCACCGTCATCACGGCTATATCAAAGCTTTGGCAAACTCGATTCGCGACCACCAAGCCGAGCACGGCAAACCAGATCTATTGGTCTTGTCTTACCACGGCATTCCGCAACGTTATTTTGACGGTGGTGACCCTTATCATTGCGAATGCCACGTCACATCAAGGTTGGTTGCAGAGGAACTTGGTTTAAGCTCTGACGAATACAGAGTGACTTTCCAATCGCTGTTCGGCAAAGAAGAGTGGATCAAACCCTATACCGATGCCACCATGAAAGCATTGCCTGCCGAAGGCGTGAAGCATGTTCAGGTGATTTGTCCGGGCTTCTCGGCGGATTGTTTGGAGACAATTGAAGAGATTGATCAGGAAAACCGTGAGTATTTCATAGAAGCCGGTGGCGAGAAGTTCAGCTATATCCCTGCGCTAAATGCCAGAGATGACCATACTGATGCTTTAGCCGACATTCTACTGACCCAAACCCTCGGTTGGCCTGAAAGACAAGGCATGGATCAATCGGCTGACGCGCTGGAGAGACAGAAAGTCAAAGCCAATGCTGAAAAGATGCAAAGCGGAAATTAACTTTTTAAGTGCCCGATTTCGATACGAGAACCGGTCGACGTCGGGCTACTCATCAAAAAATTCACGGCGTGCCAAATGGATTCCATTCCTGCCGGTTTTGGAATCGCACTTTCTGACAGGCGCTGTTGTTGATATGCCTCAGAATCACCTTCATTGAAACACACCAGCCCCGGAGCAATGGTGTTCACCTTTACCTCTGGCGCAAAAGCGCTCGCATGAGACAGCATTAAAGATTCCAGTGCTGCCTTACTACTGAGGTAGGCAGCATAATCCCCTTGCCCCTGAGAAGTGCTGCAGTCCGACAAGGCAATGATATCCTTTTGTTCACTATGGCAAGCTTGAAGTAAAGGCAAGCAAACCTGATTCAAGCGATAAGGTGCATTGACATGTACATCATACATCGCCTGCATCAGTTGCGGCTTTTCGGTAATCTTCTGTTCACTCACCCACAAAGATGCATTGTGAATCACCGCACGTAAACTTTGCACGTCTTCTTCCAGTACCGTACAAAAGTCCTGCAAGGTGTGGGGATGCGTAAAATCCACCTGAAATCCAAATGCGCCCGCTGCTTTAAGCTCATCTACAGCCGCTCGTTCAGTGCGATAAGTAAAGATTACTGGGTAGTCCGTCTTATCCAAAAAATGCTGTACCAAGTAACGCCCGATGCGTTGTCCTGCACCGGTAATCAAGATTGCATTTTCCAGTTTTTTTCCCAGCATTTTTCGCGCTTCCCTCTATTGATAAGTTTTTGTACGAATGGGTGAATATTATCAAAACCATTTCGTGCTTTTCGACATTTGCACACTTGATGCAATGTGATAAGCTGCCTCTATAAAAACAATCATATCAGGATACTTACTATGACGGAAACATCGAATCAACCGCAGTCGAATGAAACCTCAAATGAAAGCCAAACGGCAGCAGAATTTATCCATTCATCCGAGACAAACGACCAATATGAACAAGCCATGTTGGAAGCTTTCGTGCAAAAACCTTCCAAAATGACTTATTACCAAAACGCGTTGAAAAAAATGATGGTGACAGGCTCACCCAATCTACAATGGCACTGGAGTTGGTGGGGATTCTTTGGGGGTTGGATTTTCCTGCTTTACCGCAAAGCTTATTTGGCGGCATTAGTGACATTCCTTGTCACCTTCGCTATCAGTTTCATTCCTTTCGGCACGATTGTCGGCATGGTTGTACTGGGAGGGATTGCACCGTTTTTCATCATCAAACGTTATGCCATGCTCAAGCAGCAAATCGAAAACCGTTATGAAACCGAAGAAGAGAAATTGAGTGCCATGACAAAAATCGGCGGCTTCCATAACTGGGTAGCTTGGGCAGCGGGAATTTTCTATGCTTTGTTGGTTCTGGGTCTACTGGTGATTTCCATTGTCGATCCTTCGAGCTTACATCATCACTAATATCAACTAAAGCTCAGTCTGCGGCTTGGCTTTCAACACCAACGCCGCAGCCAACATAACAAACACTGAAGAGACCACCAGACTCGCTTCCATTCCTGCAAACTGATACGTCAAACCGGACAATAACGTACCGATCAAACGCCCACCTGCGTTCGCCATGTAATAAAAACCGACATCTTTAGATGCGCCATCTTCATCTGCAAAGGACACGATCAGATAGGAATGAACAGCCGAGTTTAGAGCAAATACGATACCGAAAATCATCAACCCCACCACGATGACCGTTTGCGGATGCCATGACAACAACGGCGCCATCGCAATTGGGACCAACGCCAGCAACACCGCCAGTTTCATCGCCGTCATTGAAGTCGGTTTCGCGCCCTCTTCAACAGCTTTACCTTTTTTGATACCTGTCAGTTTAGGTGTGATCGCCTGCACAAACCCATAACCGATCACCCAAGCCGCCATAAAGGTACCAACTGCCATAAACGACCAGCCCAACACGGACTCCAAAAACACCGGCAACGCCACCACAAACCAAATATCTCTTGCACCGAACAAAAAGAATCGTGCTGCAGACAACCAGTTGATGGCTTGAGATTTGGAAAAAATTTCACTGAATTTGGATTTGGTTTTCGCTTTGCCAAGTGACGCATCCAACAAGAAAATGGAAAACACCAATGGCAAAACAATAATGGCAACCAATACATAAAGCGCATTGGTGAAGCCCACGCCTTCCAGCAACGCCGCACCGATAAAGAATCCAACGCCTTTCAACGCATTTTTCGACCCGGTGAGTAACGCCACCCAAGAATAGAGTTGCCCACTTGCGTCCGATGCCAGACTCTTGATGGAACTTTTGGCCGACATTTTATTGAGGTCTTTAGCAATACCGGACAAAGCCTGTGCAGCCATCACATAAGCCACCGTCAAATAACTGCTATCCACCGTCAACATAATCAGAGCGATGACCTGCAACACCAAGCCGAGGTTCATGGTGACATTCAATCCCAGCCTGGCGCCCAGCCAACCGCCAATCAGATTTGTCACCACACCGAAGAATTCATACAGCAAGAACAGCAGCGCAATATCGAAAGGAGAATAACCAAGTTGGTTGAAATAGAGCAGCACCAACATGCGGATGGCACCATCGGTCAAGGTAAATGCCCAATAATTGGCAGTCACCAAGCCGTATTGCTGTAATGAAGAGAGTTTCATCATAGTGCCTTCCGCAGTGCAAAATCTACCAGGTTGGGGGATGACTAAGCGCTCCCAACCTGGCAGATTTTATGCCATGTAAGTAAGGTTTTGCTTAAGGGTTAAGTTGACCGACTTTTACCGCTAGTTCCATCATTCTCAATACATAACCGATTTCATTGTCGTACCATGCCAGCAGTTTCACTTGCGTGCCGTTCACCACCATAGTCGATGGTGCATCAATCACTGAAGAACAAGGCTCACCTTCAAAATCAACCGATACCAATGGACGCTCTTCAAAGCCAAGAATGCCTTTCAGATACGTTTCAGAAGCTTCTTTCAACAAAGCATTTACTTCCTCAACAGAAGTTTCTCGCTCCATTTCCAACACCAAATCGGTTAAAGAAGCATTCATCAAAGGTACACGCACCGCGATACCGTTCAAACGTCCGTTGAGTTCCGGGAAAATCGTTCCGATTGCTTTTGCCGAACCCGTAGTCGTTGGAATCAAAGATTCAAACGAAGCTCTGGCACGACGCAAATCCGCATGACCATGGTCAACCACTTTCTGCGTGTTGGTGCGGTCGTGCATGGTGGTAATCATCCCATGCTTGATGCCCAACTTTTCATGCATAACTTTTATCACAGGCGCGATACAGTTAGTGGTACAAGAAGCGGAAGTGATGATTGGGTCTTGCCCGGCAACAAAGACATTATCGTTAATGCCCATGACGATATTCTTGATGCCTTCTTTCATAGGCGCGGCAACAATGATTTGCTTCACGCCTTGGTCAAGATAAGGTTGCAGTGCCTCTTTGGTGCGGAATTTACCCGTAGCTTCAATCACCACATCCACATTCAATGCCGACCAATCGGTGTCCGCAATGTCTTTATTGCTTGAATAGGAAATTGTCTGCTCTTCAATCGCCATGGTTTGGTCTTCAGAATTGGCCGTCACGTCATGATGCCAACGTCCATGCGCCGAATCGAAATGTAACAAGTGCGCTGAGCCGACCACATCGGTCGCAGTCTCATTGATATGTACAAACTCAACCTGCGGCCAATCAAAAGCTTCTCTTAACGCCAACCGCCCCATGCGGCCAAAACCGTTGATCGCTACGCGTATTTTTTGCATGTTGTATTCCTGTTCCTAATAACTGGATGATTACTTTGACAACGCAGCTTCGTGATGCAAAGCGGCGACTTCATCCATGTGTTGTTGCAATTTGAGGTGTTCAAGCTTTTCCATCGGCAGCTCAGTAAACAAGCGAATGCGGTTTTCCAAATAACGCAAAGCTTCACGAAAAGGTCTGATTTCCTCATTTCCATTTCTTAAGGGGTCTTCAATACCCCAATGTGCCGTGACCGGATGTCCAGGCCATACAGGACAAACTTCGCCCTTGGCGGCATCACATACGGTGATGATCAAGTCCATGTGCGGCGCGTCAGAACCGGAAAATTCATCCCAGCTTTTTGAACGTAGTCCTTCCGTGCTTAATCCCGCCCCCTTTAACACCTCCAGTGTCTTAGGGTGAACATGCCCCAACGGTGCACTCCCAGCACTGAAGGCTTGAAAGCGCCCGTTTGAAGCGTTGTTCAATAAAGCTTCAGCAATAATGCTTCTCGCTGAATTTGCGGTACAAATAAATAAAACATTAAACATCTCGGTCTCCGGAACAAGAAAAAACCTTTACATTCCATCAACAATAAATGACGAAAATATGAAAGTCTGATGAAATTTTACCCTTGTGGCGCTTGCTCAAACCATTCCTGGATTTTCTCTTTAGAAGGTACACTTCCTGAATGCACAACCATTTCAGCGATAACAACGGCTGGCGTAGACATTACGCCATATTCCAAAATTTTCGCTACATCATGAACAGCAATAACATTCACCGCAACGTTCATCTCTTTCGCGACCATCTCAATACGCTTGATGGTGTTATCACAGTTGGCGCAGCCTGTTCCCAAAACTTTGATTTCCATGCCATCTTTTACGCTCTCCGCAGACGAACCACAGCAAGACGTTTCTTCCGCACCTGAACAACATGAAGATTCCACTTTTTTCTCTTTGGCTGTTCCGCAACTACCGTCTGGGCAGCACTCACCGGTTTTCAATAACTTGCCAACCACGTTACTTGGACACCGTCCAGTAAAGGTTGCTTGCAATCCCATACCTGCTGCAAAGATTCCCAACCACAACCAGTTAGGTTCAAATAAATTCACTTGCCCGAAAACATGCGCCATGATAATTGAAAATAAAATCATCGACGTCATCATACGAACCATCAAATTGTTTTTCATTGCTATACCCTCTCAAGACCAATACAAAATTAACCAAATAAAAAATTAAGCAGATAACCGACCAATATGAATGCTACGGTCAGCACTCCGACAAATGCCGCCAATGCAGGCCAGCGAATCACTTTTCTTAAAATCAACAATTCAGGCAATGACAAAGCTGCGATACTCATCATCAGCGCCAAGCTGGTACCAATCGGCACGCCTTTGTTCAACATCGCCTCGACAATCGGTACCACGCCCGTCGCATTCGAATACAACGGCACCCCAAGCAAGACTGCCGCAGGTACCGACCACCAATTGTTTTTGCCGCTTAAATAAGTCGTTACCCATTCCTGCGGCACATAACCATGAAATAACGCACCTAATGCAATCCCGACAACCACCCATTTCCAGATTCTACCGACAATGGTTTTAACTTCTTCACGCGCAAACTGGTGACGCTGTTGCCAGGACATTTTCGGGTTCATCGCACTTCCGGCTGAACCGTGACTTTTCAATTCCCAGACATAGGACTCCACCCAGCGCTCCGGCTTGAACCACTCCAACACAACCGAACCGATGTATGCCACCATCAAGCCTGCCGCGACGTAAAGCAATGTCACCTGCCAACCAAGTATGCTCCATAGTAACACCACCGCAACTTCATTAATCATTGGGCTGGCGATTAGAAAAGCAAAAGTGATCCCCATCGGGATTCGCGCTTCCACAAACCCGACAAATAAAGGCACCGAGGAACACGAGCAAAACGGCGTCACACTGCCCAGCGTTATCGCCAGGCTTCTCGCCAGCCATTTCGCTTTACCTTGAACCTTATCGCGGATCCACTCTGTCGAGATAAATGCGCGGAGCAGTCCGATGGCATAAATAATCACCACCAGCATGAAAAATATCTTCAGCAAGTCCATAACGAAAAAATGCAGTGCTTCTGCCGCTTGCGTATGGGCTGACATAGCAAAAACTCGATACACTAGAAAACTGGCAATTTGTTCAAACATCTTCAATCTCTGTTAAGATAGTCAACATAGGATGAAAGCATAATATCCGTTTATACGGATATATTCAATAAATATTCGCGAAGTCACAAAAACTTTATGTTCAAGTACGGAGTCAAACATGACGTCTATTGAAGATTACAGCCAGTTTTTCAAAGCCTTGAGTGAGCCGATGCGCCTACGTATTCTCTTTCTTTTACTCAATCGAGAAGATCTCTGTGTTTGTGATTTTGTGGCGGTAATGCAAGCTGGTCAAAGTTTGATCTCAAGACATTTGGCTTACCTGAAAAATGCAGGTTGGGTGAAATCCCACCGTGAAGGAACCTGGATGCATTATCAACTAGAGGCGTCGTACCTGCCGTCTTCCTATCTGGAAACACTTAAAGAACAACTTGCCAATGTCGAATCCTGCCAGCAAGATCTATTGGCTCTTGAAGCTTATGAGAAAAAGGGAAGGCAGTGTAATCTATGAAAAACCCTGTAAACAGTCGTAGAATAGACCCATTAAAAAAAGAAAATTAGAAAATATTTATTAATTCCATTAAATCGTTTTATAATACCCGGCTCTGAATTTTTCAACGAAATGGATAAGTCTATGCGCACCCGAAATTTTGATGTTGTAATTGTTGGCGGTGGAGTCACCGGTACAGCGTTAAGCTACGTCTTAGCGAAATACACTGACGTCAAAAGCATCTGTATCCTGGAAAAATATGGCGCTATCGCTGCCCTAAACTCCAATGCAACCAGCAACAGCCAAACTTTGCATTGCGGCGATATTGAAACCAATTACACCCTAGCGAAAGCCACGCAAGTCAAGCACACAGCAAATATGCTGGTGCACTATGCCGAACAAGTTGAAAAAAACGACTTTCTTTTCAAATTCCCGAAAATGATTTTAGCGGTGGGCGAAGACGAATGTGAACGCCTTGTAAAACGCCACGAAGAATTCAAAGACGCCTTCCCTTACATGGAACTTTGGGATTTCGACCGCATTGCAGAAGTCGAGCCAGCGGTTGCCTACAAAGATGGCAAGCCACGCCCTGAAAAAATCATGGCTAGCGGCTGTACCGACGAATACTCTGCTGTCAATTACGGCAACTTGTCTCGTTCGTTTATCGACAGCGCTCGCAAAGCCGGTAAAGACGTACAAGTTTACTTGAGCACGGAAGTCGAGCGCATTGTCGAAGTGGAGCACGACCATTACGAATGCCAAACGGCACAGGGTACATTCAACTCACGCTTTGTGGTGGTTTCAGCCGGTGCCCACAGCCTATTGCTTGCTAATCAGTTAGGACACGGCATGGATCTTTCCATCCTGCCGATGGCCGGTAGCTTCTACTTCGCACCAAAAATTCTAAACGGCAAAGTCTACACCATGCAAAACGACAAACTGCCGTTTGCCGCCATTCATGGTGATCCGGATTTGACCGCACCAGACAAAACTCGTCTAGGACCAACCGCTTTGATGTTGCCAAAACTGGAACGTTACACGGGTGGAACCTATCTGGATTTCTGGCGCAGCTTGAAGCTCGATGGCAAAGTACTGAAAGTCTTCTGGGACTTGATGCGCGATGGCACAATCCGTAACTACGTTCTGAAAAACTTCTTGTTTGAAGTACCTTGGTTCAACAAGCGTCTATTCGTCAAAGACGCACAAAAAATCCTACCGGATTTAAAAGCCTCTGACATTTACTATGCCGATGGCTACGGTGGGGTACGCCCTCAAGTTATCGACAAGACTACCCGAGAGCTTAAATTGGGTGAAGCCAGCATTGTGCCTGAAGACGACCACATCATCTTCAACATGACGCCATCACCAGGGGCAACCACTTGCTTAGGTAATGCTTACCGCGACGCTAAAATCATTTGTGAGCGATTGGGCGTTCCAATGAAACGCGAACAGTTGATTAACGACCTACTAGACGGTGAAGACCTCTAACCAACCAGCTTCCAATACCAAATACCCCGTCAATCTTGTCACGGGGCTATTGGGAAGCGGCAAAACCACCCTTATCCGACACCTGCTTGAGTCCAAACCTCAAAATGAGATTTGGGGACTACTCATTAACGACTTCGGTGAAATCGGCATTGATGCCGCTGCACTGACAAATCCCCAAAACCCGGAAAACACCCCTTTAATGGAAGTGTCAGGTGGCTGTCTATGCTGCACTGCATTTCATGGTTATCAACAGGCGTTATCGACTCTGTTAGCACAAAAGGTCAATCGCATCATTATCGAACCGACCGGGCTGGGACACCCCGCCAAAATTATCGACCTATTGAAACAACCGCCGTTCACTGAACTTGTTTCGATTTCCGGTATTATCGGTGTCATCACCGCTACACAACTTTCGCCGGAGCGCTGGCAAAAGTCCGCCATCATGCGAGACATAGTCACGCTTGCCGACACATTAATCGTCAATAAAAACGACCTGGCAACACCAACGGAATTGGCAGCGGCGCAATCGGTTTTGGATAACACCTACCCGCCCAAGGAAAACTGTATTGTCACTTCTTTGCGAAACAGCGTTTTACTAGCGCCCCCCAACCTGGTAGATTTTAAGCAAATCCAGCAACCCTTTTACCTCATCGCCGGACTGGATGAACATGCTCAGCAAACTGCTGGCACCCCGCAACCTTTTGCCTCGACATTGCCTTTATGTACCCGCTCAGAAATGCGCATTGGCAACACCAGCACCATCGGCTGGGTGTTTGATTCACAACTGCAATTTCACCGCACCCATTTTCTGGCATGGTTGAACAGCTTAATCATCGACACCGACAAAAACCTCCTGCGAGCAAAAGGCTTGATCAAAACTGGGAATGAATGGCAGCACCTCAACACTGTTGACCAGCAAACCCAGCTCTCCGACATCGCTTGGCGTCAAGACAGTCGGCTAGAACTTATCTTCAGCCACGCATTAACCGAGCGGGATATTGCTGCGCTGGAAAGCGGGTTATCAGAGTGTCTTTTCACCCGAAATTAACAAAACTAATACCCGACTGTTTTAGTCAGGAATTATTTTATTTTTAGTGATATAATGCACCGCTTGCTGTCAGCAAAATCGTTCAACTTCAACGATGAAGACGATTCAAACTTAGCCCATCATGGCCTTTGTGCTGACTTACTCACAACAAACTGTTTGAAAAAACACAGACCTCACTCAAATCAGGTCTCATAAAAGCCGAAGGAAATTGCATGACGAAGAACATGCCCGATATCGCTTGTCAGCCATATGAAAACCCTCAAGGAAAACTAAACTGGGTCGGAATGTCCGGCATTGAACTGCCGATTCTGGTCGAAAACGAGCAACGCACGCCAACCCAACTTTCCTCACAAGTCCAAGCCTATGTCAGCCTTGACGATCCGCTTAGCAAAGGCATTCACATGTCTCGCCTGTATGTGCTATTGGATCAAAAAGGAGCCGAAGCGCCTTTATCCGCGCAACACGTCAAAGGTTTATTGCAAGCCTTTATCGACTCTCATGAAGGACTGAGCAACCACGCTTTTGTTGAATTCCGTTTCGACTACTATGAAAGACGTCGTTCATTGAAATCCGACAATTCAGGCTGGAAACATTATCCAACCACTTTGCGCGGCGAACTGAAAGATGGAACCTTTGAATGCGAAGTCAGCATCAGCGTGCCTTACTCTTCCACTTGTCCCTGTTCGGCAGCCTTGTCTCGCCAACTGATTCAAGAAGCATTTGAGCAAAAATTCTCCGGTGATCAAGTCGATTACCAAGAAGTGCTTGCTTGGTTAGGCACACCTGAAGGTATTTGCGCTACGCCACACAGCCAACGCTCTTATGCTCAGGTTAAGGTCAAAATTGCTGAAGACGCACCTTTGTCGATTTCTGCGTTAATCAACCAGATTGAAGACGCGGTGCAAACGCCTGTGCAATCAACGGTCAAACGTGAAGATGAACAAGAATTCGCGCGCCTGAACGCCAGTAACCTGATGTTCTGCGAAGATGCGGCACGCCGTTTACAGAACAAGTTCAGCCAACAAACCGAATACTTGGACTTCTGGATTCGCGTCAACCACTTGGAAAGCTTGCATCCGCATGATGCGGTGGCGATTGTCACCAAAGGCATTCCGGGCGGCTATGACGATGAGCCTAACTTTATGGATAGACTTTCGGTTAATTAAAAAATTGCCAGGTTGGGTACTTAATTTACCCCAACCTGGTAGATTTTAGCCAATCGGCAATGCGGTTTTATCCACCACTTTTCTCAACACAAAACTGGTATGCACGCCGCTCACTCCGTCGATTTGCGTGAGGTGATTGAGCAACAAATCTTGGTAAGCATCCATATCTTTCACCACCACTTTCAACTGATAGTCGGCAGACTGCCCCGTCAACAATAAACACTCCAACACATTGGGAATTGCCTGCACGGCACTTTCAAACCCCTGAAACCGTTCTTTGGTATGCTTGTCGACGGAAATATGCACCAACGCCATCAAATCCAAACCGAGTTTCTTGGCATCCAACAACGCACGATACCCCACAATCAACCCACTGGTTTCCAGTGCCTTGAACCGACGCAAACAAGCCGAGGGCGACAAACCAATCTGGTCCGCCAACTCCTGATTGCTCAACCTGCCGTTTTCCTGTAATGCCGACAAAATGGCTTTATCAAACTTATCCAACTGCAACATAAACCTGCCTCTCATCCGAAAATCGAACAATAGTATTTAACCATTAGTTTTTTAAAAACAATTTAATTTCAAAAAAACACTTTAAATTAGAATTTAATGCTAAATATAAGCGATTTAATCGTATCTTTGCAATTTAATCCGACAGACAAGTTGCTAGAATTTATTTCAGAGTAAAGATCACTCTGCGAACTCTAATTAACCTTACTGAAAAACGAGAAAATAAATGAACACAATGAACTTTCATAAGTATCGCCCAACGGTGACTCCCGATTTACCCAATCGTCAGTGGCCGAACCGTCGTCTTACCAAGGCGCCGATTTGGGTGAGTGTCGATCTAAGAGACGGCAACCAAGCTTTGGCAAAACCCATGACCGTGGAGCAAAAGCTTAAACTTTGGGACAAATTGGTTTCTATCGGTTTCAAGACTATTGAAATCGGTTTTCCGTCAGCCAGTCAATTAGAGTTCGATTTCACCCGCCGCTTGATTGAAGAAAACCGTATTCCGGACGATGTGACGGTGCAGGTTCTGGTACAGGCGCGCGAACATTTAATCGAACGTACTTATGAAGCACTTGCTGGCGTAAAGCAGGCGGTGATTCATGTTTACAACACTACCTCGCGCGTACAACGTGACAAGGTTTTCTGTAAAACCAAAGACGAAATCAAACAGATTGCTGTCGATGGCGCCACTTGGGTTCAGGAATACGCCAAGCGTTATCCTGAAACCCATTGGATTTTCCAATACTCACCGGAAAGCTTCTCGCAAACCGAAACTGACTTTGCGGTAGAAGTTTGCCAAGCGGTGATGGACGTCTGGCAACCAACACCACAGAACAAGTGCATTTTGAACTTGCCTTCAACCGTGGAAAGCACCTCTCCTAACCGCTTTGCCGACCAGATCGAATATTTCATCACTCACATGCAAAACCGTGAATCCGCGATTATTTCCGTACACACTCATAACGACAGAGGCTGTGCGGTGGCCGCTGCGGAGTTAGCAATCTTGGCAGGGGCAGATCGTGTGGAAGGCACTCTATTGGGCAACGGCGAACGCACCGGAAACATGGATGTCGTCACCTTGGCAATGAACCTTTACAGCGAAGGGATTAACCCTGAGTTGAACTTCAGCAACCCTGACGACTGGATTGAGGTGGTGGAAGAAGTCACACAAATCGAAACCCACATTCGCCATCCTTGGGTAGGACAAGCGGTTTACACCGCTTACTCGGGCAGCCATCAGGATGCTATCCGTAAATGTTTGGCGGTACAAAATGATGACAAACCTTGGGATGTTGCTTATTTGCCGATAGACCCGAAAGACATTCAGCGCGATTACGAAGCGATTATCCGCGTCAACAGTCAGTCCGGTAAAGCAGGTGCGGCATTCGTACTGGAACAGGAATATGGTTTGAACTTACCGAAGTGGGTTCAACAGGATTTTGCCCCTGTCGCTCAAAACTGTGCAGAGTCAACCGATGGCGTTGTCAGCCATAAAGTGTTGTTTGATGCATTTGTTGAGCATTATCGTCTGAATGACAGTCATAGTCAGCTCAACCACTATAAATTGGACAAACAAGACGGCAAGGAACACCTTAGCCTAGAAGTGAATGGCGAAACCTGGCAAGGCGTGGGCAACGGGACTTTAAGCGCGCTTTGTAATGCTTGGCAGAACAAAACCCAAAATGAAATCGATGTCTTGGATTATGCGGAACACGCTATGCACCAAGGCAAAGAAGCCAAGGCCATTGCTTACATTCATGTGCAGGTCGGCAACCAAAAGCGCGTTGGCATCGCCATGATGGAAGACAGCCTATCGGCAATGATGCAGGCATTGATTTCCGCTGTGTAATAAAATCTGCCAGGTTGGGGTAACCAACATAAAGCTACAAACAAAAAAGGGCGCAAATAGCGCCCTTTTTAATGCCCGGAAAAACCGACTAGAAATCACGCCTAGAAATCACTTTTAGAAATCACCACCAGTGATTTCCTGATAGATGCGTCTGGCATTGTTTTTCGCCGCTTGGTCGAATACCGGACGGTCTTTATACATAGACTGGTCGATAGCTTCAGCATCTTGCTGATTACCGCCGTTATCGACGACTTTCTGCACCTGTTTTTGCACATAACGGAAGTAGTCATAGGTTTGACGTTTGATCGTCGCCATATCCGCTGGCGTACCGTGCCCAGGAACTACCGTCACATCATGTGGAATTTGCTTCATCATGTTCTCAAACGACTTCGTCCACTCAAAGCTATTGGTGTAGTTGAACATCACCGGCATACGCTCGTTAAAGCCTAAGTCACCGGTAAACAACAGTTTGCGACTTGGGATATAGACGCTGGTTGATGCAGGTGTATGACCTGGCCCGAAATCCATCAGGATGAACTTCTCGCCACCACCGACATCCACCGCCAACTTGTTTTCAAAGGTGGTGAACTTATCGGCGACATTGCGGGCGGATTGTGTCAATTCCTCACCCACTCGACGTCCCCATTCGGCTTTGATACTTGGGAAGGCATCATCAAACTGTTTGTTTGCCAACGCACTTGAGTAAAGGTGACGCACGCCAACATCCCACCAATAACTCGCACCAAGATAGGCATGCCCTTGGTTGTTTTCCACCGCCAGCCATTTCACAGGTTTGTCGGTAATACGTTTAATTTGCTGATGCACGCTGTAGGCAATGGCAGGGTTTGCGCCCGCATTGAAAACGAATACACCATCTTTGAAGATGACAAAAGAAATATTGTTGTTCAAACCGAAGTTAGAAGGGTTGTGCCAAATCTGGCTACCGACAATGGTGTAAACCCCCTCTTTGACTTTCACCGCTTTAGGAAGTGGCAGCTCTTTACCGATATAACCGGCTTTCGCTTCGGTGGCGGCGATATCTCGCAGATAGGCATCCGCCGCTTGAGATTGGTCTTGGGATTTTTGCGCTTTCAGGTCTTGCGCCCAAGCTTTGAAGCCATCAACATAAGGATCACCTTTTTCCGCATAACTGCGTTCAGTGACCCCTAGCAATGCCACAAAAAGTATCGGTATATATAAACTTCGTCGTTTCATAACCATCCTCCCAAACAATTTTTCAATTTTTTATTTTGTTTATATGCGGCTTTCTAAGAAGCCTTTACTTGATTAACTATGAACAAGTATTTAACCCATTATCCTCTTTTCAATTAAAAGAGCAACGCAGTGCCGTGAGCTCTGGAGAGATTACGTTCTATCCAGCAAATCGGAATGTTTCAGCGCGTAAACATCAAAAATGGTGATCGCCAAAGCCGCAATAACCGGACCGAAAAACAACCCGATAATCCCAAAATGAATCAGCCCCGCAAATGTCGACAAGATGGTCATCATCGTATGATTGGCAACTTCCAAGCCTTCTCCACTGGCATGAAGCGTCATGGAAATACGGCGAATCAGAATCGGGCGTAAAACGTTATCAATCAAGAAGCCATTGATGACCGCACCGATGAACATTACTACCCCAGCTTCGACATACTGCCCTTGGAATACCAGGAACGATGCCACCGGAATCCAGATCAACGCAGAGCCAACGACAGGAATAAAGGAGGTAACGGCAATTGCCATTCCCAAGAACAGTCCCGGCAAACCAAGTAACCACGCCACCGTTGCAAAGGTGACACCTTGCGCCAACGCCACACCCAGTACCGACAATAACAAGATGGTCGACAAGTTGGAAAAACGCGACATAATCATCATGTCATAGTGATTTTCCAGTGGTGATAGCACTTTAAGGTGCTGTGCAATTTTGTGCCCGTCGCGATAAAAGAAGAACATGGCGAAGACCGCTAACAGAACAAAAGTCAAAAATGAAGTAGTGCTACCGAACACCCCTTTCACCAAAAAGACGATGGTCTCCTGAGCGAATTTAATGATCTTGCCTGCATTATCGTGAAGTTGTTGAATCAACTGCGTTTGTGTATCTTCAGGAATGGGGATGATATTCACCAGATTTTTGTTCATATCGGCGAAGGTTTGTGGCGTCTGCATCGCCAACCAATGTTGCGCTTCGCCATAGACTTGACCGACCTGCAAACCGACTTCCAGCAGAAGATAAGTCACCGGTGCAATAACCGTCAGGAAAACTCCTACGCTCATTAATGCGGATGCTGTCGTTTCGGAATTGACCTTTACTAACAGTTTTTGATAGATTGCATAGGTCGCTGTTGCTAAAATCATAGCGAAGAACAGCGCTTCCAGAAATGGAGAGAATAGCCACAACAATCCGACGATGGCGACGATTAGAAGAATGAATAAAAAGCTTTCCGCCAAACTTTGTTGTGAGCGCATGGTCTGTTACCTTAACTCTAGCCTTAACAAGAAGAGCCACTAATCTATCATGAATAACGCCATCAAAAAAGTCTTAATTCGTCCTGTTGAAAACATGCAAATCCTCTCTTACCAAGAGGCACAGCAGCTTTGTGACGGAAATGATCACGGCCTGAACGAACTCCTCAGACGTTGTGCACTTGCCGTACTCAACACCGGTGCGAAGGAAGATAATGGACTGGCTCTGCTTGAAGCACACCCGGATTTCCGCGTTAACGTAAACGTCAAAGGACGCGGCATTCAGCTGGAAATCGAAAATGCACCTGCGAATGCTTTTGTCGATGGCGAAATGATTGTCGGCTTACAAGAACATTTATCGGCGGTGATTCGCGACTTGCTTTATGCCAAAAACGAAATCATCGACAACCCTGAATTTGATCTGGAAAGCTCCTTTGGAATTACCAATGCCATCTTTCATCTGGCTCGTAACGCCAACTTAATGTGCATTGACCGTGACCCGAATATCGTCGTTTGTTGGGGTGGGCATTCCATCAGTCTGGAAGAATACAAGTACACAAAACATGTCGGTTACGAGTTGGGGCTAAGACGTTTTGATATCTGCACCGGCTGTGGACCGGGTGCTATGAAAGGTCCAATGAAAGGCGCTGTGCTTGGGCACGGCAAGCAACGCCACAAAGGCGCACGTTTTATCGGCTTGACCGAGCCGGGTATCATCGCCGCTGAAGCACCAAATGCCATTGTGACGGAGCTTGCTATCCTGCCGGACATCGAAAAACGTCTGGAAGCCTTTATGCGTTTGGGGCACGGCATTATCATCTTCCCGGGTGGTGCCGGTACCATGGAAGAAATCCTGTATCTTCTGAGCGTACTCTTGCATCCACAAAACATGGATGTGCCGATTCCGGTCATCCTCACCTCATCAGGCAACCACAAAGGCTATTTTGAAGCGGTATTGGAATTCATCGAGAACGCTTTGGGCGAAGAAGCTCGGCAAAAGCTGACCTTTATCCACGATAACCCATCACGCGTGGCACAACTCATCAAAAAAGGCGTTCAAGATGTGCGCTTCCACCGCAAAGAAACCAGTGATGCCTACTTCTACAACTGGAACCTTTACATTCCATTTGAACTTCAAAAACCCTTCAAGCCGACTCACGAAGGCATTGCCCAATTGAAGCTGCACAAAAATCAGCCTCCCCATAAATTGGCATCGGAATTACGCCAAGTGTTCTCCGCAATCGTAGCTGGTAATGTGAAATCAGATGGCATCAAACAGATTGAAGAAAAAGGGCCATTCCAGATTCATGGCGACCCTGAAATCATGACACGCATCGACAACTTACTGAAAACCTTTGTCGCACAACGTCGCATGAAATTGGGAACGGAGAATTACGTGCCCTGCTATAATATCATCACCGAGAATAAGGGAGCTTAACCCTCCCTCTTGACTCCTCCCATACAACAATAGATGACGAAAAGAATTCCCTGATGACATTTGAAGAACTTGAACTAGACCCAGTTTTACTGGCTGCAATCGAAGAGCAGCATTTCCACAAGCCTACTCCGGTTCAAGCTGAAGTCATCCCAGAATTCATTTTGCGTAAAGACATCCTAGCAGGGGCTGCCACCGGCACAGGGAAAACCGCCGCTTTCGTTTTGCCAATGCTGCAAGTTCTACTGGATGAGCCACGCCCATCCAAGTGGCCGAGAGCTTTGATTCTGGCGCCAACACGCGAGTTGGCTTTCCAGATACACAAGGTTGTCAAACAGCTTAGTACCCATTGTGAATTCCGCTCCAATATCGTTACAGGAGGCTTCGCTTCCGACAAACAGCTAGACAACTTAACCGGTCCGCTCGACATTCTGGTCGCCACGCCTGGTCGTCTGCTCAATATCATGTCGAAAGAATTCATCGACCTATCCTATATCGATATGGTGATTATCGACGAAGCCGACCGTATGCTCGATATGGGGCAGGGCCCAGATGTTCTTGCGCTGTTGGAAGCGATTCCGACTGATTTCCAAGCCGCTTGTTTCTCGGCAACACTAGGCGGTTCTGGGGTTGAACGTTTTGCTGAAGACATACTGGACGATCCGGTCATCGTACAAATCGACGCGCCGAACCAGCAATCACAACAAGTGCAACAACAACTTTATTTTGCTGACGACCGCGACCACAAACGCGCTTTACTGAAAAACATGCTCGAAGACGATAGCTGCAAGAGTGCGCTGGTTTTCTGTAACAAAAGAGATCGCGCCATTGAACTGGAAGCTTGGTTATTGGAGCAAGGCGTTTCTGCCGATGTACTTCATGGCGACATGATTCAAGCCAAACGTTTGGAAATCACCAAGAAGTTCACACAAGGCAAAACAAAAGTCCTAGTGGCGACGGATGTTGCCGCCCGTGGCTTGGACATGCTCAACATCACACATGTCATCAACTACGACCTACCGCATCGCGGCGATATTTACATTCACCGCATTGGTCGTACTGGTCGTGGACAAAATGTCGGGATTGCCATCAGCTTGGTGGAACCGCACGATTTGAAACAAGTCGAACGTATTCAATACCACATGCAAGCCAAGATTCCTGTCTACAAAATCGAAGGGCTTGAACCTAAATTCAATACCGGAAAGCCAAAGAAAACGGTCAAGAAACCGCATAAAAAGAAACTGGCTAAGAAAGCTGCAAAAGTTAAAAAAACCGCTAAGAAGAAATAACCCCAACCTGGTAGGTTTTTAATAGAATCTACCAGGTTGGGGCCATCATTGATAAAACGCTAAATCAGGACGCGACGTTCTTCTGTTCTTGTGCCGTCACCCATTGTTCGTCCTGTAACTTTTCAAAGTAGTAGTGACTCAGCAAAATCACCGCAAATACCGGCGCAAAGAAACTCATCACAGGAAACACACTGGTGGCGTAAAGCACCATCATCGGCGTGGTTGAAGGCCAATCGGTAATCGGCTTCACTCTGGCAAAAACGGCTTCCGGTAGAATCACCTGCCCAACATCCAGCACAATGGCATAACGGAAAAACACGAAGCCAATCAACCAAAACCAAATCACATTGATGAGTGGAATAAACAAGATCGGAAAGGTCACCAGCAATAACAGAATCATTAACAAACCGAACTTGACGAGCTTCCAGATCATGCCAAGTGTTGAGCCATGCCCTTCATAAGTCAGATGACTGTAATGATTCTTGTGAACGGTTTTCACCAAAGAATCGGTCATGAATCCGGTGATAATCATGGCAAACAGCAACACCAGATAACTGCCCAAAATAATACCGAGCAACCCTGCAATGACGGCGACTGATAAGCCGATAAACCAGAGAATCAACCCACCTATCACCGGAATGGCACCAATGGTTTGCTCCGCATGGGCATGCCAGGTTTCAAAGTCTTGAACCATAGGGCTTTGGGTAACGAAATCACTGGTCAGAAAAATACCGAACAACCCATAACCCAGTAACGACACCAGTATCAATCCGATGAAAAACGGCATAAACAACCGAATGAGAATGGCAGGGTTCTTTAAATCTATCAGCGTTTTAAACAATAAGGACATGCGTGAATACCTTTAAAGGTAGGTGAAATAGAATTGAAGCGTGATCATGATTAAATCAGACCCGCTAACAAACTCATCCGGACTACTTAATCCAGATGGTTTTGATATTGGTAAACTCGCGGATACCGTGCTCAGAAAGCTCACGCCCGTAGCCTGAGTTTTTCACACCACCGAACGGCAATCTAGGATCAGAAAAGGTAATACTGTTGATGTAAGTCGCTCCTGATTCCATCCCTCTTGCCATGGTTTCCGCCGTTGCAATATCGTTAGACCAAATGGAGCCACCCAGACCAAAATCCGTCGCATTCGCCAAACCCAAGGCATGAGCAGGTTCGGTTGCTTTCAACACAATCGCAACCGGCCCGAAGAACTCTTCACTGAACGCTGGCATATTACTGGAGATATTGGTCAGTATTGTTGGTGCATAGTAACAACCTGGGCGATCCAATTGATAACCACCGGTGACGATTTCCGCCCCCAGCTCAACAGAAGCCGTCACTTGCCCATGCAGTTCATCCAACAAATCCTGACGCGCCATCGGCGCCAAGGTGGTTTCCTTATCCATCGGGTCGCCAACCACAAACTTGTCTTCTACCGCCGTCTTGAAAGCCTCAATGAATTCATCGTAAATCATAGAGTCGACAATAAAACGTTTAGAAGCGATACAACTTTGCCCCATATTGAGGAAACGCCCTTTTACCGCGCCTTCAACCGCTGTTTTGATATGGGCATCATCCATCACGATGAACGCGTCCGAACCACCCAGTTCCAACACGGTTTTCTTCAGCTCTTCTCCAGCAACAGCCGCCACTTTACGCCCGGCAGGTTCACTTCCTGTCAAGCTAACCGCTTGCACAGCAGGATGACGAATCACCGACTCAACTTTATCTGCACCAATCATCAAGGTGGTGAACACACCGTCTGGATAACCCGCTTTACGGAAAACCTCTTGGATTGCCAACGCACATTGAGGGACGTTTGAGGCATGCTTCAACAGTGCCATATTCCCGACGGTGACGGCTGGCACGGCAAAACGGAACACTTGCCAAAAAGGATAGTTCCAAGGCATAACACCCAACACTACGCCCAGCGGCAAGTAAGCAACATAACTTTTTGATGCGCCCGACTCGATGATTTCATCTGCCAACTGCGCCGGTGCATGCTCAGCATAGTAATCACAAAGCATGGCGCATTTTTCAACTTCGGCTTGCGCCTCGCTATAGAGTTTGCCCATTTCCAATGTAATGAGTTCGGCAAGAATGTCTTGATCGTCACGTAATACGTCTGCCATGCGTTTCAGTAACAGGCAACGTTCTTCTAATGTGGTGAGTTTCGCCCAATCGGCAAACCCGTACCCTACTTGGGTTACCACATCATCCAACGTGGCTTGATCCCAGGTATCAAACTCGGCAATCTCTTCGCCCGTCGCTGGGTTAATTGATTTCATAGCCATAAGTCACATCCTTTTGTCAGCGGGTTTTAGGTATGCGCCGCCTCTCAAGCTTGGTGAGCAGCACGTTTGAATTTAATGGGCGATCGCTTCTTGAGCCCAGGCAGAGGAGTTTAAGTAGATATTACCGATTTCGGTAATGCCAAGGTTTTCATAACTTAATTCAGCATATTTCGAACTGGTGCATTCTAAGTTATGAAGCACTTCCAACGCTTTGCCCATCAACCCTCGTTTATCAACCAATGCCGATTTGATATTATCCGCCAACGGCATTTCATCGACAACACGTTGAATTGGTGTATGGAAAAACGCACCCAATGATGAGAACAGACCGACTAAGAAATAACTTTCTTTTTCAGAACTATGTCCTGACTTTTCAGCCAGTAGCTCGCAAAATCTTGCGCGAATCAAGGAGTTCACCAACAATTCCTGAGGTGCATCCCCCATGTCTGCGAGCAACAACATATTGACCCAAAATTTCAGGCGCTTCAACCCCATATATTTCAGTGCATCTGAAATAGATTCCACGCGAACAGGTATCATCGCCATCGGATTATTGACGGCAATCAGCAGCTTGTGACTTAGCGCCACGTCCTGACTCAAAATCTCAGACAACTGATGGTAATCGGTCAAAGGATCATTGATTTTCGCCATCAACTGCAACAGGTTGAGTTTATTGCCTGTCAGTTTTTCACCATTGATAATCACCGGGTTTGTGAAAAAGTGCCCTTGAAAATAATCGAATCCAAGCTTCTTCAAATAGCGAAACATCTCTTCCGTCTCAACTCTCTCTGCGATGACCTTGACGCCTTTTTCATGCAGGTCTTGAATCATCTGTTTGAGCTTGATTTCGGTATGGGCTTCATTGTTGATTTTGACGAAGTCGCTGATGTTGGCCAACTTCAAGCTTGAATCGTCATCCATATAATCATGCAGTGCAATTGAAGAGCCTGATAACTTAAGCTCTTTAAGTCTTTTCAACACATCAACATCATGAGTCACATCGTTTAGAATTTCCAAAACAAGGGTTTCGCCTTTATCGAAAACGGGAAGGTGGTCAGAGTTGATTAATTCTTTAGGCAACGCCATCATTGCAGCGTGCTTACCAATAATGGTCTGAAAACCGATTTCCGTTTCGGTTTTTCTCAAAAGTTCTTCTGTTGCGTCAATGGTTTGCTGACTAGGGTTCAACCCCATGTGAAACTGCAACTCATAGGCAAAAACATCCATATTTCTGTCTAAAATCGGTTGGCGTCCAATAAATACTTCAGACATAAATTTTCCTGTCATCTTTGATGTTGAGACTCACGCCAAACCAATCGGATTCAAGCGTGAGAATTGTATGGTTATTTAGTCGAAACTTTACCCCTCCCACCCATGGAAAGCAAGCAAAGCCCCGCAAAAATACCCAAGTTTTTGTCAGGAAAATAGCTTTTATCAAAAATCTGCTCCTTCCTTAACCAAATATGCAGGTGTTACCTGGCTCAACTCTTAGCGGTTAAAGCGCAATCTTTGCCCTGGCATAAAATCCGCAAACTCGCCTTGATAATACTTCAGCTCACCATTTACGATGGTTCCGATGACAGATGATTTGAACTCATGGCCTTCCCAAGGAGACCAACCACACTTATAAAGAACATCTTCACGTCTATCGACATGTGGCTTGTTCATATCTACCAACACCAAATCCGCTGCATACCCTTCACGGATAAAACCGCGATTATCAATTTGGTAACGAATGGCGACGTTGTGCGCGATTTTTTGTACCACCATCGGTAGGTCAAACACTCCCTGATGCACCAAATCCAGCAATGCCGATAACGACTGTTGAACCTGAGGCAAGCCGGCAGGCGCATCAAAATAGAGGCTTTGCTTCTCATCCCAAGTATGCGGTGCATGGTCTGTAGCGATAATATCAATACGCCCTTCACGAACCGCTTGGCGAATCGCATCACGATCAGACACTTTTTTCACCGCCGGATTACACTTAATCAAACTGCCTTTGGTTTCGTAATCTGCATCACTGAACCATAAGTGATGGACACAAGCTTCGGCAGTGATTTTCTTCCCTTCAACCGGGCCAGGCTCAAACAGCGCCATTTCTTCGGCTGTTGTCAGGTGCAACACGTGCAAATCGGCGCCAGTCTTTTTCGCCAAATCGACTGCAAAAGAAGACGACTTATAGCAGGCTTCTCGACAACGGATATCCGGGTGATAAATCATCGGCACATCTTCACCGTATTTTTCACGATAAATCGCTTCTTGCGCCTTGATCATCGGCGTGTCTTCGCAGTGAGTCGTGATCAATGTCGGACTGTGGGTGAAAATATCGGTCAAAGCCTGTTCACGATCCACCAACATATTTCCTGTAGAGGCCCCCATGAAGATTTTGACACCACATGAACCCGTTGGGTCAAGCGCCTTAACTTCTTCAATATTGTCGTTAGTTGCCCCGAGATAAAAAGAGTAGTTCAACCAAGACACTTCTGAAGCATGTTGATACTTGGCTTCTAGGTGTTCAATGGTCGTCGTCGAAGGCTTCACATTAGGCATATCCATGAAAGAGGTTGTTCCCCCAGCCAATGCCGCTTTAGATTCGGTTGCAATGGAACCTTTATAAGTCACACCGGGATCACGGAAATGCACTTGATCGTCAATAAAGCCTGGCAGAAGGTGCATGCCCGCAGCATCGATCACTTGATCGGCTTCAACATCCAACTGAGTGGCAATTTTCTCGATAATGCCATTTGCTAACAGAACATCGGCTTCGAATATTTGACCTTCGTTTACGATTGTTGCCTGGGTGATTAAAATACGGCTCATCCTGTTCTCCTTTGTAGCATTGTCTTTTGCATGTTTGCGGCCATTTTTCTGCAGTATATAGGTCTGGTATTCTACCGCTTTCTGCTGTGCTTTTCGATAAGTCTTCACCGAGCAAACTGTACAGAAACCTATAAATATTCTATGATTAGTTAAATGACCTCATTCAAACATTCGACATAGTTGATTTATCGATGGACACCCTCAAACGGCTGATCAAATGGCCTTTCATATTACCGATAAAATTCTATCAATGGTTCATCAGCCCATTACTGGGGCCTAGATGCCGTTTTTATCCAAGCTGTTCTCACTACACTGTCGAAGCGATTGAAAAACATGGCGTATTTTGTGGGCTATGGTTAGGCGTTAAACGTATCAGCCGCTGTCACCCAGGCAGCGAAGGTGGCATTGATCCAGTTCCGGAGCATGGCTGCAGTTGTGGGCACAAACATGACACAAACCACGAGTCAACAGACAAGCCCTCTAACCCTGAATAAATGTTGTCATACACCTGTCATTTTGGCAGGCTATGCTTCCTGCCAACTGCTACGATTTTTATTTAAAGCAACACCGACTGGCGCTAAAATAAGAAGATAATTTTCTTCCGTCGATAACAAGGCGGATGCACTAACAGGCAAGTTCTAACAAGGAAATCTTATGCAAAGTGATGTTCAAGAAACAGCACAGGAATATACCCCATATATCAACCGCGAAAGAAGTCTTCTAGAGTTCAATCGACGTGTTCTGGCGCAAGCCAAAAACCCTGATATTCCGATTCTAGAACGCCTGAAATTTTTGTGTATCTCCAGCAGCAATATGGACGAATTCTTTGAAGTCCGTATGGCGAGCTTGTATGAAATCTCAACTGATGCCGCCGCTCGCACTAAGCCAGATGGTCAACTGCCATCTCAAGCCATTGCGACTTTGTCGGAAGTCGCAAAAGAAATCGTTTACGACCAGTACAACACTTTGAACCACATCCTGATCCCTGAGTTGGAAAAGGAGAACATTCGTTTCTTGCGTAGACGTCAATGGAACGAACAGCAAAAAGAATGGGTTCGTGAGTACTTCCTAAGCTCAATGCAACCAGTGTTGAGCCCGATGGGATTGGATCCATCACATCCTTTCCCTCGCTTGCTAAACAAGAGTTTGAACTTCATCGTTTCATTGGAAGGAAAGGATGCTTTTGGTCGTACCAATGGTCTCGCCATCGTTCAGGTACCACGTTCTTTGCCCCGTATCATCAAATTGCCACCAGAAGCGACAGATGGCGAGAATGACTTCGTTTTCCTGTCTTCCATTCTGCACTCTAATGTATCGAATTTATTTCCAGGCATGACGGTCACTGGGTGTCACCAATTCCGCTTGACGCGTAACACCAACCTATTTATTGATGAAGAAGAAATCGACGATATCATGAGCGCCTTACAAGGTGAATTGTATAGCCGTGACTATGGCGGGGCGATTCGCTTAGAGGTTTCTGACCAGTGTCCGAAAAACATGTACCAGTTCTTACTGGATCAGTTCAACATGTCTGAAGACCAGCTTTATACCGTTGATGGTCCGGTTAACTTGATCCGCTTGAACTCGGTACCAGATTTAGCCAACCGCCCTGACCTATTGTTCGATCCATTTTCTCCAAGCATGGCGAAAACCAATCAATCGAACAAGAAAGGCGGATTCAAGCTATTCAACCGTAAAAAAGAATCCGAGTCGATGTTTGAGCGTATCGCGCGTAAAGACTTATTGCTGCACCATCCATACGATTCTTTCGCCCCCGTTATCGACTTCTTGTACGAAGCCGCAAAAGATCCGAACGTTTTGGCGATTCGTATGACGCTATATCGTACAGGTGAGAAATCCGCCATTATTGATGCTTTGGAAAAAGCGGCTCGTGCCGGTAAAGAAGTCACTGCCGTGGTTGAGCTACGCGCACGCTTTGATGAAGATAACAACATCTTGCAGGCTAACCGTCTGCAAGATGCCGGTGTAAATGTAGTTTATGGTGTCGTCGGCTACAAAACCCACGCTAAAATGATTTATATCGTTCGCCGTGAAGACCACAAGTTACGCCAATACGTCCACTTGGGAACGGGGAACTATCACCACGTCACTTCACGTTTCTATACGGACTTCGGCTTGTTTACCGCAAATCCAAGACTGTGTAACGATGTCGCGAAAATCTTCCAACAGTTGACCAGTCTAGGCGACACCAAGAATCTTGAAACCATCTTGCAATCACCATTCACATTACACTCAGGCATGCTTGAGCGCATTGAACGTGAGGCGGAAAATGCACGCCAAGGGTTACCTGCTCGAATCATTGCCAAGATGAACGGTTTGGAAGAAAAAACGATTATTGATGCACTTTACGATGCCTCGAATGCCGGCGTCAAAATCGACCTGATTGTCCGTGGTATCTGTAGCTTGAGACCGGGTGTTCCAAACATGTCGGAGAATATTTCGGTCACAGGTATTGTCGGGCGCTTCTTAGAACATCACCGTATTTATTACTTTGAGAATACCCAAGGTTCACCAGAACTTTACTGTTCAAGTGCAGACTGGATGCGACGCAACCTGTTGTCTCGCGTGGAAACCTGCTTCCCGATTTTGGATAAAGACAATTTTCAACAGGTTTATACCGAAGGTTTGGCGGTCTATCTGGAAGACAATGTTGGCGCCTGGATACTACAACCGGACGGCAGCTATCTTCCAAAAGAACGAAGCGATGATGAAATCGCCTTCTCCGCTCAACAATGGTTGATGGACAAATACGTCGATAAAGACTAAACCTATACAGCACTTCCGAAGCATTTCGGAAGTGCATTCCTCAACACCTTCCATCAAAAAGTCGTAAAATAGCATTTTTACCCAGAAGTGCCATTATTTCATGCAAAACCTCATGCAAAGCCTCGTTGATTCGACACTATCTGCACCTGATAAAGACGACACCTCAGACGCACAGCTGTATGCTGCAATTGATTTAGGCTCTAACAGCTTTCACATGATTATCGCCAGAGATATTGATGGACAAATGCAAGTTGTCGACAAGCATAAGGAAATGGTCAGATTACGCGCTGGCTTGGATGAAAATGGCTATTTGGATGAAGTGTCTTTTGACGGTGCAATCTCTTGCTTGGAACGGTTCGGACAATTACTGAAAGGCTTCCCGGAAGAACATGTTCGCGCCGTCGGCACCAATACGTTGCGCAACGCGCGCAACAGCAAAGAATTCTTACGCCAAGCCAAAGAAGCACTTGGCCATGAAATCCAAATCATCGCCGGGCAAGAAGAAGCACGTTTGATTTATCTTGGCGTTAGCCACGGTTTACCAAGTAGCGATGAACAGCGTCTAGTCATGGACATCGGCGGCGGCAGTACAGAGTACATTATCGGTGTCGGCTTTGAACAACGCCATCTCACCAGCACAGAAATGGGCTGTGTCAGTGTTACTCAGCGCTATTTTAAAGGTGATGAAATCACCGAACGCGAGATGGTGAATGCCATCAACGCCTGCCGAATTATTTTGCGCCCTCATCACATGAGTTTGACAAGACTGGGCTGGAACACCGCTATCGGCGCCTCAGGTACCATTAAAGCGATTGGCACGCTACTACAGGAAAACGGCTGGTCTGATGATCACATCACACTGGACGGCATGTTGAAACTCAAGTCCTACCTGGAAACGCACGGCTCCATCTCCCAAGCGATTTATGCTGGGCTAAAAGGTTTAAAAAATGAACGTGTGCCGGTATTGGCTGGTGGTTTGGCGATATTAATTGCCACCTTCCAAGAGCTGAGTATCGACAAAATGCAGGTTTCAGCCAACGCACTACGCGAAGGTTTGATCTTCGACACCTTGGGGCGACTATACGAAGCCGATGTTCGTGAAACCAGCGTCACCAACATGCAGAACTGGCTGAAAATCGATACCGCCCAAGCACAACGTGTCGCTTATACCGCTTTGAGCTTTTTTCAGGAAGTACATGAGAAATGGAAACTGGATAAAGACAGCTACAATTATCCGAAGTTGTTGAAATGGGCTGCACAACTTCACGAAGCCGGCATGGCAATCAGTTATAAACGCTACCGTCACCATTCGGCTTACTTGATTGAAAACTCGGAAATGGCGGGCTTCACGCAACAGGAAAAATCAATGTTAGCGGCCATGATGCTGAACCACCGCGGGAAATTCGCCAGAGAGCCTTTTGAGGCTTTGACTGCTCCACATAATGAAAGCTTGGTTTACCTGACCGTATTACTCCGACTTGCCGTGCGAATTCACCGGGGTCGCGATATGGACGTGTCCAATATGGAAACCTCCAATATCCGCCTTCAAATTGAAAATGGAACGGATTTGAAACTGTTCTTTGAAGCTGGCTGGTTAGCCGAGCATCCTTTAACACAACTGGATTTGGAAATAGAGGCTGAACGCCTGAAGGCGATGAACTTCAATTTAACCTTTGAGTAATTGAGCCTTCATTTAAACGTCTAATAGACGTCCGATTGCACTTTTCTGGCTCGACGCCATTCCTTCCAAACCAAATCCGGGTCTTCGATTTTCCCGACTTCCACCAGAATTCTTTTCATGGTTTGCTCAACATCTTTCGCCATCTTGGTCTTGTCGCCGCAGAGATAAAAAATTCCGCCTGCTTCCAATTGCGCCCAAACGTCTTCTCGGTGCTGCCAGAGTAAATCCTGTACATACACCTTTTCGGCTTGGTCACGGGAAAATGCCGTCAACAGATGAAAGCCTTGCGCTTCCCACGACTGTAATTGATCCTGACACAAGAAACAGGTTTGTTCACGCGTCTCACCAAAGAACAACCAGGTATTGGCAAAATGCTGTGGGTGCTCATAGGCAATTTCTTCCATAAACCCAATATAAGGCGCAATACCTGTTCCAGCACCAACCATGATAAGCGGCTGCTTGTTGTGCGCCAAATCTTCCGGCAACTTGAAGACTTTGTTAGCACAAAAGTCTCCTTCAATCACATCTCCGACTTTCAAGTCGCTCAATTGATAGGTCGCTACGCCAAGGCGATCGCGCCCCTCTTTGTGATAGGCAATTTTCTTGTAAACCAGATCGACCATGCGACCAGCATAGGATTGTGCCGCCGCCGACTTCTGAGATGAAGCAATTGAATAATAACGAGGCGACAATGGTGACAACATCTTACAAAACTCGGCTCCCAGCGACTGAAGTTGTGGAAAGGCCTGTAGCAGGTCAACAATATCACGTCCATCGGCGTATGCCATCATCGCATCTCGGTCTGCCCATTGATCCAAGTCATACTCTCTCTGCATACGGTTGAGGATGGCAGGATTCAGTTGCGTGAGCTCATAATTTTCTCGCAAAGCATCTCGCACGGTCCTTTCTCCGACTCGACGCACCTCAATCATTTCATCTCCGCTCAAACCGAGTAGTTGTAATACAAAATCTACCAGGTCGGGTCTGTTTTGCGACTCAACCAACAACCAATCACCCGCATCATAATCCGCAGGTTCTTCGTAGGTGAGGCGAATGAAGTACACATCCTTTTCATCATCCTGCGCGGTCATATTGCGATTTTCTATCACTTTAAACTGCATAACGGGTATCCTAATTAAACATATCCTGGCACACTATTTAGTGTGACAATTTTAAACACACTATAAACTTTCTTTTTTTAAAAGTGAACTCTATGGCTTGGCTGCAGAAAGTAAAACGCGCCTACATTCGACACGGTTTGCAAAACTACAAAATCCCCGCGGCGCTGTGGCAGGAAATCGAATCCGAAATGCCATTACTGGCGCGCTATACGCCACATCAAAAAATCCAACTTCGCATCTTGGCATCCCGAATTCTCAGGAAAAAACGTATTTCCGCCGTTAAAGGTTTTCAGGTAACGGATCACATGAGAATCATCATTGCCACTCAAACGGCAATCATGCTTTTTGGGTTGATGGATGCAGAGCAAGACCTGTCATTCGACTGGGTTGGCAATTGGCATGAAATCATCGTCTATCCTTATGCTTACCGAGCTCACCACAACCAAGTCCAACCGATACTCGGCGGTTTACTTGGCGTGGAAACTCCGACGGACGTCATTGAAGCTGGGAAAACCTTTTACCAAGGCCCGGTTATCATCAATTGGAATAGTGATGCGCCTCACCCGCTAAGACCACAGGCGAACCAGGTTTTGCTACATGAATTGGCACATAAGATGGATATGTTGAATGGTGATATCAACGGTTATCCGCCACTGCACCACAACATGAATTCAAAAGATTGGTATGAGGCGTTTGAAACGGCATACAACCTGTTAAACCGCCAGATTTCTAAAAGACGTAAACCGGCAATCAATCCTTACGCGGCGACCAATCCCGCGGAGTTTTTTGCCGTTTGCACAGAGTATTTTTTTGAAGCGCCGGAACATTTGAACAAGGTTTTTCCGGCGGTATATCGACAATTGAGCTTATTTTACAATCAAGACTTTCTAAGAGCTGTCTAGTTTCTTAACCGCGAAGGTGTTCCATTAATAGCGTCATCCAAGGGGCAGAGACCAAAATGGTCACCGCACCAATCAGACCCGACACCAGACCGATTCCAACTTGAGACAAGGTATTGTTGGAACGCAGTTCAATTTCTTCCACTTGACGCTCAACCGATGAAAATACCGTGACTTGGTTTTTTAACAGGTTATTCAAAGTACGGATTTGTTTGAAAAGCAGCTGTTGCTCTTTATCCATCTTCATGCGGACCTTTTCGCTTTCGTTTTCCAAGTCTTTCATTTGCTTCGACAACTGACCAATGGAAGCATCCATTTGCGCGACAAGGCTTTTCAATGCCGTCTTGTCTTCATTTAACCATTGATAATCCGGCGTCACCATATCCGACATGTCGATATCGCTATCCATA
Organism: Hydrogenovibrio marinus; assembly: GCF_013340845.1. Taxonomy (NCBI): domain Bacteria; kingdom Pseudomonadati; phylum Pseudomonadota; class Gammaproteobacteria; order Thiotrichales; family Piscirickettsiaceae; genus Hydrogenovibrio; species Hydrogenovibrio marinus. The sequence continues at coordinate 2,148,331 of NZ_AP020335.1, forward strand.
TCCTTCGATCCTTTGTGACGACGAAGTGCCTGCTCAAGTAAAACGCTTTTAGATCCTAGAGGTTCAACTCTTCTCAAATCAATAGCCATTGGTCTTTTCCCTTGTCGAAAAACTGTCTGAATGCATTCGATTTGATACCAATATCAAAAGGAACGTCATTTTTCTGACAGTTTGTTGTTATGCAATCTATTGTGAAAATCTATATGCATCATTTGTGCCAACTCAATCTCAAACATCATTTTTCTGTTCACTTAAAACAATGCATAAAGAAATTGCTTGATAAATTTGATAGCCCGAGTAACATTGTTTCTTACCTGTTTTAATCAAATCACGACAAAACATTTTGTTAACCAAATAACCTTTCTAAAAATTCATGACTAAAACCCAATTTATCGATTTCATTATGGCAACCGGCGTACTGAAACTTGGCGAATTTACGCTGAAATCCGGTCGCAAAAGCCCTTACTTCTTCAATGCTGGCCTATTTAATACTGGGCAACAACTGGCACAACTGTCTCAAGCTTATGCGGCAACTATTGCAGACAAAGGTGCAGACTTTGACGTATTGTTTGGCCCTGCCTATAAAGGCATTCCGCTAGCGGCCACTACCAGCGTTGCTCTTGCCGAAAAACAAGGCATTGACAAGCCTTACGCTTTCAACCGCAAGGAAGCCAAAGACCATGGTGAAGGCGGCAATATTGTCGGTCATGCGTTGGAAGGCAAGATTTTGATTATCGATGATGTCATCACTGCCGGAACTGCTATCCGTGAATCAATGGACTTAATTCAGGCGCAAGGTGCTAAGCCGGCAGGGGTTATCGTCGCGTTGGACCGCATGGAAAAAGGGCAAGGCGAACTCTCAGCCATACAGGAAGTTGAACGTGATTACGGCATTCCTGTTTACAGCATTATCAATATGAACGACTTGATTGATTATTTGGCGACCAAACCGGATATGAGTCATTATCTGGAAGCCATGACCGACTATCGTTCTCAATATGGAATCATGCAATGAGTGAACATCGGTTGCGCGAACTGCTATTGGTTCGCCATGCCAAATCTGACTGGAAAGAAGATTTGGAAGATATTGATCGACCCCTATCGGAAAAAGGGAAAAAGGCAGCTGGTCGACTGGGACAGTGGCTGCAAGACAAAAATCTCATTCCAACCTATATTCTGGTTTCACCCGCCCAACGTGCGCAACAAACATTCAAACGCCTAAAATTCAGCAAAGACATCTGCCCACACCTAACGCTAGATGATCTGTATCTTGCGACTCAAGAACAACTTATCGAGACCCTGGCGCAGATTCCAACCCACTACGAACGTGTCATGATTATCGGCCACAACCCGGGATTGGAAGAACTGGCTCAATATCTAGAACATGAAAACCATTGTGATGATTGCGAAACAAGACTTTTCCCGACAGGTTCTTTAGCGCATTTCATTTTGCCTAATAGTTGGGAAAACCTAAGTGCAGGTTCCGGCAAGCTGGTGCAATTTATCCGTCCAAAAGACATCAAAACACATAAAGAACACAAGCCAAAAGCCGTTGAGAACGAACCACCTCAGCAAGCTTCCGGTGCTTATTAAAAGGCTGATTCTCTGCGTTTTTGCTAGAAAGACTTCACAATCAATGCAAGCCCGACCAGCACGGTCATGATTTCAAAACTGCGTTTCACCAATCGGTTGCCTTTCACAATTGCCAAGTGCGCGCCAAGGTAACCGCCCAGTAACGAACCAACAATCAATGCCGGCAACCAACCCCACTCAATTTGTCCCTGCAACCCTAGCGCCAACGCACCGGTACCATTCCAGAATAATCCCACCAAAATCAACGTATAAGCTACCGCCAACTTATAGTCCAATCCGAACCAACGCACCAACCAAAGGGTAACAAACAAGCCGGTTCCGGAGGTCAGAGAACCGTTCAGTGCGCCGATAAAAAACAGTACCAAACCGCCAATCACCCAACCTGGCAGATTTTGATGACTCAAATTAAGCGTTTGCCCCAACTCTGGTTTTCGCCAAGAGTAAACACCCAACCCCAAAGTCAGCACCCCGAGTGCTAGTTGCGCATAGCGGTCTTCGATATGCAAAATGATATGCGCCCCCAACCAAACACCGGGCAAGCCAAATGCTAGGATGACCAAGACAAATGTCCAATTCAGACTGGCGGATTTGACATGGCGCGCCGTTGCACCGATGCCAAGAAAGACACTGGCGACCTTATGAGTCGCTAGTGCAATAGAAAACGGCAACCCAAGAAATAACAAAGCAGGAAGCTGTAATAACCCGGCACCACCACCCGCCAATGCCGAAAACAGATTCGCTATGAACGAAATGATAAAAAGGATGAATTGACTGGCTAAACTTTCCAAAAGGTATCCAATAGAGAATGGAATAAAAAAAGAGTGGGACTTTTAAATAAAAGACTTGAACAAGCTGATCTATTTTTTTCCGAATTCAAGGCTTGGCTTGACGACGTTTATTAGCAATAAACGAGTCCTTTCTTAACAAAAAGCCAAGGCAAATTAGACAGCGCTTAGCGAGAAGTGATTAGAGTCCCCACACCTTCATCGGTAAATACTTCCAGCATAACGGCATGTTCAACACGCCCATCAACGATATGTGCAGATTTGACGCCACTTTGTACGGCGTCCAAAGCGCACTGAATCTTAGGCAACATGCCGCCGTAAATCGTGCCGTCAGCAATCAACTCGTCAACCTTTTCAGCGTTCAATCCGGTCAACAGCTCACCTTCTTTGTTCAACAGACCTGGTGTATTGGTCAATAGCATCAATTTTTCAGCTTGCAATGCCTCGGCAACTTTACCTGCTACCAAGTCTGCATTGATGTTGTATGAATGCCCATCCTTACCCACACCGACAGGTGCAATGACCGGGATAAAGTCATCTTGAATCAGCATATCCAATACTTTGGTATTGATACGAGAAACTTCACCAACATGACCAAGATCGATAATTTCCGGGGCATTAAGGTCTTCATTAAACGCCGTCATCTCTAGTTTCTTAGCACGAATCAGACCGCCATCTTTACCGGTTAAGCCAACTGCATTTCCACCATGCTGATGAATCAGATTAACGATTTCCTTGTTCACCAGGCCGCCCAAAACCATCTCTACGATATCCATGGTTTCAGCATCAGTGACACGCATACCTTGAATAAACTCAGACTGTTTGCCGATTTTACTCAATAGGTTACCGATTTGAGGGCCGCCACCATGTACAACAACAGGGTTCATGCCGACCAATTTCATCAAAACGATATCTCTTGCAAAACCGTTTTTCAATGCTTCTTCGGTCATCGCATTACCGCCGTACTTGACGACAATGGTCTTACCGGCAAAGCGTTGGATGTAAGGAAGCGCTTCTGCCAGTACCGAAGCGATATTCTGGGCTTGTACTTTATTTAGATTCATCGTGTTTTGAACTCTCATAGCGAACTCGGAAATAAAAAGTGATAATTTTCGGCTATTTTAAGGAACCTAGCACCAATTCACAATGGTTCATGGATTCCTAGGCAAGAAACCTTTACAATCGACGCATTATAAAATGCTTTTTCGAAGGAATGACTGAATGCCTTTTAACTTAACCAAGCGCTTTTTCCAATCCATTTTAACAATCATTATTCTCTCAAGCTTAAGTGCTTGTAGCAGCACCCCAAGCACACCATCAGAAGGAAAAATGATTGTCCTTCATGAAAAGGACAACAAACAGGCTACCGACATTATTGTCAAAACCATGCTTGACGAAGGCTACGAAACCAAAAAAGTCAACGACACCCAGTTTATCGTATTCTACGATCAACAAACCTTCATTATGGAACCGAAAATGATTCAAGGCGGGTTAAGCCGAATCGTCGTCAACCGCGTGGTAAAAATCAAGCCTAAATACCGCCATTCTCCTGAACTTCAAGCCATGACAACAGTACTAAACCGCAAGCTGAATTTCGCTAAATTCTCATTGATAGACCACAACAAGGCAGGGCAGATTCAAGCTTCAATTACGTTCATCAACGAAACAGTCAGTACAGAAGAAATCAGACAGTTTATGTTGTGGCTGGATGATAGTTTGGCAAGCGTCAGAAGCATGGTTGCACCTGAAGTCTTGCAAATGATTGACTCACCTAACGCTGTCAGCGTGCAAAAGCCTTAAAAATAAGGCATGAAAATAGCCTTAAGAAACACTCGCAAGGCTATTTTCTAATCAATCTCTGAAGTTATTGAACTGTAGTGGCAGCTCGATATCTTCTTGCGTTCTAAGCATCTGCATCACTTCTTGAAGGTCATCACGCTTCTTACCGGTAACACGAATGCTGTCACCTTGGTTAGCCGCCTGAACTTTGATTTTAGAATCCTTGATCTTCTTGATGATTTTCTTCGCCAATCCCGCATCAATCCCTTCTTTCATCTCAACCACTTGCTTAGCAGTTTTTAGCTGAATGTCAGGATCTTTAACTTCCATACATTTAATATCAATCCCACGACGGTTCGCCTTTTCAACCAAAATGTTATACATCTGGTTCAACTGAAATTCAGACTCGGTTTTCATGGTAACCGTCGTACCGTTTACCTCGAATACTGAATCCGTGCCCTTGAAGTCATAACGTGTTGTTACTTCTTTATTGGCTTGGTCAATCGCATTGGTTAATTCGTGTTTATCTAGTTCAGAAACAATATCAAAAGAAGGCATGACTCTCTCCCTGGTTACTTTCTTTCGGTCTCAAACAGCTATGTTTTACCATTGTTCGAGCCATCAATGACGGCTATTTTACCATTGCTTACTCGGCATTTCATTTTGGGTTTTTCCGCGCGTTAATCTCCTGCTGTTATAATTCAGAAAACTTCATATTAGTGACGAACATTGAGCAGCATGCACAAGCAAAACAAACTCCCTATCAGCAAAGTTGCCAGCGCGGTCGAACCCTTTCACGTCATGAAACTACTTGGCGAAGCAAAAGCACTGGAAGCCGAAGGGCGCGAAATGATTCACCTTGAAATCGGTGAGCCTGACTTTCCTTCTCTAGATTGTGTCCACCAAGCGGTAACGGACGCCATCAACCACGGCAACACTCACTACACGCCAACATTAGGCTTACCGGCATTGCGTGAGAAACTTTCCCGTTTCTATCATGACTTTTACCATGCCGATGTTGCCGCACAGCGAATTGTGATGACTCCAGGTGCTTCCGGTGCTTTGCATCTGTTGCTAACCGCATTGCTGAATCCAAGCGACAAAGTGATGATGTGCGACCCGACTTATCCTTGCAACCGCGAGTTCGTCAACCTCCTGCACGGGGAAGTCCTCAGTGTTCCAGTGGAAGCTTCCACAGGGTTTCAATTGACGGCTGAATTGATAGAACTGCATTGGCAACCAGGTATCAAAGCAGTGATGGTCGCCTCCCCCTCGAACCCCACAGGCACTTTAATCGAACAGCCTGAACTGCTTGCGATGGCAAATTTTCTCTCTGAGCAAGGTGCCTATTTGATTGTTGATGAAATCTATCAAGGGCTGGTTTATGAGAGAGCAGCTGAAACGATTCTTGCCAACGCAAACTTACCGGACAATGTGGTGGTGATTAACTCATTTTCCAAGTTTTTCGGCATGACAGGATGGCGTCTGGGCTGGATTGTTGCACCAGAATTTTTGATTCCTGCATTGGATAAATTAGCCCAAAACTTGTACCTTGCCGCACCGACTCCCTCCCAATATGGTGCTCTGCGCGTATTGGAATCGGATGCCTTAGCGGCACTGGAGCAACGCAGACAGATTTTCGAGCAACGTCGCAATCGACTGTATGATGCCATGATGTCCGCAGGATTTAAGATTCCCTGCAAGCCTGCTGGGGCTTTCTACTTGTATTGGGATGTATCAGAATTAACGGACGATGCCGAAGCGTTTTGCCAGACATTAATGCTGCATACCGGCGTGGTGGTTACACCCGGCAAGGACTTTGGAGAGTATCGCTCCCGGCAACATGTTCGCATCGCCTACACGACAGGTGATAACGAACTGCTGGAAGCTGTCAGAAAAATTCAGTCATTTATCAACAATGATGGGTAAACCGCCATCATTTGCGACACCAACACACTAGGCGAAGGCAATCAGCGAGTGGCGTACTTCATTGACAACTTCTTTTGAAATCATCAAGTCTTCACGTGCCACTTCCAAATAGCCATTGGCTTCATCTGTCATATACGAGCCGAAAGACACCTCACTGACGAAAACATTCGCGATCTTCAACATCGACACCATCCCACGAAGGCGATCATTGGGATGATTCAGTTCGGCGCTGTGATGCAATAAAATGGCATTCAGCATATCAACAAACAACTTCCACTTCTGCCCCAACAATAAACCGACATCCATGTGATTAGTCAGGTATTGACCCATCTCTTTTTTAATGCCAGAAACCGGATACGTATTGAGGTAAGCAAACGTTTTTAGATACCCTTTCGGGTCTTTCATTGCCAGCAATAAACAGCCGCCGTTGTGAAACAACCCTAACAAATAGGCTTCATCACGAGTCACTTCGGCAACATGCTCGGACAGCTCGGCGCAGCAAAAAGCAACATCCGCTGAATGCTCAATAATTCCCTGAATCTGAGGATTGTCGAAAAGATTTTTAATGCTGCGGAAATCACCAGGTTTTTGAGATTTTCATAACCCAATGCGTCCACCGCTTCACGAATGGATTTCACCGGGTTTCTCAACTTCATGACGGGTGAGTTGGCGATACGCAACACTTCTCCAGAGAGCTTAGTGTTGCTTTCAATAATTCGAGTAATTGTTTGGTTGTTTGGGAACTTTCTGGACATCTCCTCGTCCAGTTCCATGATTTCCTTCGGCAGGTCCGGAATTTTAATTCCTTTTATCGCCTGAACCGCCTGTCTTAATCTTTGTTCCATAAAAAAGCCTGAGGCTATTCAGGCTATTCAGGCTATTCAGGCTATTCAGGCTATTTTAGTTCTATTACGTAGCTTATAAAGCGGTTTTTTTAGCAAAAATACTAAATATTAAGCAAATGCCACCAAGGCTCTGCGAACCGCATTAACAGAGTCTTTATCAATCATCAAATCACCGCAAGCACGATCTAAATAACTGTAGGCTTCTTCAGTCATATAAGAGCCGTAAGATACTTCGTTCACGATAATATTGGCGACTTTAATCATAGACGTCATGGCACGTAATTTGTCGTTGGAATGCTCTGCATCATCATGATGGTTCAAAATGACGTTCAACATATCAATCGGCAACTTCCATTTTTGACCTAGCAACAAACCGACATCCATGTGATAAGTATCATAAAGCTCAAACTCTTTATGCACGCCACTCACTGGATGGGTATTCATATGGGAAAAAATTTTAAGATAGTTTTCCGGATCTTTGGTCGCTAACATCAAGCAACCGCCGTTATGGAATAGCCCGAGCAAATAGGCTTCATCACGCGAGACATCGGCAATATGCTCGGACAACTCAGCACAACAGAAAGCGGTGTCGGTAGAGTGCTCGACGATTTCTTGCACCTGCGGTTTATCAAACATGTTTTTGATTGCGGCAGCGATCACCAAATTTTTCAGGTTATCGTAACCAAGGCGGTCTACTGCTTCGCGGATAGACGTCACTGGAGATTTCAGCTTCATGACTGGAGAGTTCACCAACCTCAACACTTCTCCAGAAAGCTTGGTATTGCTTTCTATGATGTCGGCGACTTTTTGATTGTTTGGAAACTTGCAGGCAAGCTCCATGTCCAATTCCATGATTTCTTTCGGCAAATCAGGGATTTTAACCCCTTTAATGACATCAATAGCTTTCCTAAGCCTTTGCTCCATTAAATCGTCCTCTCTATTCCTTGAGTTATACTTGCACAGTCTTAATACATGGGAACAAATATCCCAACGCCATACTTCATCCGCAATAATAAACTGTTTTATATTTTTGTAAAATGAGATTTCGCAATTACGGTCAAGTTTTTGCAAATTCAAAAAAACATAATACCTTTGTACCGAAAAGAACAGAGGTTTGGTTATTTAAATTATGAAAAATAAACGCTACGAACAAAGCATTCAACGTGTATGCAATTACATATATGAACATCTGGATGAAACGCTTACCGTCGAACAGCTAAGTGACGTTGCACATTTTTCCAAATACCATTTCCATCGTCAGTTTTCGAACAGCGTCGGTGTGAACGTATTCAAGTTTATCCAATTGCTGAGGCTTAAACGCGCCTCATATCAATTGGTATTTCATCAGAATACCCGCATCACGGATATCGCCCTGTCCTCAGGATACGATAGCCACGAAAGCTTTAGCCGAGCTTTCAAAAAGAGCTTTGGCTTGTCGCCGACCGAATTCCGACGAACACCTATCTGGTCCGATTGGCACACAAACTACCAATTTAAACCAATAAGAGGTCAAATAACGATGGATGCAGAAATCATTGCCTTTCCCGAGTTAAAAATCGCCGTTTTCGAGCACAGAGGGCCGCACGAAAAACTGAATGAATCCGTCAGCCAATTTATTGACTGGCGTAAGGAAACCGGACTTTCTCCAATAACACACAGTCGAACTTTTGGACTTGCCTACGATGATCCTAGCGTGGTCGAACCAGAAAAGTTCCGCTTTGATATTTGTGGCGAAGTTCAGAGGGAGATTCCTCAGAACAGCTACGGCATCGTCAACAAAACCATTCCCGGTGGACGTTGCGTGAAGATTCGCCATTACGGCAGTCATGATGATATGGATGAAACGGTTTACTATCTTTATCGCAACTGGCTGACGGAAAACAACGAAACGCCACGAGACTTCCCGTGCTTTTTTGAATATCTTAACTTCTTCCCGGAAGTGCCTGAGCATGAGTTGATGACGGATGTTTATTTGCCCCTGAATTAATATGGGCTTAAATATGAAAAAACCCCAACCTGGCAGATTTTCAATGCAAAATTTGCCAGGTTGGGGTCTATGCAAATCTAATAAAAGCACATAGCGAGAAAGCTATAGTTTTTACTCCATCGCGCTGAAGCGACAAACATTCGTACTAATATAATCCCCATAGGCGGAACCCGATTGCAGCCAGTTTTTGGCTTTATTGATTTTCACCATGGATGAACTGTCATCTTCAACCTGCAAATAAATGCCATACTTAAAGCGTGGGCTCGACTCGTCTTCGACAATCAAGTTGCCTTGCTCGACAAAAATGACTTTTTGCGGCGTTTTTCCTTGCTTGCACACAAACGCATCTTGACCATGTTCATTGAACAAACCTTGTAGTTCACGGTTGAAACACTCTTTACTAACCGGGTTGAACTGATAGTAGGTTTCAATCAGTGATTCTGCGTTTTCCAACAAATAGTTCTTCACTTCAGCTGTTTGTGTAAACCCATCGTCACCCAATTCATAGATGACAAATGCTGCATCAGCAGGGCCCGTTTTCAAACTTTGATCTTGATGAACAATCAAACCTTCATCCTGCAAAATCACGTTTAATTCTTTTTCTGTCAGAGCATTGACCGCTTCTTTAAACTCTTGTGCATTCATACTTCTATTCCCGAAATTTTGAAGTAATACCCTGCTTTCGCAGGGATAACAATTATGATGTCAAATTCGCAAACAATGTCGGCAACTTCTCAGGAAGTCTCATTACATTATCTACAATCGCAAAGCGGTTGGCACCGAAAATCTGCTGAACATATTTGTCAGCAAACTGGTCGATGGTCAAGCAGTAGCTATAGATGCCGCGTGATGCCAATTCTTCAACCGCTTTTTTCGCATCCTGCTTCAAATATTGACTGTCCTTCTCATCAATATCCGCCGGCTCACCATCGGTAATCACCAGCATCAATTTCTGTTTTGAAGTTTGTCTATCCAAGTACGCGCCTGCATGTCGCATTGCCGCGCCCATACGTGTTGACAAACCGCCTGTCATTCCCGCCATTTTAGCGTGAACATCTGCATTAAACGGCTCGTCAAACTGCTTGAATCGCGTGTACTGCACATCATGACGTCCATCGGATGAGAAGCCGTGTACTGCAAACTGGTCACCGATACCATTGATGGCATGAGATACCAGGATTGCCGCCTCTTGCGTCACCTCAATAATGGTTTTCTCTGAACCCGGTACCATTTCATTGGTGGACTCAGACAAATCCAACAAAATCATGACCGATACTTCACGCGTACGAATCACGTTTTTCATGGTAATGCGAGGATCAGGCTCCTGTCCCATACGCAAAGCGGTAATGGCTTCAACACAAGCATTCAAATCCAACTCGTCACCATCTTCAATGCGACGGATACGCTGCAAACCAACGGACTGCAACTTATCGACGATCTGCTTGATACGATGTGCAATCTGCTTGTTTTCGTCCAAAATACGCTCATACAAAGCAGGGTCGCCTTTACGTGCACGGTGCTCATAAAGTGTTACCCAGTTTGGGCGGTGCAATTGCACGCGGTAATCCCACTCAGGATAATGGAACGGATCCGAAATCGGTTCAATCCCTTCCATTTCATTCCAAGAAACACCGTGGTCTTCATAAGGATACAATTCTGTACCCAACACCCAAACTTCATCATGATCAACATCAACCAATTCAGAGTCGATTTCGTTAATCATCTCCATCAAGGATACATGTTTACGAACGGTCTCAGTCGGCGCACCGCCCCCTTCAACTTCACCCCACTCGTCGGACGCCCACACCAAACGGTTGTCGTCACGATAAGCCAAGCGAATCTTGCTAATTTCGGTTAGAGACTCCCAACGCGTCAAAGATTTATTCAACGTGTTATATAGCGTAATCCCCATGTCCCAAGACCATTTCTCGTTGTCTTGTTGCTCTTCTACTTCCGCATAGAAACGGTCACGAATTTCGCTTAATACTTCGTCTTCAAACGGGTGTTTAGGGTCCATCAACGCAAGCGCCAATTGTTCCAAACGACCCGCTGTCGATTCAGGATGCAACTTGCCGTCTTCCATGGCTTGGGCACTAACTTTTTTCCAAAGTTTTTTCAAACCAGGGAAAGCTTTAATGGCTTTGTGCTCAACACGCGCATCTTCCATCAACTCAATGAAAAACATTTGTTGAGGGTTCAACTGTTCCATGCTGATGGCTTGAGTGGTATACATCAAGTGCGCAGCGATATGCGCGGACATCGCACGGTAAAGTTCAATCCCTTTGATGTCGCCCAAGTCATTCAAAGCATCCGGCAAATGCATGGCATGATTTTCATAGAAAGGCTTAAAGCCTTCAAAATCCGCCGCTGAAGGACGGATAAAGAAATCACGCCCCCAGAATGCTCTCAAATAAAAGTTGATTGAACGGTGGAAATCAATGAACAACGTCCCTTTACGCTGCTGCTGGAAAACTGCTTTTGAGTCGGCAGATTCCAGTGCGAAATATTCCATTTGCGCTTCAAAGTTACGTGCATGCGCTTGCGCCCCCCACATCGCCCAGCGACGTAGACCAGACACCGTCAACTTCGACAAAATCTCATCGATATTCATCAACATCGGACGCAAGCCGCGAGGTGACTTAGAACCGATTTGATAAATCAATTTCAAATATTGACGTAATAGATCGATATCACCCGTTCTTTCTGCTGCCAACGGCAAAGAGTTCAACAACAGGGAAACCACTTCACCGGAGGTCACCGAAGACAACTTCATGACCGTTTCAAGAATGTCGGTCAGGATTTCATCTTCGACCTGCGCGATAACGAGCGGAATCGACTCCATGTAGCTGATAACGATCTGCTTGCCTTTGCCCAGATAAGCAATGCCCTGAGCATTCTGCAACCAGATTTTACGAGTTGCCTCATTCATGTGATGAGACGCTTCGCTGATCATCGAATCTAAATTTTCCGACAACTCAGGAACGGCCTCAATCAAGGCTTTTTTAATTTCTTCAATCTCTGAACTCATAGCCAAACTCTTCTTTTAGATGTGTTACCAGACAGTCAACTCAAGGGCTTCTAAGTAGCCCTTGACCTTTCTTTGGTGTTTACTCTTCAAAGAAAGTTTCGACTGTCGTCATCAAGGTATCTAAAATATCCAAATCGTCTGTTAGTGGGGTAATCAACGCCATACGACAAGCTTTGTTTGGTGAAACACCTTTACCAATCAATTGCCCTGCGTAAACCAATAGACGCGTAGAAATCCCTTCGTCCAAACCGTGACCTTTCAGGTTACGTGAACGCTGTGCAATCTGTACCAGTTTCTCGGCAATAGACATTTCAACATCAGCTTCTTTAGCAATGATTTCCGCTTCAATCTGCTCAGCAGGATAATCGAAGCTGAACCCACCAAAACGCTGTTTGGTCGATTGTTTCAAATCTTTCATCATTGACTGATAACCAGGGTTATAAGAAATAACCAATTGGAAATCAGGGTGAGCTTCAACCAACTCACCTTTCTTATCCAAAGGTAATACACGACGGTGGTCAGTCAAAGGGTGGATAACAACTGTAGTATCTTGACGAGCTTCAACAACCTCATCCAGATAACAGATTGCACCAATACGTGCAGCAACCGTCAAAGGACCATCTTGCCATTTGGTACCGTTGATATCGATCAGGAAGCGACCGACCAAATCAGATGCAGTCATGTCTTCGTTACAGGCAACGGTAATCAATGGCTTGTTCAGTTTATGCGCCATATATTCAACAAAACGTGATTTACCACATCCTGTCGGACCTTTTAGCATCATCGGCATGCGTGAAGCATAAGCCGACTCGAACAGTTCCACTTCATCCGAAACTGGACGATAAAAAGGTTCGTTTTTAATGATGTATTGTTGTGGGTCAAGAGCATTGATTTCAGACATGTTGTTTCTCCATGTTAGAGTGAAAACGAATTTGGTTTGATGATTTGGATGTCTAATTTCGCCAATCAGCAAAACAAATTGGTTTAAAGAAAAAACCAGCCAGTTTCGGGGGCTGGCTGGTGTCTAGTTCAGGCGGGAGGTAAGTACCACCAAAACCAAACCTGGTTAGTGGTTGCCGCATTCGTATTTGGCAACCACCGAAATTCAATAGCAGCTCCCGGTCGCTTTTGGCTATCCGGAAGCTGACACCCTCTACAAGTAGAAAGTGATTTGCGCAATCAAGTTAATCTTGATTACATGTCACCACGCTTAACAAGCATGTTAGCGCCTTGTGACTGAGCATAGTTATCATAACCAATCAAACGAACGTGGTTGTTTGGGTTAGCTTTGATACACGCATCAACTTCAGCCAATACTACGTTAGCGTCAGTTTCACCAAACATTGGCAACTTCCACATATACCAGTAGTAAGAGAACGCGTTCTCTGGCTCTGAGTGTTCAATCGCAGGGTTCCAACCCTTGCTGATGATGTACTCAACTTGAGCTTTGATTTGATCAGCTGTCATTTTTGGAAGGTAAGAGAAAGTCTCAGCCTTACGTGACGTTGGATCAGATAATCTTGAAGGATAATCTTGTACTTGACTCATAATAGTTCTCCTAATTTCTCAATTACTTGTGGCTAACATCAAGTTTGTCAACAGTATCGAATTCGAACTTGATTTCTTTCCAAGTTTCCATAGCGATCTTCAATTCTGGGCTATGCTTAGCAGCATTTGTCAGAATCTCTTTACCGTTCTTCTCGATTTCTTGACCTTCGTTACGTGCTTGTACACAAGCCTCAAGTGCTACACGGTTAGCCGCTGCACCCGCTGCGTTACCCCATGGGTGACCTAGCGTACCACCACCGAACTGAAGAACTGAATCATCACCGAAGATAGCTACAAGTGCTGGCATGTGCCATACGTGGATACCACCAGAAGCAACTGGGATAACACCTGGCATTGCACCGAAGTCTTGGTCGAACATGATTCCACGTGAACGGTCTTCAGCAATGAAGCTGTCACGCATGATGTCGATCCAACCTAGGGTCGCTTCACGGTCACCTTCTAGCTTACCAACAACCGTACCTGAGTGAAGGTGGTCACCACCAGACAAACGAAGTACTTTTGACAATACGCGGAAGTGAATCCCGTGCATTGGGTTACGGTCGATTACACCGTGCATTGCGCGGTGAATGTGCAACAACAGACCGTTTTTACGGCAGTAGTTAGCAAGACCAGTGTTTGCAGTCAAACCACCTGTCAAGAAGTCATGCATAACAATCGGAGAACCGATTTCTTTTGCAAACTCAGCACGCTCGTACATTTCTTCTGGCGTACCAGCAGTAACGTTCAAGTAGTGACCTTTACGCTCACCCGTTTCAGCTTGTGCTTTCTCGATAGCGTCTTGACAGAATAGGAAACGATCTCTCCAACGCATGAATGGTTGTGAAGTTACGTTCTCATCATCTTTAGTGAAGTCAAGACCACCACGAAGACACTCATAAACAGCACGTCCGTAGTTCTTAGCAGATAGACCCAATTTAGGCTTGATAGTACAACCCAACATTGGACGACCATACTTGTCCATTTTGTCACGTTCTACTTGGATACCATGTGGAGGTCCACCACAAGTCATAACGTATGCTAGTGGGAAACGGATATCTTCAAGACGGATAGAACGAAGCGCTTTAAATCCGAAAACGTTACCAACCAAAGAGGTCATAACACTTACGATTGAACCTTCTTCGAACAAATCGATTGGGTAAGCGATGAATGCATAGAATGCAGAGTCGTCACCTGGAACGTCTTCAATTCTGTATGCACGTCCTTTGTAATAATCCAAATCTGTTAAAAGGTCAGTCCATACTGTAGTCCAAGTACCTGTTGAAGATTCAGCCGCAACAGCCGCTGCGATTTCTTCACGTGGTACACCTGGTTGTGGAACAACTTTAAAACACGCTAAAAAGTCTGAGTCTTTTGGCTCATACTCTGGCATCCAATAAGTTTCGCGGTATTCTTTTACACCTGCGTTATAAGTCTTTGCCATTTTTCACCTCTTTGTTTTCAATGAAATTGGTTACGTTTAGCTGAAAAACCCCTTGGTGTGATTTTCGAAAACATTCCCGAAAAATTTCCCAGCGATTTCAGTTGAAGCAAAGTTTAACGAAAAACTCATACATGGCTATGCATGCGTTCTTATGCGATCCATTTACATTTGTTTATGATAAAATTGAAAAACCCCGCTTTTAAGGGAAATCTAATAACAAAATCACCTCCAAAATAGAGCATAAAAATGCAAAATTTACATTTGACGGCACAACAAATTCGTATTTTTGAATCTGTCGCCCGCAATAAAAGCTATACAAAAGCGGCCGAAGAACTCTATCTTTCTCAACCGGCCGTTTCGATTCAAATCAAAAGAATCGAAGAAAACAATGACGTCAAACTCATAGAAGTCGTCGGCAAACGTTTATACCTGACGCGCGCCGGCGAACAAATGTACAAAAGCTGCCAGAAAATCCTTGATGAGCTGAAAGACCTGAATATCAGTATCAAGTCTGCACAACAAAAAGTTGAAGGCGAACTGACGATGGCGGTGGTCACACCGGCTAAGTACTTCATGCCCTATATTTTGAAGTCTTTCCTGAACCGTTATCCAAACGTTATCCCGCGCATTACCGTGGTAAACCGCCGTCGAATCTTGGATGAGCTCAAACAAAACCAATACGATTTGGCCATTATGGGACGTGTACCTGAAGAGTATAAAATGGAAGCCTTTCCATTCTTCAAAAGTGATTTGGTGGTGATTGCACCGCCTAAGCACCCACTTGCTAAGGTAAAAAACATTACGCAGGACCAGATAGCGAATGAAAACTTCATCCTAAGGGAAAAGGGTTCTGGTATTCGTATCGCAACGGAAGAGCTCTTTGCCAAAAACGGCGTGCAAATAGAGCCCTACATGGAACTCGGAAGTACCGAATCCATTAAACAAGCCGTTATGGCAGGGTTAGGCATCTCTGTTATCCCACAACATGCGATTCGCATTGAATCAAAACATGGGCATTTGGAAATATTAGATGTAGAAGGCTTCCCGTTGAACAGGGACTGGTATGTGGTAAAACTTGAACAGAAAACGCCACCACCTCCGGCTCAGGCGTTCTTGGAATTTCTGCATTCAGTAGATATCAACAAGCTATTGGCTCGTTCCGATACAAGATAGAGCTCTTAAAAAGGCAAAACCAATGTAGGTTCAAGCTTGAGTAAGCGTTGCTTGAACGCTGCTTGAATCTCTAACAGTGCTGTTTGAGAAGTCGCCTCAAATCGAATCGTGAGCGTTGACGTCGTGTTTGACGCTCGAACCAACCCCCAACCTTGTGCATACTCAACCCGAACACCGTCCAAAGTGACCACTTCTTTGACCTTCGAGTCAGGTTGATCTACAAAACTTTGACGCAAACGTTCCACCAAGACGGCTCCCTCACCCTCAGTGATAGAAACATGAATTTCCGGCGTGGCCCGCCACTTGGGTATGCCCGCAAATAATTCTGCCGTTGTTTTGCTTTGATTGGCAACTAATTCCAACAAACGTGCCGCTGTATAAATAGCATCATCAAAGCCATACCATCTGTCCTGAAAAAACAAGTGCCCCGACATTTCTCCGCCCAATAAAGCACCTGTTTCTTTCATTTTGGCCTTCATCAGCGAGTGCCCTGTTTTCCACATGGTCGCCTTACCGCCATGACGTGTTACCTCTTGCATCACCAGCGCTGAACACTTCACGTCAAAAATCACTTCCGCCCCCGGATGATTAGCCAAAATATCCTTGGCAAACAAAATCAATTGGCGATCAGGCTCCAACACATTGCCCAAATTATCCAAAACACCACAACGATCGCCATCGCCATCAAATGCCAGCCCGATATCCGCTTTGGACGCCAGCACAACTTCTCTTAGTGCTGCAAGATTGCCCAGTTTTGCAGGGTCTGGGTGATGATTAGGAAAACGTCCATCCACTTCACAGAATAGCTCGATGACTTCGCAGCCAATTGCCCTGAGAACTTCCGGGGCATAACGACCAGCAACACCATTTCCCGCATCCACCACTACTTTTAATGGTCGATTAATCTGGATTTCTTCTGAAATACGGCGGCAATAGTCGGTCAAAACAGGTAGCGTTTCTATGTAGGGTTGCCCCCAACCTGGCAGATTTTGAGCGGTTTTGAAATCATCATCAAAGGCGGTAGAGCTAATGCGACGATACAGCGCTTGAATTTGATCGCCATACATTGCTTGCCCTTGTAGAACTAACTTGATGCCGTTGTCTTCTGGTGGATTATGCGAGCCTGTAATGACCGCACAAGAGTTAACACCATCTATCGTTGCTGCAGCAAAATAAACCATTGGCGAAGTGACCTCACCAACGTCGATAACAGAAACATTTTGACTCGAAACACCTCGCATAAAAGCTCTTTGTAACCGCAAGCTGGACAGCCTGCCATCACGCCCGACAACCAAACGATCTTCACCGCAAGCCCTTAGCGCTTCGGCAAAGGCGATGCCTATCGCTTCAGAGACCTGTTCATCTAGCGTGACATCAACTTTGCCACGAATATCGTAGGCTTTGAAAATACCAGAGCTGCACAGCAACGTCACGCCTGAAAAAACCTCACAAACCTGGCGCTTTCCACATGGGTTCGGTCAGGCCTGACTTAACCAAATCCAACTGTGCTTGATAAACTGCCTGCCACTTTTCGGTAATATCAGCATAGCGCTGAGTATGTTCCAAATTGGGTTCTACCGTTTTTTCCCATCTGACAATTTCGCGAGATGCCTGAGCCATTGAGTTGTAAATCCCAATACCAGTGCCTGCAGCCATAGCTGCTCCCAGCGCAGTCGCTTCTTTGACTTCAGGTATATGAATCGTCTTGCCAGTCACATCCGCTAAAATTTGCGGCCAAAGCAGTCCTTTGCTTGCTCCACCAGCAAACACCAGTTGCTCACTGGAAATACCAGAAAACGCCTCAATATTTTTCAAATTAATTGCCGAAACAATACAAGCGTTTTCCTGTAAGGCTCTAAACATTGACGCTTTATTGCACTTTTCTGCATCCAGACTTAAATTAATAAACGAGGGACTGGCATGCATCCAATGACCATAATTCATTGCATCCGAAAAAACAGGCAATATCCCATAGGAACCAACCGGTACTTTTTGTGCCTTTTGTTCAAGTAGAGTATAAGCATCAACGCCTTGTTCTTGCGCCTGCATGACTTCCAAATCGCAAAAAGCATCTCGAAACCAACGCATCACCAAGCCACTGAAAAACGTAATCCCTTCTGCCTGAGATACTCCCGGAATGACATGCGGATTCACACGAATCGACAAATCCTTCGGCACCGCCGTATCCGCTGGGATATTAACAATCTGTTGCCAAAAGGTTCCCCCTAATACAGCTGACTCTCCCAACTCGACAACACCTAATCCAGCCGAGCCCAATTGAACATCTCCGCCACCAGTAATAACGGGAGTGCCTGCCAGCAATCCAGTTTGCTTCGCCGCCTGCGCCGACACTTCCCCCACTTGAGTACCTGTTTCAAAGGTATCCGGGAAAATTGAAGGGGGAATATCTAGAGCCTTAACCAAATGAGGGAACCAACTGCGGTCTTTCAATGAAAAAATACCGGCTGTTCCTGCATTAGATGGTTCGCTCACAATCTTGCCCGAGAGCTCAGTCAAAACCCAATCGCTGATCATGTTGATATGCCGAACTTGTGCGAATGTTTCCGGATGATGCTTTTTCAGCCACAGCAGTCTTGGCAAGGCACCTAAAGCAAATGTTTGCCCCGATACTTGATAAAAGGCTTCTTCCATCCCTGGAAACTGTTGATGCAACTCTTTGACTTCTTCCGAGGCTCTGGCATCAACATTGGCTACCGCCCAAATTGGCTGATTTGATTCGTTATAAAGTACGATTCCTTCCCGCATAGACGTTGATGAAACCGCTTGAATCTGACTAGGAGAAACTCCAGCTTGCTGGATCGCTTTTTTGATACAACGACAAATTAATTCCCAGTTGTTTTTACAGTCAAACGACATGGAATTCGGCACATTAGGTTCTGCGATATGCACCCATTCTTCTTGACCAACACCTAACTGATGTCCAGCAGCATCAAAAATAACCGCCCTGCCCGAACCAGTTCCCGCATCTATCGCCAATAACACTGCATCCATTTACTTACCCCATATGCCGCTCTGCAAACTTGTCAGCTTAGCTAGATTTTTTAAGCTTAGCTTGTTCCAATTCCCAATACTCCATCTCAAACAATTCAGCATCGGAAAGTGGTTGGTACCCACCTAAATCTTGTGCACGCAAAATAGCTTCAAAGGTATGGTCATTTATGTCTTGGATAATCTCAACTTCTTTTTCAGACTTTCCGAATGCAACCGATCCTACGCCTTTGATTACTGCATAATGCGGTGCCGGATTAAGACATATCTCATGAGTCTGATGTTGGTTAAAGTAAGCCTTATAGGAAGAGATGTAAGCTTGTACTTCATCTTCAATACGCGCTATATCGCCCGATAGAATGACAGGCTTCTGCTTGGTTCTAATAATATGGTCTGGCGTCAAAACACTCACTTGCTTTAAAACACTATCCGACTGTTGAGCGAATATTTGCGAGACCACAGATTCATTCACCAAGCCAATCACTTCTTCCGGCGCGTCTGGCGACTTGATCTGAGCAACACAGCCGACTAATTCTTCTAGATACTCTTCCGAAATTTCATGCGCACCTTGCAATGTCGGCAAATGAGTTTTACTTTGTAAATAGTCTTCTGCCATGCCTGCCAGTTCAACCATCATGTTATAGGCATCTTTACCAGAGTCCGAAAACGTAAACAAACCATGGTTCATCAAGACCATGCCTTTGATATTTGACCAATCAACGTTTTTAGTCTGTTCATAAACGGCTTTAGCCAAAATAAACCCAGGCATCACATAAGGTACAAACAAAACCGTATCGCCATACAATTCTTTTAAAATCGCTTCGCCGTTTGGTGTGTTGCTAATAGTCACCAATGCATCTGCATGGGTATGATCTACAAACTTAAACGGAATCACTGCATGTAGAATAGCTTCTACTGATGGATTTGGCGCGGAAGCATCAATCATTGCCTCACGTTGTTGTGCAACCATATCCATATCTGACATGCTGTCAAGTTCTGCCATTTTCAATAGCGCGTCTAACTTTACGGGCGCAAAGCCTGCTGGTTCAATTGTTTCCAAATCCCAACCAGACCCTTTGACATATAAAATGTCTTCACCGTTGACTTGCGATTTTACAGAGGTGTTTCCACCCCCGTGCATGACCAGATTCATATCCTTGCCAAGTAAACGCGAAGTGTAAACTCGCATGTCTAAATCACTGCTAATCTGAGCAGCTTCCGTTTCATTCCAATAATTTTGCATTGTGTGTCCTAAAAGTTTTGCGATGGATAACTTAAGCGTCTTCTTTAATAAATGGCTGACCCGGTTCCCAATCAATATAAACAGAATCTTTTTCTTCCAGATGAGGCGCTTTGATAAACACAGCTTTGAAAGGTGTGTCCGTCTCATTGCGGAAATAATGTGCTTCATTCGGATCGCAGCGCAAATAAGTACCCGGTTTAATTACGACACGTTCACCATCCACGTAAACCGCACATTCACCTTCCAAACCTAAAAATGACTCTTCTTGCTTAACATGCTTGTGGCAAGGGTGATGTTCGCCAGGCGTGATCACAACCACCCCCAAATCGACGTTAGGCCCAACAGTTAAATATTTAGGTCCATGGGTTTCAAAACGATACTCGTGTTTATCTTCATGCGTCATGTACATAAATCTTCTCCTTAAATACTTTTATTTAATGTGTTCCAGTATGACCAAACCCACCCATGCCACGCTCGGTTGCTTCACCGAACTCTTCGACTTCAGTAAACACAGGTTGTAGAACAGGGACAATCACCATTTGTGCGATGCGCTCGCCAACTTCAACTGTATAAGGCGTGTCACCACGATTCCAACATGACACTTTCAGTTCTCCTTGGTAATCGGAATCAATTAAACCCACCAAATTCCCCAAAACAATACCATGTTTATGTCCCAGACCGGAGCGAGGCAAAATCATTGCTGCCAAGCCCGCATCATCAAGGTGAATCGCCATTCCGGTCGGAATTAAAACCGTTTGCCCCGGTTCTATGGTCAAAGGGGCATCGATACAAGCGCGCAAATCCAATCCAGCCGAACCTTTGGTACCGTAATGTGGCATCTCAATCTCATTCCCCAAACGTTTATCCAAGATTTTGTATTCGACTTGAATGGTCATATCGCTTCCTTTTCTGTTTAAATTTTGTCCGCTATTTTGGCACAAAACCCACAAAAGGGCGACCTATCTAAGTTTCAGTCTAAGCATATAAAGTGTTTTAATTAGACCTTACGCGACAAACGACTAGAATTGAACAAGTCACCTATTACTATCGCCAAATGCAAGGAGCATAAAATGCCAGGGATGTTTTCAGGTTTTTTCGGATTAATCTTTTTTATTTTCTTATTCGTCGCAGGCATTTTATGGTTTTTAATGCCCTTTGCTGTTTTCGGTACCAAGACCAAATTAGAGGAACTGATTCAAGCGCAAGCACAGACCAACCAGCTTTTGAACAATATGCACAATGAAATTGCCGAATTGCGCAAATCCTTCAACAAAGAATAGCGCAGTAATCAAATCATGCTAGCACCGAGAAATATCTGGGCACTGGGTTGGGTCAGTTTCTTTACCGACTTGGCAACTGCCATTACCAAACCGCTCATTCCAATATATGTGGTTTTGATTCTCAACCAAGGCGTGGACAAACTCGGCTATATACTTGCCATCACGACGTTTGTCTCCTATTTATTCCGTTGGTTCGGCGGTTGGCTCAGTGACAAACTTCAAGTAACCAAACCACTACTAATCGTCGGCTACGGTCTATCAATGATTATGAAACCTTTAATGGCATTTGCGGTCAGTTGGCAGAGCATCGCTTTCTATAGCGCCACAGAAAGACTGGGCAAAGCCATTCGCAGTGCTCCCAAAGATGTCTTGATTTCCGCATCAGCACAATCCAGCCATCAAGGGCGTGCATTCGGTGTTCACAAAACACTGGATATTGCAGGTGAAACGCTAGGCGGCATTGTCGTTTTTGTCCTGCTCATCCTGCTCGGGCAGTCTGCTGAACATATTCAAATAATTTTCATGTCAACGCTATTGCCAGGGGCTATCGCTGTGCTCATCCTCATTCTCTTTGTGCAGGACAAGGTGAAATCAAAATATATGACGCCTCGCCCTGCAACTTCGGACGATGACACGCCACAGAAACAGTTCGACCAAGCGCTGTGGGGCTGGTTCTTTATCTACTTCTTTGCGGTATTTTTCATGCTCAATGACGCCTTTATGTTAATTCAAGGGCATGACAAAGGCGTGGCGACTTTTTGGTTGCCTTTACTGATGGTGACATCAGGACTCACTCAAACGCTCATCAGCTATACCGTCGGTAAAAAACTCGATGCAAGCGGTGCACGAACCCTGATGCTCATCAGTTTGTTATCTGGCATTGCCTCAACGGCTTTACTTTTTTCTTCACACCCAACGGGCATTTTCTTAGCCTTCGTATTCCAAGGCATTTTCATGGTCACAGGATTGAATGCCTTGCGCACCCGCATTGGTCAAACAAAACACGCCAAAGGCAAGGCTTATGGTGTTTTTTACTTGGGAACAGCCATCGCTACCGCTTTAGGCAACCTGATTATTGGACAACTATGGGAACATCTTGGCAATAACCAAGCATTAACGTTTTCCTTAGCCGGGTTACTGATACTGTTAGTGATTGCAGTATTAAAGCCGAAGCTACTGATTGAAAATGGCGTTGACCCCCAATCCATTCATCCGGCAACTTAAATAAATAACCGCCAAGCGTCTCCTTTCATTCAGAGTATCTATTGGTTATTTAAAAGTCATTGCCGTAGAATCATGTCTCAATAGTAGAAAAAAAAGGGTTTTCAACAAACAAGCGATTATGAAAAAAGTACTCAATACATTAATTACATCAAGCTATATGTTTTCCGCCTTATCTTTATTTGCCATCGCGGTGATGATCATGGGCTGGTCGGTGTCTGAAGTATTTGAGCAGCTTTTTAATGCCAGTCTACAAAAATCCGAATTCGTCGCCATCATGTTGCAGGCAGTGGGGGCAATCGTTATCGCAATTGCCATTATTGATGTCTCCAAATATATGATTGAAGAAGAGATTTTCCGCGATAAGGAATTACGCTCACCGAAAGAAGCGCGCGAAACCATGACCAAAGTCATCGTCATCATCTCCATCGCGGTTGGAATTGAAGGATTGGTTTATATCTTTAAAGCGGGTAGTGAGAACATCACCTTATTGCCCTACCCTGCGGTATTGCTAGTTGTTTCCGTTATCTTAATTGTTGGTCTGGGTATCTTCCAAAAACTCAGTTTATCTACTGAAAAGTCGGTCAGAGAACCTAAACTCAAAGACTAGTCCCTATCACCGAAGGCAATACCCAACCTGGCAGATTTTTAGTCTCACCATTCATGTTGCCCGGCATAGTATGCAAACGCCGCCATAAATGCTGGTTCTTGAAATTTTTTCAATCCGGTTTCCGCAAAGGTAATGGGTAATGGGTATTTTTTTAAGTTCTCTTTTTGCTCTGTTGCCGACAGCAAAGTCACATTCACGTTTGGCATCAACTGTAACGCTGCCTCTAACTTGAACCCATCCGCACCACCTGCAAACTTGCCTTTTTTCAAACGCGCGCGAATCACCACATTATCAATCTGATAATCTTCGATCAATTTAGCGAATGTTTTTTGAAAATACCTCAAATCATCGGCTCTATCGGGGTTTTGACAAGTCACGCGACGCACTCGACAATCAGGCAAGTGAAAAATATCCTCTTCCACTTTCAGCAAGCTGATAATTGCATCATTTCCACTGAGTTCTACACCACAAATCACCATGACCATCTCCCGATTGGTTTTAAACAATATCGTGATTATCTCAATAACCCTGTCGATTCGGGAAGATTCTTTGGCATGAAATTGCTGTTTTAACATTTACACCCTGGTTTTTTTGACTTGCTAACGTAGAATAAAAGGCAAAAACGCACTTTATAGGTAATTGAAATGAATGAACTTTATTGTCTGAATATGGATTTTGACAAACAGGTCTATAAACTGGGTAATCAGTTGGATTGGGTGACCAGCCCATCGGATGGTGTTTCCCGTGTTCATTTAGAAAGAGAAGATGCGGAGTCAGGACACACAACCAGCTTTGTTCGCTTTGCACCTGGCGCCTCTTTTTCGCCTCACACGCATCCACTGGGTGAAGAAATCTATGTCATGGATGGGGTGTTTTCTGACGAAAATGGTGACTACCCTGCGGGGACTTATCTGCGAAACCCTCCGGGTTCCCAACACAAGCCTTTTACAAAAGAAGGCTGCACGCTTTTCGTAAAGCTTGACCAGTTTCAACCAGGTGATACCCAGCAAGTCGTCATTCGCCCTGAAAACCAACAATGGCAGCCAGGCATCGGCAATCTAGAAGTTCTCCCTTTGCATCAATTCAAAACAGAGTCCACGGCATTAGTGTTTTGGCCAGCTGGGGAGGTTTTTCAACCCCATACGCATTGGGGTGGAGAAGAAATTGTTGTGCTATCGGGCACTTTTATAGATGAAACAGGTCATTATCCTGGCGGTAGCTGGATAAGAAATCCCGACCAGAGTCGCCACCATCCTTATGTTGAAGAAGATACGCTTATCTTGGTGAAAGTTGGGCATCTTCTTCATTTAACAGATTAAAGCCATGTGCTTAGGTGTTGCCAGTTTAATTCACGGCTTATCTGAAGGCGAAGGGTCTTTTACCACATCGGAAAGATGCTGAATCGCGCTACGAGAAACAACTTTAACCCAGTTAGGGAAGTCTTCGGATTTGATGGGTCTCGCAATCACATAACCTTGTACTTTAGGGCATCCCATCGCGTATAACCTCTGGCAATGTTCAAGGGTTTCAACGCCCTCTGCAATCACATCTCGACCAAAAGCCTGTGTCAGCTTCAAGATACCGTCTACAATCGCCATATCATCTCGATCTTCCAGCATATCTCGCACAAAGCTCTGGTCAATCTTAATCATGCGTGCCGGCAAATGCCTTAGGTAGGTCAATGATGAGTATCCTGTTCCAAAGTCATCCAGCGCAAATTCAAGCCCCAGTTTATGACAGAAACGCATCAAATCACCGACATGATGAACATCTTCTAAAGCCGTGGTCTCCAACACCTCAAATGACAATGCACTGCTATTGATTGCTGGAAAACGACCGAGACAATGCTGGATACGGTCTTTAAAATCTTTTTCCAACAATGAACGAGCACTGATATTAATACTGATGGGGATATTCAAACCTTGCTGATGCCAAGAATCCCACTGCTCAATGGCTGTTCTCATCACCCACTCATCCAAATCAACACTTAAAGGATGGTCATGAATAACGGGCAAAAACTCGTCCGGATACAACAAACCACGTACAGGATGTTCCCATCGAATCAAAGCTTCCGCACCACACACTTCGGCGGCTTCCAAATCCGCTTTAGGCTGGTAGTAAAGCACAAATTGATTCTCAAGAATGGCATTACGGATTTCCGAAAGTAATGCAGTTTGCGATTTCACGATAGCATCTTGGTCAACATCAAAGAAGCGGAAACGGTTTTTCCCTTCTTGCTTGGCTTGATACATCGCTTGGTCAGCATGACGAATCAACAAGTCCGCATCCGACAAGTCATTCGGGTAGAGTGCCACGCCAATGCTGGCGGAGACCTTAACCAAGTGTGCCCCGATTAAGATCGGCTCTGAAACCGACATTAACATGCGCTCAAGAACTGGCTCGCAGAACTGTGGCGATTCCAAATCTACCAACACCGCCACAAATTCATCCCCCCCCAAACGCGCAAGCGTATCTTCGGCTCGCAATGAAGCTTGCATACGCTCGGACACTTTCACCAACAATTGATCCCCGACATCATGTCCATACAAGTCATTGACCTCTTTAAACCCGTCCAAGTCAACAAACAACACCGCTAGGGACTTGTCATTTCGATCCGCATGAATAATCGATTGTTGTAAGCGGTCTGCTAGCAAAACCCGGTTAGGTAACTGCGTCAAAACATCATAATGAGCAATGTGCTCAAGGCGTTTCTGGTTTTCTTTGATGGAAGTGACATCGGTAAATATCCCCATGTAGTTCTGCACATGTCCTTTATCGTCATAAATGGCACTGACAGTAATGACTTCTGCATAAACCTCGCCACTTTTATGACGGTTCCACATCTCTCCAGTCCAGAAACCTTTTTCTGAAATATCTTTCCACATCTCTTTGTAGAAATCCGCACTTTGCAAATTCGATTTCAGCATGCGAGGGTTTTTGCCCAACACTTCTTCGCGCTGATAGCCGGTGATATCGGTAAAGCCTTTGTTCACATCAACGATATTGCCATCAATATCAGTAATGGTAATTCCCTCTCGTGCGTGGTTGAAGACATTACCAATCAGTCTTAAGTGCTGTTGAGCATTAAATCGTTCAGTAATATCACGCACTAAGACAACAAAGCTACATTCTTGATGTGCATTCAACTTACAGGAAACCGACAATTCAAAGTGACACTTTCCACTTGGTGTAAACATTTCATACTGCTTTCCACGAGAGCGCCCTTTCTCTCTAGCTTCATCAAAGGCGGCATCACAAACCTCAACAACATTCGATGGCAACACATCCTGATAACATTTCCCTAAAAATTCCGATGGTGGCAAATAAAGCTTATTGGTCACGGCGGTATGATAATTGGTCATATGCCCATCATTATTGACCTCAAATAACATATCTGGAATGGCATCGAGGGTTGCACGCAGTTGATTTTGTGCCTGGAGCAATGCATGCTGAGACTCCTTGAGTTTACTGATGTCTCTAGAGATCCCCAAATACCCAATAATGGTCTTATCATCGTCTGCATAAATGGGTGTCACCACCAAATTCACAGGAACTCGCTTCCCGTCTTTTCGGAGATATGTCCATTCGCCCTCTACCCCCCCATCTTTTTCAGACTGCCATGTAAAAACCTGCATATCGGACTCAAGTGCACCAATTTCTTTTTCGATTTGTTTTCTCTTGCGCTTGACTTCATCTTCTATATGAAACGCATGAGGCGTCTGTTTGCCGATCATCTCTTCGGCGCCATACCCTAGGAGTTTCTCGGCACCCGCATTAAACGAAGTGATATAACCTCTGGTATCAGTTGCAATTATCGCTACCTCCGTCGCGGCATTCATAATACGCCCTAGCGTTCCAGCAACCGTATTCAATTCTTTCTGTAGTTGTTGACAGCGGCGAATGTCATACAACAGATAACCAATCACCAACATCTGCAGAACAACCGCTGCCAACAAATAATGCACCAGACGTTGTTTTTCCGCCGCAATCTGGAGCTTTTGCTTGTCGACCATCTTTTCCAATAAGGTCTGGTACGTCCAAAGGTCTTTGTTTTTAGTGCGAACACTCGAAATGTCGTTAATCATGGATAGCAAATAATTTTTGCCATTGATCTTATAAGGTTCGGAATGGACTTCAACCGTACGGATATTGCCATTTGCAAGCTTATGGCGGAAGATAAAATAATTACGGCCTTGCGTCTCAGCCAACTGTCTTTCAACCGCGACCTGTTCTTTGGAAAGCTGATTGATTTGTTGAATATGCATACTCAACAATTCTGATTTGTTATAACCGTAGAACTGCATTGCTGCAGGGTTGGCATCTATGATTTGGCCGGATTGAGGGTCAATGATGAGCATCACAACATTCTGCTGCTCAAATACATCCTTGAAGTCAGGCAATGCTGCCTTGGCAGAAGAGGAAAGCGGAAACCAACAAAGAAAACAAAGGAATAAAGATGCCATCCAGCGTAATTTTTGGACTTGCTGTCGTTCTAAACTGAAATACATGTGACTCCAGATCATTCTGACCTCCATTTCATCCTGATCTCCACCGTTGAGTTCTATAAGTTCCATCTTGTTATAAGTAGTAGGATTTAAGCTTCCTTCGATTCTAACAAAAGAAATTGTGAATAGAAATGCAAATCTCTTACTTCATCATTTACTCATATGCAGTACAAGAATCCAACCTTAAACTGTTTGTGATGAATTGATGTTACCTTGGATTGGCGATAACATGTTCCAAACACCCTGAGCAGATTTCAAAGGTTTGAACCCCCATGCCCCGAAGACATTTTCTAAAACAAGTCATCATCTGGCTTTCGTCATTAAGCGCACTACTATCTTTCAGGAATGCCACCGCCACGCAAGCGACGAGCTCTAGCCAACCCAAGACGTTGAAAAATACTTCATTGAGAACCCTTAAATCCGACTATCCAGGCAACCCGATAAAAGACGGACTCTTTCTCAACCCTTATACTGTGAATGACCCTGCAGCAAACCATGGCTTTGGCGATATTCTAAAATGGCGACTTTCAGACAAGCCATACAAAGCACAGAAAGAGCAGGAGAAATCGCTACCCGGTCTTGACGTAATTCACTCAAACACACTGCCCGCAACAGATCAGGATTATATTCTCTGGCTAGGACATGCCAGTTTTCTGATTCAAATAGGTGGCAAACGACTGCTAACCGACCCTTGCCTCACAGCTCCGCCGATGTTTACGCGTCATACCGAATTACCACTCCCCATTAACAACATTCAACCCGATTATCTACTAATCAGCCATGGACACTACGACCATCTGGATAGCGACACCCTAAAACATTGCAGCCACAGCAAGGCCTTGATTCCGCTTAAGATGACGCCTTTAGTACAGGAAATGAATCCAACCATTGAATGTCAGGAAGCTGGTTGGTATCAGCAATATCAACTTGCTGACGATTTTGAAGTCATTTATCTGCCCGCCAACCATTGGTATCGCCGAACGCCTTTTGATAAAAATGAAATTCTTTGGGGTAGCTTTCTGATTAAGACGCCGAGCAAAATGCTCTATTTTGGGGGAGATACGGGTTATGCCGAGCACTTCAAAGAAATCAAACAACTCTTCGGCAAAGTGGACATCACTTTTCTACCGATAGGTGCTTATGAACCGAGGTGGTTTATGAAGTCTAGCCACATGAACCCTCAAGAAGCGTTGCAAGCCTACAGAGAAATGGGCGCTGGCGTTTTGGTACCCATGCACTATGGGACTTTTGATTTGACGGACGAACCCTTGAGCTTGCCGCCGAAGGTGCTGAAAGAAAACACTACGACCGAAACCGTGAAATATCTCACTATCGGTGAAAGCTGGTTCATCTAGAGACCTATTTCCCACCCCCAACCTGGTAGATTTGCGAGCATAAAATCTGCCAGGTTGGGGTAAGTGACAACGAAACCCTCACGCCGTTCTATGCCGGAACAACCACCCTGCAAGCGAAAGCGTGACCACTGCGATAATCGCCATCGGCCAGATTTGCGACCATACCACATCCATTCCGACATCCTGCAGGAAAATCCCACGAACGATAACCAGAAAGTAGCGCATGGGGTCAAGGTAGGTCAGCCATTGAATGACTTCCGGCATATTCTCAATCGGCGTTGCAAAGCCGGAGAGAATGACCGCCGGCACCATGAACATAAACGCTCCTAGCAATGCCTGTTGCTGCGTGGTTGACAAAGATGAAATCATCAAACCGACCCCAATGGCGGAAATAACGAAGAACACCATTGCCAACTGAAGCAGCCAGTAGTCTCCGCGGAAAGGTACATCAAACCAAAAAATCGCAATGAGGATAATCACATTGCTTTCCAGTACCGCGACCATCATGCCAGGCAACGACTTTCCTATCAGGATTTCTATCGGCAAACACGGCGTGACCAACAACTGGTCAAACGTTCCTTCTTCCCTCTCCCTTGCTACTGATAACGCGGTAATCAACAAGGACACAATCAATACAATCAATGCCACGATTCCGGGGACGAAGAACCAGTTATTCTCCAGGTTTTCATTAAACCAATTTCGCGGCACCAGCGTGATGGGCGGTTGCTTTAAATTATGCTGTTCAGCCCATAACTGGTTAAATGTCTGCACGACACCGGCAACATCATTTTGCGCCAGCAAAGCAGTATTCGAATTACGCCCATCGACAATCACCTGCAAGTCCGTCGTACCTTCCTTAAGAAGTCTGCTGGAAAAATCCGCCGGAAAACTTACGACCACCAATGCCTTTTTTTCATTGATGAGCTGGTTAATCTTTTGCTGATCGTGCAAATAGGCTACCACCTCAAAGCTGTCCGATCCCTCAAGCCTGCCAATAATTTCTTGCGAGAGAATTCCTCTATCCTGATTCAAAATGGCTATCGGTGCTTGCTTCAACTCAAAGGTTGCGGCATACCCGAACACCAACAACTGTATCAATGGCGGCCCAATCACCACAAAGCGAGTACGCTTATCCCGGAACAATACACGTAGTTCTTTCACCATCAAGGCAAAGATGCGTGACCAGGAAATCATGCTCAACCAATTCAACATCCTGCCTCCCGCTAATCCAGACGCTTATGGGATTTTTTCAACACAACCAGTGTCAAAACAACGCCCATCACCAGTAATGCCAACAGATTCGGCAAGATAATCCAGAAAATATCACCGGCCAAAAACTCGCTCTGCAATAACGCCACAAAATAATGCGCTGGCACAATATGCGAAATCATCTGAATCACCAATGGCGTACTGTGCAAATCGAAAATAAAACCGGACAACAGAAACGCGGGTAGAAACGTTACCAAAATAGCAATTTGCCCCGCAACGAACTGAGTGCGACCCACCGTTGAAATAAGGATTCCCATCGACAACGCTACCCAAAGAAAAAGCGCGGAACTCAACAGAAGAACCCACAAAGATCCTCTAAGCGGTACATGGAATAAATAAAGCGCCATCAGTAAGCTCAGCAACATACCACCCATACCTAAAACAAAATAAGGAAATACCTTACTGAACAATATTTCATAAATACTGACAGGCGTGACCAACAGGGCTTCCATCGTCCCACGCTCCCATTCTCGTGCCACCACCAGCGCGGTAAGCAATGCGCCAATCAACGTCATGACAATGGCAATCAACCCCGGTACAAGGAAATAACTACTGTTGACCTCACTGTTGAACCAAATTCGAGTCAACTGCTGCACCGGCTGCGTGAGTGTCGAGCCATGTTTGAGCGCATAATCCGAAAGCCACACCTGCCATGCTGCCTGAACATAACCATTAATTAGATTGGCGGTATTGGAGTTGACGCCATTCACCAGCAATTGCACGGGGGCAGTAGGTTGTGAATAGAAGTCCTGAGTGAAGCTAGATTTCAGAATCACCACTGCTTGAATGGCTCCTTGATGCATGGCCTCTTTTGCCGAAGGTACATCGTCATAATGAGAAGCATCAAAATATTGAGAGCGATAAAAATGACTGGCGAAATCCGCTGACTCCACCGAAGGTGACTGTTGCACAACGCCCATTTTGATATGTTTCGCGTCTAAGGAAACGCCA